>DASZYY010000085.1:0-9497 GCA_035545175.1 Mycobacteriales bacterium
GCATCGAGCATCTCGCCGGCGAGCGTCGGGTCGCTCTTACCGACTGCCAGAGTTGCCGCGAGCATGCAGTCGGCAACCGGCACCGTCTGCGGGTCGATCAGGCGCGCGATCTCCAGCGCGTCGTCGAGCCGCCCCAACGCCACCAGGCACCGCAGCCGGCCGGCGTAGGTGTCCGGGCCATCCGGAAGCTGCTCCCACTGGCTGAGGGCGAGGTCAGGCCGGGTCAGCTCTGCGGCGCGTGCAACCGCCGTCGCGGTGATGATGTCGTCGGTCGCGGGACGAGGCTGCGGTACGGCCGCCAAGGCAGCTGACACATCGACGCCGAGGTCGCCTAGCTCGCGCAACACGAGCAACCGGTCGTCGTCGGCGAACTGGTCGAGCCGGACCAACAGAGCGCTGGGGTCCGGCGCGGCGATCACCGCAACCCGGCGCGCCCAGTCGTCGTGCTGGCTTCGCAGGAGCTTGGCGAGGTTGGGCCAGTGGTCGAACACGCCGGGCCAGTCCCGGGCGGTTCGCTCGAGCAGCGCGAGACCAGCGCGCACATCGCCTTGGGCCGCGAGAAGCAGGCCGCGCATGCTCGGCAGCTGGATGTCCGCCGCGGTCGTGGCCTGCAGCAAGCCGTCGCGCTCCGCGCGGTCCCAGCTCTCGAGGGTGCGCAGCGCTTCGGAGATCCGGCCCGCACCCGCGAGCAGTCCGACGTGCAGCAGGGTCAGCTGGGCGTCTCCCGGCCGGTGCCGAAGTCCCATTCGACCCCATTGCAAGGCCGCTCCGAGGTCGTCGTCCTCGACCGCGATCTGTGCCAGGAGGCGGCAGCACGTGCTGTACAAGTTTGACGAGGTCGACATCTCCGCTGCGGCGAGTGCGAGGTACTCCTTTGCCTCGGACCACCGGTGTGCACCGAACAGGGAACGTCCGAGCTCGTACGCCGACTCCGGCGTCGGCAGGTCCGCATGGCGTGCCGCGGCGATCCGGATGTTGCGGTTGAGCTTGTCCGATCCGGCAGCAGCGTGCTCCAGGTAGCCGTAGTGGCGAAAGCCGATGACATCGCTGGACTGCATGGTGACGGGGCCGCCGTCGATGCCGACCGGCTGCTCGTGCACCTGACCGCGGTGCCGGGCCCGGTCACTGCGGTAGAGCTTCGTGTACCGGTAGGTCAGCTCGCGCCCGTCGACGGCGCGCCGGCCTTCCCAGCTGCGGATCGGGACGACGAGGGTGTCGGCACTGCACCGGCGCAGGACGGCATGCATCGCGCCGACATCGGCGCATTCGAGCTCTTCGTCCGCGTCGGGCATGACGATCCACGCCGTACGCGCTTCGTCGGCGACAGTGTTGCGCGCCGCGGAGAAGTCGTCGGTCCAGGTCGTCTCGATCACTCGGGCACCCAGCGCCAGCGCCAGCTCGATCGTGCGGTCGGTGGAACCTGTGTCGCACACGACGACGTCATCGACGACATCGGCAAGGCTGGCGAGCACGCGTGGCAGGTTCGCTTGCTCGTCCCGCACGATGAGGCATGCGGTGAGGCCGTCCGGCAGCGCCTGCCAGCCGTGCCGGTGCACCAGCGCCGCACGGTCGTCCTCCTCGGCTGCGCCTGGCCACAGGCCGAGCGTGGGCCGTCTCGAACCGGCCGCGAGCGGCTGGTGCACGGCGACCCCGTTGCACTGCACGCCTTGCCAGCCGAGGGTGCGCAACGCGGCAAACGTGTCCGCCCACGCGATCTCAGCCGACTCGAACCCGATGTCGAGGAGGCGACCGCGGATCGCCTCGCCCCGGAAGGCGGCGACCGGACCGGCTGCAGCCAGCCGCTCCTGCGTGCCGCCGCCCTTCTGCCGGGCCTCCTCGAGCAACGCAGCGACCTGCCGCCGGTGCTCGCTGGGCGCGACGTCGACCGGCCAGACCACCGCATGGTTCGGGTCGGCCTGCAAGCCGGCCAGCAGGCCCTCGAGCCAGAACCGTGACAGCGATGCTGCCGCCGGAACGGTGACGACGACGTCGCTGTCGCTGTGCGGCAGCGCGGCGTTCAGCAGCTCGATGTCGGTCGCCGGTGCCGGGAGCTCGACGACCAGTGCGTGACGCGTCGCCGCATTGGTCGCAAGCTGGCCGGTCACCCCGGTGACGGCGAGGACGGCGTTGAACGGCACCCGGGTGCGCTGGCGCAACCGCGCCAGAGTGTCGATGCTCGGCGCGACGGCGCCGTACACGATCACCGTGACGAGCGGGGCCGCGGGCAGCGACTCCGCACGCACTGGCCGTTGCGCGACGTGACGGACCGAAGGGGCGATCACCGTCGCATGCGGGCGAGTCGCGATCTCCAGGACCCCGCGCAGCGCGGTCTGGTCCACGGCGAGCGGTACCGCGGGGTGCTGCAACAGCTCGGCATCGAAGGCGAGCACCGCGGGTCCGGTCACCGGATCGGTGGATCGGATCGCCGCCTGGACGGCACTCTTGAGCCGGTCGGCGGAGCCCGGGGTCGGGTCGGCAGCGAGGTCGCCGTCGACAACCAGCACCCGGCCGCGCACCCGATCTCGCAGCTCGTAGCCCAGCGACGCCTCGGCGTCGGCGAGATGGATGCTCACGGCTCCTTCGAGCGCGAGCAGTGGTGCCGCGGCATCGGCGTCCATCCCGATTCCCAGCACGACGAGGTCCGCAGGCAGGTGCGACGGAACCGCATCGACGATCGGCTGGACGCAGCGGACGGCAGCGGTGGCGTCACGGCGGACGCAGAGGACGACCGTGAGCTGTTGGCGTTCGCTCACCGCAGGAAGTCGACGAGCGACGGCAGGCTCCCGACGCGCGCCGCGACGCTGAGCGCTGCTTCGTAGCCGGTCTGTGCCTGGGAAAGCTGAAGCGCAGCCTGCGCCACGTCGGTGTCGTGCAAGGTGGACAGCTGTGCCGCGTTGTCGTTCTTGACCGTCGCGAGCACTGTCTGCGTCGAGGTCACCCGCGCTTCCTGTGCCCCGACGACGCCGCGCGCGGCGAGGATCGTGTTGCTCCGGGCGCTGAGGCTTGTCTGGGCTGCCGTGATCCCGGCCGGGTTTCCCGCGGCGACGGCGCTGGCAAGCTGGTCGAGAACCGAGAACACGTCGTTGCCGGCGCCGGCGGTGAAGCCGAACAGGTCGGCGCCGCCGGCGACGCCACTGCCGTAGTCGTTCACGCTCATGGTCGTGGTCGCGTCGATCTGCCGGTTCACCGCGCCGCTGTCGCCCGTATAGGTCCATGAGCCGGCGACCTGCGCCACCGCGCCCGCCGAGAACCCGCCGAACAACGATTGCCCCGGAACCCCGCTGTCGGCGTTCGCGAGACTGACGAGCTGGTCGCGCAACGAGGTGATCTCCGCAGACAGGGCGGCATTGGAAGAGGCGTTGTTGGTCGCATTCACCGCGGAGGTCGCCAGCTGCGCAACCCGTTGCAACGCGGTCGTCATGCTGCCCAGCGTCGAGTCCGCGACGCCGAGGAAGCGAGTGGCGTCGGTCGCCGACGACTGGTAGCCGGAGATGGCACCTTGCGCGGATGACAACCGCACCGCTTGCGCGGCGGCCACCGGATCGTCCGAGGGCTGCGACAGCCGGGATCCGGATGCGATCTGCTGCTGCAGCTTCGCGATCAGCGCGTTTGATCCGGCGAGGTCGGCCGCGAGGCTGCCGAACAGGCTGCTGGAGGTCACCGACATCTCAGACACCCATCCTGTTGATCAACGTGTCGAGCATCGAGTTGGCCGTCGCGATCACCTGTGCGGCGGCCGAGTAGGCCTGCTGGTACTGCAAGAGGTTGACGGTCTCCTGGTTCAGGTCGACTCCGTCGCTTGCGCTGCGCGCAGCGGTGGCACTGTGCAAGGCAGTGGCACTTGCGGTCGCCGTGGCCGCCGCGCCGGCGGCGCTGCTTCCGATGCTGCCGATGATTGCTGCGACGCTGCTGCTGAGAGTTTGTCCGCCCGGCGTTGCGGGCTGCGTGGCGAGCGCGGCAACCGCAAGCGCGTTGTTGCCGTCATTCGCGGCCCCGCTTGCCGATGCCGCGATGTCATTGGCGTTCATGGTTGCGGCTACCTGCATCGTTGCCGCTGAGCTTCCGGTGAACAGGGGCTGCCCGGCGGCACCGGTCAGGTCGTATCCCGCGGCCTGCGCCGCGTTCAGCGCGGAGATGACGGATGAGGCGAAGTCGTCCAGCTGCGCCGAGAACGCGGGGAGATCGCTGTTCGCCGCGCTGAGGTAGCCGCCGAGGGTGCCACCGACCGGCGCCGTGGCGCCTCCCGTGAAGGTCACGCCGAGCGTCGCCCCGTTCGCGGTCGCCGTGAGGGGCATGGCCGTCACGCCGCGAACCAGAGACTGCGTTCCGAGGAAGACGTCGACCGAACCATCGGCGTTCGCGTGCAACGTCGCGCCGGTGAGCTGGCTGAGCTGATCGAGCACGTTGTCGCGCTGGTCCTCGAGGTCGTTCGGGTTCTGGCCGGCGTTGCGCGCCGCGATGATCTGTTTGTTCAGGTTTGCGGCTTGCGTCGCGATTTGGTTGACCTGGTCGACCGTTGCGGAGACCTGGGTTCGCACGTTGTCGCCGAGTGCTGCGAGCTGCGCCGCCGCGGAGTTGACGTCGTCGGCCAGCTGGTGTGCGTCCTGCAGCACCACTGAGCGTGCGGCGGTGTCGGAAGGATTCAGCGACAGCGCGTTCCAAGAGGACAAGAAGGTGCCGAGGTCGCCGGAGAGGCTGCCGGGCCCGGACAGGGCGCCGATGGCGGACTGCGCATCGTCGAGGACGGTCGAGCGAGCCGTGGCCGCCCCCGCTGTCGCGGCTTCGCTTCGCCAGGTGACGTCGGCCAGCGTGTCGCGCGCCCGGGTGATCGAGATTGCGACCACGCCGCCGCCCACCGCGCCCGGGGTTCCGTTCGTCGGGTACGCCGGAGCGAGCTGGGTGGTTTGCCGGGTGTAGCCGGGAGTCGCCGCATTCGCGACGTTGTGCGACACCGTGTCGACGGCCGTCTGCATCGCCTCGAGCGCACTTGCGCCGATACTCAGCGCCTGGAAGCCCATAGGTCAGAGGCTCCAGCCGGCCCCGGCGCGCTCCGGTTGCGACCAGGTGGCCTTGGCGTCGTAGGTCGCCGCGCCATCCGTCGAGGAAGGACCGTGCGCGCCGATGTCGTCGAGCCGCTCCATCAGCGCTGAGACGGCCGCGCTGCCCTCGTGGGCGAGCCGTCGGACGCTGCGCGCGACCTCGGTGAGCTCCGCGTGCAGCAGGAGCAGCTGGCGCCGGTGCTCGGCGAGCACGCTGCGCCACGGCTCTTCAGCCGAGCGCATCAGGAGGTCCAGCGTCACCGACTCGGGTGAGATCCCGAGCTCGTCGACGACGCGGGACACTTCGAGCGAGCGTTGCAGCTCGATTGCTCGCAGCCGAGTCTCGGTGCGCTGCAGCTCCTCCGCCGCCCACGACAGGAATCTGGCCTCCCCGCCCAGCAGAAGCTGGCGCATGGTGATCACCTTGAACAGCATCAGCTCGGTGAGCAGCCGTTCCCGGCCGAGGATGTCGGCGAGCTCTTGCATCGTTCCCTCCTAGGGAGCGCCGCGGTGCTCCGGCTCGCACATCCATCGGCGGGTGCTCGATGGTCGTGAGCCGAACCTGGGCGGCAGTTGACCGATATGCCCAATCGGTGCGGTGGGTCCGTCAGAGCAGCGCAACGCTGAGCAGTCCGGCGGCCGCATAGTCCTCGAGGTCGACGCGGGCGAAGAGTGCGGCACGCGGCGACTCCAACGCGTCGCAGATCTCATCGCTCAAGCCGTCGGCGAGCCATTCGACTCCGGTCATCCGGAGGTGAACGTCGGGTGACGTGGCGACGACACCCACTGCGATGTTGAACACCTCGCCGACGGACTCGCGCATGTCCTTCGGGAGATCGCCCTCTTCGCAGACCTCGGCGACGCGTTGCCGAGGCAGCATCGCCATCGCCGCCGCGAGGCCGGCCGACACGGCCAAGTCGGTCCAGAACAGCGCCGCGAGCCGCCCTTCGTCGTCGCGGTAGCACCCGACGGCCACGGGCATGGCGCCGGCAGGGGGCGCCCATCCGGCGTCGACCAGGGCCGGCGCCTTCCCGAGCACCATCTCGAACGTGTCGGACAGGTTGTGCAGGTCGGGCAGCGTGAGTGGTGCCGGTGCCTGCTCCGCACTACTCACGTCACGACACTGCCGAGCTGAGTGGCAAAGGTGTCTGCCGTGAACGGCTTGGCGATGAGGAAGAGCGCGCCGGCGTCGGAGGCCTGCTCGCGCATCGCCGGGGTGCCCTCGGAAGTCACGAACCCGAACGGCACGTCACTACCGCGCTGGCGAAGCGTCTTGAGGAACTCCAGCCCGTTCATCTCGGGCATGTTCCAGTCGGAGAGCACGAGGCCGGGGCTCTCGCTCTCGACCATCGACAGGCCTTCGCTCCCGTTCTCTGCCTGGAGGAGCTCGTGGTCTTCGTACCCGGCCTGACGCAGCGTGCGCATGACGATCATCCGCATTGCCTTGCTGTCGTCGACTACAAGGATCTTCACCCCTGGTCCTTTCGGTCGCGGACGGATTGCGACGTCCATCGGACGCGATGGGCGCGGATCGAGGCGGAGCAATGACCACTCCCGATAGCCCCTTGTGACGAGACCGCGAAACCACCCGCGAGGTGGGCTGTCGGCGAAGGTGACCTGGCCGACTTCGTGGTCACCAAGCCCAGATCCGAGTTCAGCACAGGAGGTTCTTGCGTGTCCGGTGCGGACGAGCTTGACGAGATCGTCTCTGAGTTCCTCGTCGAGAGCCACGAGAACCTCGACCAGCTCGATCGCGACCTCGTCGCGCTGGAGCAGGAGCCGGACTCTCGCGCGCTGCTCGGCTCGGTGTTTCGAACGATCCACACGATCAAGGGGACGAGCGGCTTTCTCGGGATGCCCCGACTCGAGCGGTTGACGCACACCGGGGAGAACCTGCTCAGCCTGCTGCGGGACGGCGAGCTCCGGCTCGATCCAGACATCACAAGCGCGTTGCTGCAGCTCGTCGACACCGTGCGTGCGGTGCTCGCCGACATCGAGACGTCGGGCAGTGAAGGCGACTCCGACCACGACGATCTGATCGGGCTGCTCGCGTCTCTCGCGGTCCCCTCGACCGGGACGGCACCGGAAGAGCCGGCTGAACCAGCGGATGTCTCGGAGGTGGTACCGACGTCATCAGCCGAGCCGGAAGCGGTGGAGGTCGCCGAGGCCTGCGCCGAGCCCGCGCCGGTCGAGCCGGCGGAAGAGGCGAGCAACACCGAGCCCGCGCCGGAGCCTTCCTCGGATCCGACCGGTGTCTTCGGCGAGGCCGAAGCGGGCCTCATCGACCGCCGTCGCTCGGTGGCGGACTCGAGCATCCGGGTCGACGTCGGGTTGCTCGACAGCATGATGCAGATGGTTGGGGAGCTGGTCCTGACCCGTAACCAGATCGTTCAGCACAGCACCTACCAGGAGGACCTTGGGCTGGTGCGCGCCTCGCAGCGCCTCGATCTGATCGTCAGCGAGCTCCAAGGGGCGGTCATGCGCACTCGCATGCAGCCCATCGACAACGTGTTCTCGAAGCTGCCTCGAGTGGTGCGCGATCTGGCGCAGAGCTGCGGCAAGCAGGTCCGGGCGCGGCTCGAGGGCCGCGACACCGAGCTGGACAAGACGGTGCTCGAAGCGATCAAGGATCCGCTGACCCACCTCACGCGCAACGCCGTCGACCACGGCATCGAGACACCGGAGGAGCGAGCAGCCGCCGGCAAGCCGGAGGAGGCGGTTCTCCTCCTGCGGGCGTTCCACGAGTCCGGCCAGGTCGTGATCGAGATCAGCGATGACGGCAGAGGGATCGACACGCAGAAGGTCGCCCGCACCGCACGTGAGCGCGGGGTCGTGTCCGCGGATCGGCTCGCGGCGATGAGCGAGCGCGATCTGTTGTCGTTGATCTTCCTGCCGGGTCTGTCGACCGCTGCCGCCGTGACCAACGTGTCCGGCCGTGGTGTCGGCATGGATGTCGTCAAGACGAACATCGAACGCATCGGCGGCACGGTCGAGGTGTCGACCCGGCTCGGCGTCGGTACGACGATCCGGGTCCGGATCCCGTTGACCCTCGCGATCATTCCGGCGCTGCTCGTGTCCGGGCGGCAAGGCGACCGGTACGCGATCCCGCAGGCGAACCTGGTCGAGCTGGTGCGCCTCGAGCCCGGTGCGTCGCCGTCTCCCATCGAGCTGGTCAACGGAGCGCCGGTGCATCGGCTGCGTGGCCGGCTGCTTCCACTCGTATCGCTGGAGGAGATTCTCGGCAGCGGCGAGGCGCCCGACTGGACCGGCTTCGCCGGCTCCACGCTGTCCGGCGACACTGCGCTCAACGTCGTCGTCCTGCAAGCGGACGGTCATCACTTCGGGCTCGTAGTGGACGAGGTCCACGACACCCAGGAGATCGTGGTCAAGCCGCTGGACCGGCTGATCAAGACTCTCGGCCTCTACGCCGGCGCGACGATCATGGGTGATGGTCGGGTCGCGCTGATCCTCGACGCAGTCGGAATCGCGCAGGCGGCGAGCGTCATCGGCGAACGCCGCGAGCAAAGCCGGGCGGACGACGAAGCCGCCGCGACCGTGACATCGGACGACAACATGATGCTGGTCTTCACTGCCGCCGACGGACGCAGGCTGGCGGTGCCACTCGCTCACGTTGCCAGGCTCGAGGAGGTCGACCCGGCGCGCCTCGAACGCACCGGCGACCGCCATGTCTTGCAGTACCGCGACCAGTTGCTCCCGGTGCTGCGGGTGGGCGACCTGGTGGCAGGCGTCCGGGACGGCGAGGACGGCGAGGGCGAGCTCCCGGTCGTCGTGTTCGCCGATGGCGACCGTCGAGTCGGCCTCGCGGTGCACGAGATCGTCGACGTCGTCACCGACCACGTCGTCCCGTCCAGCACCTCGACCCGTGGCCTGATCGGCTGCGGGGTCATCGCGGGCAAGGTCACCGACCTGCTCGACGTCGACCAGGTCCTGCGGCATGCGCTCACCGATCTCGCTCCCACCGATGAAGAGGCGGCGGCATAACCATGGGTGCTCGTCAGCTGTGCACGTTCATGCTCGGAGACCTCTACCTCGGCGTCGACGTCTGCGACGTCCAGGAGGTCCTGCGCGAGCAGCCGATGACCGGCGTACCCAGCGCACCGGACATCGTGAGCGGCCTGATCAACCTGCGCGGGGAGATCGTCACCGCGATCGACCTGCGTCGCCGGCTCGGAATGGTGGCGCGCCCGGCCACCGAGCCCGCCATGAACGTCGTCGTTCACGGTGAGGAGGGGCCGGTCAGCCTGCTCGTCGACGAGATCGGTGACGTCGTCGACGTCGAGGACACCGACTACCAACCCACCCCGGAAACCGTGCAAGGCCCGGCGCGCGAGGTGCTCGCCGGAACGTACCCCCTCCCTGATCGCCTCCTGCTGCTGCTGGACACAGCCGCGGCGTGTACCCCCGGAAGGTCCTGATGAGCTCCGAAACCCTGCCCCT
>DASZYY010000086.1:0-4107 GCA_035545175.1 Mycobacteriales bacterium
GGTACGTCGAGCCGAGCCCGGCCGGCTTCGTCGCCGCCCAGACCAGCGCGCAGCCGAGGACGCACAGCACCAGCACGGTGGCGACGAGCACCCAGTCGAGCTGACGGAGAAACGAGTCGCGCCCCAACGCGCGCGCGCGCAGCGTCTCACGGCGCAGCGATGCGGGAGCCGACCGCGTCGACTCCGACCAGTCCGTCACGCCTTGGGACCCTGCTTGTGATGGCGGGGCGGCGGACCCGCCTCGACGAGACGCACCTTGGGCAGCTTCTTCGGGGGCACACCGTTCGGGAACAGCGCCTTGTTGCCGCGGAAGCCGTACAGCTTGTCCCACATGTTGCGCACGTACGGCGCCGCGCTGACCGCACCCTGGTAGGACTTGTTGACCTCGATGACCGTGACGAACTGCGGCTTTTGCCCCGTCGGCCCGCCGAACGACACGAACCACGATCCGTTCTCGTCGCTGGTTTGGGACAACTCGGCCGTGCCGGTCTTGCCACCGACAAGCACTCGGCTCATCGGGAAGCCCGCGAACGCACCGACTGCGGTGCCAGGCGGGTTGTGGGACGTCGTAACGCCGTAGAACGCGTTGCGCAGGTAGTCGAGCTCGTACTTCGTCAACGGCAGGTGATCGCGGACGGGCGCTTTGATCCGTTTGATCAGCTTGCCGGTCGGGCTGACGATCGCCTTCGCGATGCGGGGTTCGAAGACCGTTCCGCCGTTCGCCAGAGCCGCATACGCGACGGCTAGCTGCAACGGCGACACCGTGACCGTGCCCTGACCGACGTCCTCGTTCTCCTGGTCGCCGGGGAAGAAGATGTACCCGTACTTGCAGTCCTGCGCATCGATCTGCTGCAGATAGCTGCCCTTCGGTCGTCGAGCGGCGCCTTCGCAGTAGTCCTTCTTGTTCAGCTTCCAGTTGATGTCGGTGTTGTGGCGGTCGGCGATGTGCCCTGTCGCCACCTCGCCATCGGGAAGGTCGATGCCCGGTGACTCGCCCAGGCCGTAAGCATGCGCCATGTTCTGCACGCCTTCGACCGGAGGCTTGTGCTCCTTGTTGACGAGGCGGTTGTCACGTAGCCAGTCGTTGTACCCGAGCTGGAAGAAGAAGGTGTCGCACGAGACGATCAGTGCGGTCCGCAAGGGGATCACTCCCAGACCGCTCTCCCCTTCGAAGTTCTGACGACCCTGGAAGTTCGTCGGACAGTCTGCGTAACCGCCGGGCGCGAGCATCCCGTCGTGCATCAGCCCTGACGAGGAGATCAGCTTGAACGTCGACCCAGGCGGACTCGCGCTCTGAAAGGCCTTGTCCACGAGCGGAGATCCCTCCGCGTGCTGCAGCTGCTTGTAGATCTTGGCCTTCACGCTCGGCACGAACGTGTTCGGCGGGTACGTCGGCGCGTTGGCCATCGCCACGACGCCGCCGGTTCGGGCGTTCAGGACGACACCGGCTGCGTAGTCGGCGGTGTACCCGCTGTGACGCGCGGCGGCAATCGCGGCCTGCAGCTCCTGCTCGAGCGCGGCCTGCGTGCCCGCGTCGATGTTCGTGATGACGTTGTCGCCGGCAATCGGTGCGGTGTTCTTCACCGTTCCGGTGACCGCGCCGACGTGGTCGACGCTGACCTGCTTCACCCCCGGCGTGCCGCGCAGGTACTTCTCGTACTCCGCCTCGATGCCGGTGACGCCGACCTGCGCGTTCTGGTAAACGGCACGCTCGCTGGGTGGCAGCTTGTTGAGAGCGTCAGGACCGATGAGCTGGATGTAGCCGAGCATCGAGCTCGCGAAAGCGCCGTCCGGCCGCGGGTAGTGGCGCACCGCGGTGAGCTCGACGCTGACCCCCGGGTAGTCCTCCGGCTTCTCCTTGATCTGCAGCGCCTTGCGCGCGGCCGCGAGCGTCGGCCTCAGCTCGCTGACCACGACCGGCTGATAGGCGAGCCCGTTGTTGCAGGGCGTGGGCGAGGATGTCACCTCAATACCTGACGCGGTGTGCACCTTCTTGTACGTACATGGGGTGGTCTCGTTGTTGAGGACCTTGTACGGCGTGCCGAGCTCCTTGGCGAGCCGGCGCAGGACCGCCTCCTCCTCGGCCTTGCCCATGCGGTCGAGCGCGGTGCGGTTCACCGACACGACAAGAGCGGGCTTGTTGTCGACGAACGGCTTGCCGGTGTCGTCGAGGATCTCTCCGCGCGGCGGGGCGGTGACGATGTCGTGGACCTGCTGGTTCAGCGCCTGAGCGCGCAGCTCGGGCGCGTTGAGCACCTGCAGGTACCAGAGCCGGCCGAGCAGGGTCCCGATGAGGGACAGCACCAGGACGCCGAGGACGACGAGCCGAAGGCGCGAGCGATCAGGCACGAGACGTTGCTTCCGGTCGGGCGATCCGTGCGGGCGTGGGAGCTATCACCAGCGCTATCGCGATCCCACCGGCTCCAGCCGGCGGGCCGCGGCAGAGACGAGGGGGACCACGAACGGCGCCAGGATCACATCGTAAACAACGGTGCCCGCCAGCGCATGAAGCGTCGCGCCGCCGGAGATGTGTGCGTTGCCGAGGAGATCGCCGAGCGCCGCGTAGAGCAGGACGACCGCGATCGACGCGCCGGCGACCACCGAGATGATCGTGAAGACCGAGCTCTCGTCGCCGGCATCGAGCATGCCGGCGAGGTAGCCGACGATCGTGTACGCGAACGCCAGCTCGCCCGCGAAGTGGTACGTCGGGGGCATCACGTCGGCCGCCAGCCCCGCGAAGAACCCGAGCACCGCGCCCCGCTGCGAGCCGCTCACGAGGGCGAACGCGACGACCACGACCAGCAGCAGGTCAGGACCGCCCAGCGGCAGGTGCATCCGGTTGACCACGCAGACCTGGGCCAGCACGACCGTGATGACGACGACGATCCGAAGCGCGATCCGCTGGAAGGTCATGGCGACTTCGTCGGGTGGCTGCTCGGGGACGTGGTCGTGCCCGACGAGGTGGAGGGCGACGCCGGCGGGGAGCTGCCGCCACTCGACGCGCCGCTGCCAGGACTCGCCGTCACGGTCACCGTGACCGTCGGAGCCGGGGTCGGGGAGGTCGGCAGCAGCTTGTCGTGCGGGATCGACTTGGGGGCCGCGACCACGACGGCGACGATGTCCAGCGAGCCGAAGTCGACGAACGGCGTGACGCTGGCGGTCTGGGCCAGCTGCCCGTTCGCCGGGGTGACGTGGGTGATCTTGCCGATCGGGACCTCGGGGACGAACGGGCCGCCCGGGCCGGACGCGAAGGTCACCAGCTGCTGGCCGACGGCCAGCCTGACCGTGTTGTCGAGCAGCGTGAGGTCCATCGCCTTGCCCCGGCCGTTGCCGCTCACCGCGCCGACCGCGAGCCGGCCGGTGGACAGCCGGGTTCCGGCGGTGAACGCGGAGTCGTTGGCGAGCTGGACCGTCGCGGTGCTCCGGCCGACGTCGACCACCCGCCCCACCAGCCCGGCGCCGCTGATCACGGTCTCGTTCTTGCGGATCCCGTTGCTGCTGCCGCGGTTGATGGTGATCGTGGACTCGAAGCCGAAGGCGCCGCCGTACGCCGTCACCCTGGCCGCGACGGTCGTGAAGTCGGCCAGCCCGGCCAGCCGCAGCACCTTCTGCTCCTGGAGGTACTCGTTGCGCTCCACAGCCGACATCCGCAGCTCGGTCTGGAGTTCGGCGACCTTGCGGTGCAGGTCCTGGTTCTCGTGCTTGTAGCTGCCCAGGTGCCCGAGCGAGCTGAACCACGAACCGATCGGGTGGACGACATGGTCGATCCCGTCCTCGATCGGCCCGAACACCGTCGACGCGGCCTTGCGGACCCCGCCGAGAGCACCGGAGCGGTAGTCGAGCGTGATCAGCGTGAACGCGCTGAGCAGCAGCAGCGTGAGAATCAGCCGCGCGCGGCGCCCATGCCTCACAGCTCAGCCCTCATGATCGAACAGACGGTATCGACTTCGCTGGCGTCCAGTCGGATGAGCGGCGAGGCGGAAGGACGCGCCGCGGGCTAAGGCCCGCAAGCGGCCGACAACGAAGCCGATCGCCGACTGGGCGTCAGCGGCGAGGTTCGCTGATGAGGACCTGCTGTAGCGCTTCGAACTCCTCGACGCACTTGCC
>DASZYY010000087.1:0-9422 GCA_035545175.1 Mycobacteriales bacterium
CTCGGCGACCGCATCCGCGAGATCGTGGCGGCCGGGCTGGTCCTCGACGACCTGATCGAACCGGAGTGGCCCGCCGGGCACGACCGCACCTGGGGCCAGTGGAGCAGGCTGCGCGGCGAGCTGATCCCGGGCACCGCGATCTTCCGCACCCGCCGACCGTGACGCCGCGCCGCTATCCGATCTCGCCGACCCGGACGACCCGCCGCTTGAGGACCGTCCCCACCAGCGACGCGAGGACGATCAGCAGGACCGCCGCCGCGCCGCGCCTGGCGTTGTCGGCCTTCGTGTGCGACGCCGCGGCGAGGGTGTAGCTGTACGCCGCCGCACCGGTCGCGCCGGCCGGCGGGTCGTAGAGCAGCCCGCCGTTGGCGGCCTTGACGTCGAGCGCCTGCAGCACGCCGTACTCCTTGCCGTACTGCAACGCGGTCGCGCTCCCGGACTTGATCAGCTTGTGCGTCCCCTTCGTCCGGATCTTCTTCACACCCGCGACGATCTGTTGCGGTCCGGTCTTCGCCTGAGCGAGCCCGTCCTTGATCTGACCCGCCCCGCTAGCGGCGTCACCCAGGCCGGAGGCCAGCTGGTTGCCGCCGGTGAGGAGCTGCGCCAACCCGCCGGAGAGCTGGTCAGCACCGACTCGCGCGGTGTGCTCCCCCGCCGCCAGCTTCGCGACGTTGGTCAGCAGCACCGCGAGGCTGCTGGCGTTGAGCGCGTCGCCCAGCGCAACCTGAGACGCACCCGAGGCAAGCTGGTCGGCGCCTGCGGAGAGCTGCGACGCGCCGGTAGCGAGCTGTCCGAGCACGTCGCTGATGGTCTGTGCGCCCGGCAGGCCCGTGCCGATGCCGGTGTTCAGCGCCGTGACGCCCGTGACCGCGGCGCTCAATCCGGTCACCAGCTGCGTCAGGCCTTCAGCCAGGCCAGGGGCAGCTTGGCTGCCGGACTTCAGGCCGAGCTGAACCTGCGTGACGCCGGACACGACCTGCGCCGTGCCGGTCTGCAGCTGCCCGACGCCGGTTTGCAGCTGCCCGACGCCGGTCACGGCGTCACCGAGGCCGGCGCTCACGCCTTGCAGCCCGGTGACCGCGCCTTGTGTCGCGGTCAGCAGCGCGCTCAGACCGGTGCCGAGCTGGGTCAGCGAGGTCAGCGCGGTGCCGATGCCAGGGTCGAGGACCTGCAGCGGCCCGAGCACCGTCTGTGCCTGGGCGAGCAAGGCCTGCAGCTGTGGGATCGAGGTCGTCGCCGCCCCCGACAACCCGGTCTCGATCTGGTCGACGCCCGCCTTCGCCGCCGGCAGGCCCGTCGTCGGGTCAGCGAGACCGGTCAAGCCGGTGGCGGTCTGGCCGAGCCCGCCGCTGATCTGCGCGAGCCCGTTGAGCACGGTGTTCGGAGTGGTGGCGTCACCCAGTCCGGCGACGAGCGCCGTCACGCCGGTCTGCAGCTGCTGCGCGGCGGAGAGTGCCGCCGGCAACCCGTTGCCCGAGTCCGCCAGCTGACCGATGCCCGACGCGATCTGCTGGAGCCCTGCGATCAAGGCGCCGGAGCCGGTGGCGGCGGCAGTGACGGCGTCGGCGAGCTGCTTCGCCCCGGCACTCAGAGCGGTGGCGCCCGAACTCACCTGTGCCGCGCCGTCGGCGAGCTTGCGGGCACCAGGGATGCCGGCCTGTACGCCGGCCTTCAGCTGGCTGGTGCCGTGGTCGAGCCGCTTCAAGCCGCCCGCGAGGTCGGACCCACCGGCGTTCGCCTGGCCGATGCCGTCGGCGAGCTGCTTCGCCCCGGGCGCGGCCTGGTCGAGGCCGGCCGAGAGCTGTGAGGCGCCGTCGTAGAGCTGGTTGAGGCCGTCGAGCAGCTGGCCCGCACCGTCGGAGAGCTTCACCAGCCCGGCGTCGAGCTGCACGCCGCCCTGGGTCACCTGGCGTGCCATGACCGCACCCGTCTTGATGCGGTGCTGGCCGAACTTCGTGCCTCGCGTCGCGTCAGGCGCCACCGGGATCGCCTGCACCGTCACCGGAGGCAGCGATGCGTGGTCGAGGTCGGCGGTGTAGGTGAGCGTCTGGGTGGGCTGACCGAGCGGCGGGAACAACACCATCTGCCAGGTCGTGATCGTGCCACCGCGGCCGTCCGCGGAGAGCGTGCCGAACTTCGCCCTGACGTTGTGGAAGCCGGACGGCAGCGTCGTCATCAGCTCGCCGACCATCGGCATGACGAGATCCATGACGGCGTAACGAAGATGCCCTCGCGGGTCACGGTAGGTGACGGTTTCGGCGGTGTCACTGACGTTCGACACGACGTACGTCGCGGTCAGCACGCCCGTCTTGTCGATGATGTCCTTGGCCGCGATCGGCTGGCCGTCGAGCCGGTACGACGCGTGCACCGTGAGCGGGAGCTTCTCCTGCGGCAGGGTCGCGACGGTCCGCTGCTCGGACTTGCCGTGCACCGTGAGGTCCCATACCGCGCTGCCGCCCCTGACCTTCGGGGTGGAGAAGCCGTTGAGGTTGCGCAGGCCATCGGTCGCCGTGGGCTCGGTGACCACGAAGTGGCCGTCGCCGGTGACCACGAGCTGGTTGAGCAGCCGGGAGGCGGTGACCTTGCCGGCCGAGTCGGCGACCACCTGGACGGTCTCGTTGTCGGTGATGCTGGCCGGCGCGACAGGCGCAGCACCTCCCGCCGTCGCGGTCGCGGGGCTGAGCGCGACGCCGGCCGCGCTGAGGCTGAGGCCGCCTGCGGCGATGACCGAGCAGAGCCGGCGCACCGACGGTCGTGACGAGTGACTGCGAGTGGCGTTCATCGGGCGTCCCTGGACGAGGCGGCAGCGGTCTCGGTCTCGGTCTCGGTGAGCGCCTCCGTGTGCCGCTGTGCGGGCAGCGCTCTTGCGACGGCTTCCCGCCGCGGTCTTGGTGTCGGCGGGGGTGGCGAGGACTGCCGGACATCGATTCCGGAGTGCACCAGCGCGTCGATCAACGTGACGACGAAGAAGCTGAGCCCGACCGCGATCGCGATGGTCGTGGCGTCCGTCATCGAGTCACTGAGGAAGCTCGTCGGGTCAGCTGAGAACGTCGTCTCGTATCCGCCGGAGAACGCCGCCACACCGAGCAGGCCCGCCCAGAGCGGGAACCGGCCGAAGGACAGCGTCGTCGCGACGGTCACCAGGCCGAGCACGATCAGCGTGGCGATGGCGCGGCCGAGCGGGATGTCGGGGAGCAGGCCGGCCCGCAGCGCGAAGCCGAGCCAGGCCGCGATGAAGCCGACCGCGAAGGAACCGGCCCGCCAGGCCGGCGGGCGGTCCGGCACCAGCCCCAGTACCGCCCCGACCGCGAGCCCCATCTCCCCGAGATGGATCAGCTGCAATCCGACTCGGGCGCCGTGGTCGATGACCAGCGCACCGAGCGCCGTGATGAGGAGTCCGATGATCAACGAGCTTTTGGTCGAGCGTGCCATGAATCTCATGGTTGTGAGTTCAGGCACTAATAACCATGGCTAAACCGGGCGGTTCTGATGGCTATGCGGATTCGGGTCGAAAGTCCCTGGTTGCCCTGACGGTGCGGATTGCGCGCCTCAGTGCGCCGCGTCGTCCCAGTTCGTGCCAAAGCCCACCGAAACCTCCAGCGGGACGTCGCCGAGGACGTACGCCGAGCACATCTCGCCCCGCACCAGCTGCTCGACCTGCTCGCGCTCGCCCGGCGCGACTTCGAGCACGAGCTCGTCATGCACCTGAAGGAGCAATCGGGACTTCAGCCCCGCCTCCCGCAGCGCCCGCTCGACGTTGAGCATCGCGACCTTGATGATGTCCGCGGCCGAGCCCTGGATCGGAGCGTTGAGGGCCATCCGTTCGGCCATCTGCCGGCGCTGCATGTTGTCGCTGGTGAGGTCGGGCAGGTAGCGGCGCCGACCGAGGATGGTCTCGGTGTAGCCGTCCTTGCGCGCGATGTCGACGACGCCCTTGAGATAGTCGCGCACACCACCGAACCGCGAGAAGTACGCGTCCATCTGCTCGCGCGCTTCTTCCGGGGTGATGCCGAGCTGCTGGGACAGACCGAAGGCCGACAGGCCGTACGCCAGGCCGTAGGACATCGCCTTGATCCGGCGGCGCTGCTCCGGCTCCACCTGCTCGATCGGGATGTTGAACGCGGTCGCTGCGACGAAGGTGTGGAGGTCCTCGCCTGACGTGAAGGCCTCGATCAGACCCGCGTCGTGCGAGAGGTGCGCCATGATCCGCATCTCGATCTGCGAGTAGTCGGCGGTCATCAGCGACTCATAGTCGGGACCCACCACGAACGCCTTGCGGATCTCGCGACCCTCGAGGGTGCGTACCGGGATGTTCTGGAGGTTCGGGTCCGTACTCGACAACCGACCCGTCGCGGCCACCATCTGGTTGAACGTCGTGTGGACGCGGCCACCGTCGTCGACCATCGGGATCAGCGAGTCGACGACCGTCTTCAGCCGCGCGACGTCGCGATGCCGGAGCAGGTGCTCGAGGAACGGATGCCCAGACTTCGCGTAGAGCTCCTGGAGCGCCTCGGCATCGGTGGTGTAACCGGTCTTGATCTTCTTGGTCTTCGGCAGGTCGAGCTCTTCGAACAGCACCTGCTGCAGCTGTTTCGGCGAACCGAGGTTCACCTCGTGCCCGATGACGGCGTACGCCGCATCCGCTGCCTGCTTCACCTCCCCGCCGAACCGCGCCTCGAGCTCGGCGAGCCAGTCGACGTCCGCCGCGATCCCGGCACGCTCCATGTCGGCGAGCAACGCCGTCAGCGGGAGCTCCACCTCCGCCAGCAGCCGGGTGCCGCCGCGCCGATCGAGGTCGGCGTCGAGCGCCTCGGCCAGGTCGACGATGGCGCGCGCCTTGACCATCTCAGCCTGCGCGGCGTCCTCCTCGGCGGATCCGTCGAGCGACAGCTGACCGTCCTGGACCTCCGCGCGAAGCTCGCGGCGCAGGTAGCGAAGCGACAGGTCACCGAGGTCGAAGGTGCGCTGACCCGGCAGCGCGAGGTACGCCGCGAGCGCGGTGTCGCTGACGACCCCGGCCACCGTCCAGCCGCGCGCGCCGAGGGCGAGCAGCGGGCCCTTCACGTCGTGGAAGACCTTCGCCACCGACGCATCGGCGAGCCAGCCGGCAAGGGCCTGCTCGTCCGACGCCGTGAGCTGCTCCGGCTCGAGCGAGGCAGCCTCCCCGTCGGGAGCGGCGATCGCGATGCGGGTGACGTGACCGGTTCCTCGCCCCCAGGTGCCCGCGACGGAGACGCCATGGTTCCCGGCGCCGCGCGCGTGCGCGTCGAGCCACGCGGCGACCTGGTCGGGACCGAGTGACTCGCCCTGCACCTCGAAGCCGGTGTCGGCCTCCGGCTCGACAGCCGACAGGGTCGCGTACAGCCGCTCGCGAAGAACCCGGAACTGCAACGTGTCGAAGAGCTGGTGAACCGCCTCCCGGTCCCACTGCCCGACCTGCAGGTCGTTCGGGCCGACCGGCAGCGGGACGTCACGACGTAGCTCGGTGAGCTGCCGGTTGCGCATGACCCCTTCGAGGTGGTCGCGTAGCGCCTGGCCGGCCTTGCCCGGAACCTCGTCGACCCGCCTGATCAGCTCGTCGAGCGACCCGTAGTCGCGGACCCATTTGGAGGCTGTCTTCTCCCCCACACCCGGGATCGACGGGAGGTTGTCGCTCGGGTCGCCGCGCAGCGCCGCGAAGTCCGGGTACTGCGCCGGAGTCAGGTCGTACTTCGCCTTCACCTCGTCGGGCGTGAAGCGGGTCATGTCGCTGATTCCCTTGCGGGTCATCAGGACGGTGATCCGGTCGTTGACGAGCTGCAGCACGTCTCGGTCGCCGGTGACGATGAGCACGTCCATGCCGGCGTCGGCGCCCTGCACCGCAAGTGTGGCGATCAGGTCGTCGGCTTCGAAGCCCTCCAGCGACAGCGACGGGATGGTGAGCGCCTCCAGGACGTCCTTGATCAGCTCGACCTGGCCCTTGAAGTCGGCCGGGGTCTCCTTGCGGGTCGCCTTGTACTCGGCGTACGCCTCGGTCCGGAAGGTCTTGCGGCCGACGTCGAAGGCGACCGCGACATGTGTCGGCGCCTCGTCCCGCAGAACGTTGATGAGCATCGCGGTGAAGCCGTAGACCGCGTTGGTCGGCTGGCCGGTCGTGGTCGAGAAGTTCTCGACGGGCAGCGCGAAGAAGGCGCGGTAAGCCAGCGAGTGGCCGTCGAGCAGCAGGAGTCGCTGCGGGCTTTCCGGAGCGGGAGGGGCAGCACCGGACGCCACGTCCACCTCCCCTCCCCCGCCGTGAAGCGGAGCCGGCTCACGCCGGCGCTTTCGGATGGCATCGTAATGTCAGCTTGTGACCGCACCGACAGGCCCTGATCCGTCCATCGCTCAGCTCACCGACCGCATGGGCATCGAGTTCCTCGAGTACGACGCCCAGCGGATGGTCGCCCGCATGCCGGTCGAGGGCAACCAGCAGCCATACGGCCTGCTGCACGGCGGCGCGTCGTGCGTGCTCGCCGAGTCACTCGGGTCGATCGGGGCGGCGTTGCATGCCGGGCCGGGCCGGATCTCGATGGGCATCGAGATCAGCGCGACCCACCATCGCTCGGCGACCGAGGGCTACGTGACGGGAGTCGCCACTCCGCTGCATCTCGGCCGCACGCTGGCGACGTACGAGATCGTGATCTCAGACGACCAGGGCCGGCGCGTGTGCACCGCCCGGCTCACCGCGCTGTTGCGCGACGCCTAGCCGGAGCCGGCGCCGCTTCGGCGTCGTCAGTGGCCTTGCGACGAGCCGGCTGCGCCGGGATCGGCCGGATCAGCCGGCTGCGGCGACGTAGCGCGTCGGCTGTCGCCGGCTCGCTGCCCAACCGCCGGCGCAGGACGCTGACCGGAGCCACTCGCCGGGTCGCTGCCGGGGCGAACCCGAGACGGGCGAAGAACCGGCTGGCATCGCGCAACGACGGGTAGACGCTGACCGACACCTGGTCGAGCCGCCGCTCTGTCGCGAAGTCGGCGGCAGCGGTCAGCAGGGCGTGGCCGACGCCCTTGTGCCGGGTGTTGTTGGCGACGACGAGGTGCGCGACGTTGACGACGCGCGCGTCGGTGAACGGGTCGGGCCGGGTGGCCTGCAGGACGATCATGCCCGCGGGCTTGTCCTCGAGGTAAGCCATCACGACGCGGTAGGACGAGTTGTCGACGACCTGCTTCAACCGGTCACGAACCTCTACCGCGGTGACCGGGTTGTTGGCGCGTTCGCCACGCCCGCCGACCTGTCGCAGCTCGTCCCAGAGCTCGAGCATGACGGGTATGTCGTCCGCGGTCGCGACTCGAGTCAGCACCTGCGACCGCGCCACCAGCGCCTCCTCGTCGGGCACCGGGATGAGCGGCACCGAAACTCCGCGGATGGGCACCGCGGCTCTGGGACAGGTGAACGCTAGCGCCACCCCTGGCCGGCGGTAAGGGCCATTTGGCCCTGCGAGGTGTCGGTGGCTCAGGGATGAATTCAGGGGGACCCGCGTTGACCCGCCGAATGACGGGTCACTAAATTCGTTGGCCAGCCCGGCACCGAGTAGACAACGTCCACGCACGGGGAAGGCGCGGACGGTACCAAAGGTGCCGGGCTACCCTTTTGTCCTTTGTTTTCAACCGGTTTGCCTGACCGGTCCGCTCTCAGGTCGCAGCTTCGGATTGGGAGAGCACGACCTCAGCGACTTCACGCATCGAGCGACGGCCATCCATCGCTGACTTCTGGATGAAGCGGAACGCCTCGGGCTCGGTCATTCCATGATCGGTTTGGAGCTTCCCCTTGGCCCGGTCGATCAGCTTTCGCGCCTCGAGCCGCTCTGAGAGATCCTCGACCTCCCCGGCGAGCGTTCGCATCTGGGCGTGCCGGCTCAGCGAGATCTCGATCGCCGGCAGCAGGTCGGCCTTGCCGAACGGCTTGACGACGTACGCCATCGCCCCTGCCTCGGCGGCCCGCTCGACGAGCTCGCGCTGGCTGAACGCGGTGAGCATCACGACCGGCGCGAGCTGGTCGGCGACGATGCGCTCGGCGGCCGAGATGCCGTCGAGGACGGGCATCTTCACGTCGAGGATCACGAGATCCGGCTGTGTCTGCTTGGCAAGGTCGATCGCCTGCTGGCCATCGCCCGCCTCGCCGACGACGACGTAGCCCTCTTCCTCGAGCATCTCCTTGAGATCAAGCCGGATCAGCGCCTCATCCTCGGCAACAACAACCCGCCGCGGCTGCTGACTTCTCACCTGGCAAACCTTATCCGTCACTCGCATTTCCTAGACTTTGAGTGACTACCGGCCCCGGTATTCCAACTGGTAGAGAAGATGGACTCAAAACCCATTCAGTGTCGGTTCGAATCCGACCCGGGGCACTAGCCGCTCGTCCGAAGATTGTCGTAGGAGCGGCAGATGATCTTGGGGTGCACTCGAATGCAAAGCGCGAAGAAGCCGCCCGGCTGATCGCGGCCGGCGTGCCGCGCACCGAGGTATGCCGCCGCCTCGGGGTCGGATATACGAGCACCTACCGATGGCAAGGTCCGTCGCCTGCGTCGGCTTGGGCGCCCTTCTGCTTCCGCTGCGAGTCGAGAACACCGCACGACAAGTACACGTACCTACTTGGCATGTACCTCGGGGACGGGCACATCGGTCGGTCCGGACGGTCATTGGCGCTGAGAATCAGCTGCTGCGACGACTATCCCGGGATCATGAGCGAGGTCGCGAGCGCCATGGTCCAGGTCGCCCATACCTCTGTGTCGTTCACCGAGGTCGCCAAGTCACGCTGCACGGTTGTGGCGTCAGCCACGATTCACTGGCCGTGCCTGTTTCCGCAACACGGGCCGGGACGGAAACATGAACGGCCGATCAGGCTCGCTGACTGGCAGCGAGCCGAGGTCGCACGCAATCCGCGTGGCCTGATTCGCGGCTTGATCCAGTCAGACGGCTACCGCGGCACCAACGTGGTTCATCGCCCCCTTCCGAGCGGCACGCGGACCTACGGGTACTCCCGATATCTCTTCGTGAATGAATCAGCCGACATTCGAGAGATCTTCACCGATGCGCTCGACCTGCTCGGAATCGCTTGGAAGCAGAATCGGCGCAACAGCATCTCGGTTGCTCGCCGTGAGGCGGTCGCGGCGCTCGACGAGTTCGTTGGCCCAAAGCACTAGCCGGCGGGGTATTGCGGGCAGGTTCGCTGGTACGGCGAGTTCGGCACGAACCGCTCCCACTCGTCCTGGCTGAAGTTGCGCCGCGCGACATCGCACGCCTGCGCCATCAACGAGTCGACCGAGACCGGCCATACCGCTCCGGTGCCATCGCTGTAGGCCGCGATCAGCTTCGAGCCGTCGGGGGCATACACGGCATTGCCCCAGGTGCTCGCGCCGCCTGGGAAGGCCGACCCGAACTGCTGTCCGATCCCCGGATCCCAGATC
>DASZYY010000088.1:0-7996 GCA_035545175.1 Mycobacteriales bacterium
CGGCGTTTCGTGGAGCTCTCGGCGGTGACGGCGGGCGTCAAGGATGTGCGCGCCGCGATCGAGGAGGCCAGGGACCGGCTCGGGATGGGCGGCGAGCGCACGGTGCTGTTCGTCGACGAGGTGCACCGCTTCACCAAGAGCCAGCAAGACGCGTTGCTGCCCGGCGTGGAGTCGGGCCTCGTGACGTTCGTCGGCGCCACGACGGAGAACCCCTTCTTCTCGGTCATCTCGCCGTTGCTGTCCCGGTCGCTGATGCTGACCCTGCACGAGCTCGATGACGCCGCAATCCGGGTGCTGGTCGAGCGCGCGCTGGTCGCTGACCGCGGCCTGGCCGGATCCGTCACGATCTCCGACGAGGCGCTCGAGCACCTGGTCACGATGGCTGCCGGGGACGGGCGCCGCGCGCTGACGGCGCTGGAGGCCGCCGCTGGGGTGACCACGGCGTCCGGAGCCACCCGGATCGAGCTGGACGTGCTCGAGCAGGCGCTCGACCGTGCTGCCGTGCGCTACGACCGCGAGGGTGACCAGCACTACGACGTGGTCAGCGCCTTCATCAAGAGCATCCGCGGCAGCGACGTCGACGCCGCGCTGCACTACCTGGCGCGGATGCTCGAGGCCGGCGAGGATCCCCGGTTCATCGCCCGCCGGCTCGTGATCCTCGCGAGCGAGGACGTCGGGCTGGCCGAGCCCGCCGCGCTGGGCGTCGCGGTGGCGGCCGCGCATGCCCTGGAGCTGGTCGGACTACCCGAAGCGCGCCTGAACCTGGCCCAGGCCACGATCTACCTCGCCCTCGCCCCGAAGAGCAACGCGGTCATCACCGCGATCGGCGCCGCGACCGAGGACGTACGGGCTGGCAGGGCCGGTGGCGTACCGCCGGCCCTGCGTGATGCCCACTACGCGGGCGCCAAACGACTCCAACACGGAAAGGGCTACCGATACCCTCATGAGTTCCCGGGCGGTGTCGTCCAGCAGACCTATCTGCCGGACGAGCTCGCCGACCGGGAGTACTACCGCCCGTCCGACCGTGGCGCGGAGCGGGCCGCGGCCGCGCGGCTCGCCACGCTTCGAGAGGTGGTGCGGGGACGCAAGGCCGACGGTGCTGCCCCGAGCCCGCCGGAGCAGGAGACCTAGAGGAGCGCAACGGACATGGTGATCCAGGCGAGCGGCGGGCTGTCCGGTGGCGAGGTCGCCGGTCTCATCGTCGCGGTCTTCTGGGGCGTCCTCGTCTGCTTCCTGGCCTACGTGCTGGTCAAGCTCGGCAAGGTGATCGGCGAGGCCGCCAAGCTCGTCTCCGGCGTCGCCGACCAGACCGTCCCGCTGCTGGGCGAGGTGACGACCTCCGTCGTACAGGTCAACGCCGAGCTGACCCGGGTCGACACGATCGCCGCCAACGTCGAGGAGATCTCGACGAACGCCCGCGCGATGACGTCGCTGTTCTCAGCCACCGTCGGCTCCCCGATGATCAAGGTCGCCGCGTTCTCCTACGGCGTACGGCGGGCGATGAAGCACCGCGACGAGGCCGACGTGGCCAAGCGGGTGAAGCAAGAGATGAAGGCCGCACGCGCCGCGCGCCGCGCCGAGCGGAAGGCCGGCTGATGCGTCGCGTCTTCTACGTCGCGCTGGGCGCGACGGTTGGTGTCCTGGTCGTGCGCAAGGTCGGGCAGGCGGCCCAGAGGTGGACTCCGGCGGGGCTGGCTGAGCAGGCCGGCGGCGTCGGCGGTCGGGTTGCCTCGTGGTGGGAGATCGTCAAGGACCAGGCGATGGTCCGTGAAGCCGAGCTGCGCGAAGCGCTGGGGATCGACGAGCCGCGCATCGACGGCACCCCGGGGTCATCTGCGGCATGAAGACCGTCGACATCACTGGACGGTTCACGCGGTACTTCGAGCAGCGCGGTCACGCCGTCGTACCCTCCGCGTCGCTGATCGCGGACGACCCGACGCTGCTGCTCGTCAACGCGGGCATGGTGCCGTTCAAGCCGTACTTTCTCGGCCAGGAGCCGCCGCCGTACCCCCGCGCCACGAGCATCCAGAAATGCGTGCGGACCGGTGACATCGACATCGTCGGCACCAACAGCCGAAACGTGTCGTTCTTCCAGATGGCCGGCAACTTCTCCTTCGGCGACTACTTCAAAGAAGGTGCGATCCCGCTCGCCTGGGAGCTGCTGACGAAGAGCGTTGCCGACGGCGGGTTCGGGTTCGACGAGAACCGCCTCTGGCCCACGGTCTACCTCGACGACGACGAGGCCTTCGGCATCTGGACGCGAGACGTCGGCGTGCCGGAGTCGCGCGTGCAGCGACGGGATCGTCAGGACAACTTCTGGTCGATGGGCGTCGCCGGGCCGTGTGGTCCGTGCTCGGAGATCTACTTCGACCGGGGTCCGGAGTTCGGCCGCGACGGCGGCCCGATCGCTGACGAGGAGCGCTACCTCGAGGTCTGGAACCTGGTCTTCATGCAGTACGTCCGTGGCGACGGCGAGGGCTACGGGTACGTCGACAACCTGCTCGGCGAGCTCCCGAAGCGCAACATCGACACCGGCATGGGTGTCGACCGGATGGCGGTCCTGCTGCAGGGCGTGGACAACATCTTCGAGACCGACCTGTTGCGTCCGCTACTCGACTGGACGAGCGAGCTGAGCGGCACGGCCTACCACGCCTCGGAGGAGACGGACGTTCGTCTCCGGGTCGTCGCCGACCACGCGCGTACCAGCACGATGCTCATCGCCGACGGCGTCACCCCCGGCAACGAGGGCCGCGGTTACGTGCTTCGCCGGATGCTGCGCCGCACGATCCGCACCCTGCGGCTGCTCGGTGTCGACCGCGCGGTCATGTCGGAGCTCGCCGGGCTGACCTGCGGCGTGCTGAGCCCGTCATTCCCGGCGCTGACCGAGAGCGTCGAACGGATCCAGGGTGTTGCGGCGCAGGAGGAGGACATGTTCCTCTCCACGCTGCGCACCGGCTCCGCGCTGTTCGAGCGGATCTCGCGCGACGTGCGCGCCAGTGGCGGATCGACAGTCCCGGGCGCCGCCGCCTTCTCGTTGCACGACACGCACGGGTTCCCGATCGACCTGGTGATCGAGATGGCCCGCGAAGAGGGCATGACGGTCGACGAGGCCGAGTTCCGCCGGCTGATGGGGGAGCAGCGCGACCGGGCGAAGAAGGACAGTGCGGAGCGCAAGAGCGGCGGTCATGCCGACCTGTCGGTGTACCGCGGGCTGCTGGAGTCCGCCGGCCCGACCGACTTCACCGGGTACGACACGGTTCAGTCGGAAGGCCGGCTCGCCGGCCTGCTCGTCGCCGGTGCGGCGGCGGAGTCCGCCGGCGAAGGCGACGACGTCGAGATCGTGCTGGACCGCACCGCCTTCTACGCCGAAGGCGGCGGCCAGCTTGCCGACCACGGCGTGCTCCAGCTCGCCGATGGTTCGGTCGTCGAGGTCTACGACGCCCAGCGCCCGCTCACCGATCTGATCGTGCACCGTGGTCGCGTCGTCTCCGGCGAGGTCACGGTCGGTTCGTCATTGCAGTCCGTCGTCGACGTGGCACGCCGCAACGCGGTGTCGCGGGCGCACACCGCGACCCACCTCGTCCACCAGGCCATTCGGCGTGCGCTGGGTGACCAGGCCAGCCAGGCAGGTTCGCAGAACGACGCCGGCCGGTTCCGCTTCGACTTCGCCTCGCCCAACGCGGTACCCGGCAGCGTGCTTGCCGACATCGAGGCTGAGGTCAACGACGTGTTGCTCGCCGACCTCGACGTACACGCCTTCATCACCTCGCAGGAGGAGGCCAAGCGCCTCGGAGCCATCGCGATGTTCGGCGAGAAGTACGGCGAGCGGGTTCGGGTCGTCGAGGTCGGCGAGTACTCCCGCGAGCTGTGTGGCGGGACGCACGCCCACCGGTCGTCCCAGCTCGGTGTGGTGAAGCTGCTCGGTGAGGCGTCGATCGGCGCAGGCAAGCGTCGGGTCGAGGGTCTCGTCGGCGCTGACGCCTACTCCTACCTCGCTCGCGAACATCTGCTCGTCTCCCAGCTGTCCGGTCTGCTCAACGTCAACTCCGATGACCTCGTCGACCGGGTCCAGGCCGTGGTGGCTCGCGTCCGCGACCTCGAGAAGGAGCTGGAGAAGGTCCGCGGTGCGGCGGTCCTGTCCGCTGCAGCGGACCTCGCCGGTGCCGCGACGGTGACGGGTGGGGCGGCCGTCGTCGCGCACCGGGTGCCCGACGGAACCACGGCCGACGACCTTCGCAAGCTCGCCCTAGATGTGCGCGGGCGGCTCGACGCGGCCGTGCCAGCGGTGGTGGCCGCCGCATCGGTGACGGACGGCCGGGCTGCCGTGGTCGTGACCGTCAACGACGCCGGCCGGGAACGCGGTCTGCGGGCCGGTGACATCGCCAAGACGGTCGCCGGTCAGCTCGGGGGAGGTGGCGGCGGTCGCGACGACGTCGCCCAGGGCGGGGGCACTGACGTCGCGAAGCTTGACGGTGTGCTCGCCGGGTTGCCGGCCGACGTCGCGGGTCGGGTCGGCCAGTAACCATGCGGCGTGGGGTCCGCCTCGGGGTGGATGTGGGAAGCGTGCGAGTCGGGGTCGCCGCGAGCGATCCGGACGGGATGCTCGCCAGCCCGATCGCGGTCCTGCAGCGAGACCGCAAGCGGGGAACCGATCTCAACGAGCTGGTGCGGCTTGCCGGTGAGCGGGAGGCGGTCGAGATCGTCGTGGGGCTGCCCCGATCGCTGTCGGGCGCTGAAGGAACGGCGGCGAAGCTGGCCCGGGAGTACGCCTCGACGCTGGCCCAGCGGGTGGCACCCGTTAGCGTGCGCCTCGTGGACGAGCGGTTGAGCACGGTGGAGGCCACTCGTGGGCTGCAGCAGGCGGGGGTCCGCGCCAAGGAAGGCCGCCGGGTCATCGACGCCGCCGCAGCCGTGGTGATCCTCCAGCACGCGCTCGATGCGGAACGTGGTGCGTCTTGAGCGGGCTCGGGTTCGGCATGGAGGACGAGCCGCTGCACGACCCTCGGCCCCAGCGACGAGCGGCGGGGGTCGGCGTACTGGTCGTGCTGGTCGTACTCGTCGCGATCGTCATCATCGCCGGGCGGGCGATCAGCGACGTGTTCGGCGGCGGCGGGGACTACTCGGGCCAAGGCTCCGGGACCGCGCTCGTCGTCGTCAACCCGGGTGACTCCGCTTCCGCAATCGCCGCCACGTTGGTGAAGGCGCACGTCGTGAAGAGCACCTCGGCGTTCACGTCGGCCGCGGACGAGAACCCCAAGTCACGCCAGATCCAGCCCGGCACGTACCGGCTCCACGAGCACATGGAAGCCTCGCTGGCGCTCGCGCTCATGCTGCAGCCGTCAGCGCTGGTGAGCTACACGGTGCCGATTCCGGAGGGCTTCACCGTCGCCGACATCGTCGCGCGGATCGCGGCGGACACCCCGATCGCGGCCGGTGACGTCCGGGCTGCGCTCGCGAACCCGACGGCGCTTGGCCTGCCGTCCTGGGCCAACGGGCACGTCGAGGGGTTCCTCTTTCCCGCCACCTACCAGGTGACGCCGGGGGAGACCGCGACGCAGCTCCTGACGGCCATGGTCACGCGGTTCGGTCAGGCGGCGAGCGACGTCAAACTCGCTGCGGGCGCTCAAAAAGTGGGCCTTTCGGAGTACGACGTCATCACGCTCGCGTCGATCGTCCAGCGTGAAGGCAGGCAAGTGGCGGACTTCCCGAAGATCGCCGAGGTGTTCTTCAATCGGCTTCATAACCAGATGAGGCTCGATTCAGATGCCACTCTTTACTACGTGCTCGGCCCCAACCACGGCCCGTTGACGGCGACGGACCTCGCGACGGACTCGCCGTACAACACCCGCAAGTTCGGCGGGCTACCGCCGACTCCGATCAACTCACCGGGCGAGGCCGCCATCAACGCAGTGCTGCACCACGCCTCCGGGCCGTATCTGTACTTCGTGACGATCGACCAGGCCGGCAACACCGCCTTCGCGACGAACTACCACCGGTTCCAGCAGCTCGTCGCCCGGTCGCAAGCGAACGGCGTGTCATGAGTCGGCTGCGAATCGGTGCGGCGGTGCTCGGGTCGCCCATCGCGCACTCGCTGTCGCCGGCGCTGCACCAGGCGGCGTACGACGCGGTGGGGCTCGTGGGCTGGCGCTACCGCGCCATCGAGTGCGACGAGGAGAATCTCGAGAGCACGTTGCTGAAGCTGGACGCGGAGGGTCTCGCCGGCGTCTCGCTGACGATGCCGCTCAAGCGCGCCGTGGTCCCGCTGGCCGCTGCGACCGACGGGATCGTTGAGACGGTCGATGCGGCGAACACGCTGCTGTTCGGGGCCGATGGACGCTGGGTGGCCGCGAACACGGACGTTCAGGGCTTCATCCTGAGCCTCTACCGCGCCGGGCTGCGCGCGGTTCGCGGCGACATCTGGCTGATCGGCGCCGGCGCGACTGCCTGCTCGGCCCTCGCCGGGCTCGCCGAGCTCGAGGTCACCGAGGTGATTCTGGTCGCGCGGCGCCCGGAGGCGGTGTGGAACGTGCGGCAGGTCGCCGACCGCTGCGGAATCCGGCTGCACGTCCTTCCCTGGTCCGACCTGCCGGGAGCGGTGACGGGCGAGCTCGTCGTGTCGTGCGTACCGGCCGGCGCCACCGACGATCTCGTACCCGCGCTCACCGCGGGTTCGCCTCGCGGGTTGTGGTTCGACGTGGTCTACGCGCCCTGGCCGACTCCGGCAGCCGAGGCGTGGGAGGGTGCCGGCGGCCGCATCATCGGCGGCCTCGATCTGCTCGTCGAGCAGGCCGCCGAGCAGGTCCGGCTGATGAGCGGCGTGAACGCGCCGATCGAGGTCATGCGCGCGGCCGGGGAGCTCGCGCTGCGCCTCCGTGACCGCTAGGTCGGTGACTTAGCGCCCCTGAGCGGTGGGTAACCTGCCAGGTCTCAGCCCATCACGAGGAGACTCAGCGTGACCACCCGGGTAGGCATCAACGGCTTCGGTCGGATCGGACGCAACTTCTTCCGCGCGGCGCTCGCCGGCGGGCACGACCTCGAGGTGGTGGCGTACAACGACCTCGGGGATGCCGCCACCATCGCGCACCTGCTGAAGTACGACAGCGTGCTGGGCCGGTTCCCGCACAAGGTCGAGCTGGTCGACGGCGGGATCTCGGTCGACGGCCGCACGATCACCGGTCTCGCGGAGCGGGGCGGCCCGGGCACCATCCCGTGGAAGGACTTTGGCGTCGACGTCGTCATCGAGTCGACCGGCCTGTTCACCGACGCAGAGGTCGCGCGCAAGCACGTCGACGACGGCGGCGCGAGAAAGGTGATCGTCTCCGCGCCGGCGACCGGGGACGACCTGACTGTTGTGCTCGGCGTCAACGAGGCGCTTTACGACGGCTCGCAGACGGTGATCTCCAACGCGTCCTGCACGACGAACTGCCTCGCGCCGATGGCGAAGGTGCTCCACGAGGCGTTCGGCATCGAGCGCGGGCTCATGACCACGATTCACGCCTACACGCAGGACCAGATGCTGCAGGACGGTCCGCACAAGGACCTCCGCCGCGCCCGGGCAGCTGCGCTGAACATCGTCCCCACCTCGACCGGCGCCGCGAAGGCCATCGGCCGGGTTCTCCCGGAGCTCGACGGCAAGCTCGACGGCTACTCGCTGCGGGTGCCGATCCCGACCGGATCGATCACCGACCTGTCCGCGAACCTGACCAGGTCCGCGACGGTTGACGAGATCAACGCCGCGTTCCGCGCGGCAGCCGACGGCCCGCTCAAGGGAATCCTTCGCTACTCGGAGGACCCCATCGTCTCGAGCGACATCGTGACCGACCCGGCGTCCTGCATCTACGACGCCCCGATCACGAAGGTGATCGGCGACCAGGTGAAGATCTACGGCTGGTACGACAACGAGTGGGGCTACTCCAACCGCCTCGCCGACCTCACCGTGCTGGTCGGATCCAAGCTCTCTTGACCACGTCACTTCCGGGCATCGACTCGCTCGGGG
>DASZYY010000089.1:0-4013 GCA_035545175.1 Mycobacteriales bacterium
CGTCACCCTGCTCGGCCTCGCCCTCGCGGCGTCGACCTCCCTTTCCGCGGTTCCGGTCAACGCCGCAGGCACGCCGGACCTCGGTCTCAAGGTCCCGGCTCACGCCCACGCGCACAAGGCGACGACGGTGTCATGGCACGCTTTCAACCGCGGCTCGGACACCATCGTGCTGCAGGGCTACAACAACGGCACATGGGTGAAGGTCCACACCCTGCACGGCACCAAGGGCACGTCGACGATTCCGGCGGTCGGCATCGGCATCTTCGACTTCCGGCTGGCGGCGTACAGCAAGTCCGGCAAGCTCATCACCGCTGTCGGTCGCAAGCTGCACGTGTTCGGCAAGGTCAAGTGGAGCTCGCTGTTCCAGACTCCGAAGGACGACTCCGGCGACTACCGCGGCTTCCACTACGTCTACAGCTTCTTCAGCAACGACGTGGACTACACCGCGCTGAAGGTCACCGGGAACTACTGCAGCTCGATCCACATCGTCTACGTCCCCGGTAACTCACAGGACCGGCAGAACGACCCGATCAGCGGCGAGGCGACGATGAAGCTGGGCCGCCACGGCCGTTCGACGATCACCTCGACGACGACGGCGCAGCACAAGGCGACGGTGGGCGGGAAGCTGACGCTCGGCAAGCCGTGGTCGGTCAACCTGTCCGAACCGGGCAACGGCACCCGGCTGTTCACGTGGTACGTCAACGGCTCCGGCATCTGTGACCAGACCCGCATCACGGATTACGGGTACAACCAGAACTAGGAGTGCCGGCCCGCTTCACCGAAGAGGCCCTTGGCAGGCTGTCTCCGGTTCCCGGTGTCGACCTCGCCGTCGGGCTTCCCGCGCGAGACCTGCCTCGCCTCCGGCACCAGCCGGTTGCCCTTGACGGAGGGATCGTTCGCGATACGCCCGGCTGCGTCGGCTGGTTCGGTCAACCGCGGCGGCGGGCTACCCGAGCTGTCGTCGACCGGCTGGTTGGCTGCCGGCGGATCGCTCGGCGAGGTCTTGGGAGGTCCACCGGGATCCGAGTCGGAACTCATGTGCTCAGTCCTTGAGCGCTGCGGCTAGCGCGTCCCGAGTCCGGTCGACGATCGACGCGAAGGGCCCCATCACCACCGTCGCCGCGGTCGACTTGGCACTGGGATGCGGATGGGTCGGCGCGACCTTCTCCACCTTCTCCATCGCGCTACCGAGCTTCGCGAGCCGATCCGGGTCGTTCTCCCGCCGCACCAAGGGGAACTCCTCCTGTGCTTCCTTGGTGGCGTGATCGAGCACGTCGGAGGCGAACGACGCGAACTCGGAGACGAAGGCCTCGCTTTGCGGGTCCAGCTTCTCGAGATCGGAAAGCACCTGCTTCGCTTCGTTCTCTTCCGCGAAACGAGCGTCCGCGATGCGCTTTCCCTCGTCGCCGGCCGACTTGGTCACCGGGCGAAGCACCAGCTCCTCCGCGGTCTCATGAACCGCCAGCATTTTGCGCAACTCGTCAAACAGGTCACCGCGGGCGTCCGCTGAAGCCGCCTTGATCTGGTCGATCAGCTTCTCGACCTGCTGGTGCTGCTCAAGCAGGAAATCGATCGCGTCCTGTGCCATGTCGCCGCTCTCCTTCGGTTACGGGGGACGGGGGTAGTCATGCCCGTTCGGCCGCCGCGTATCCGAACTGCACGAGGTCCGCTCCCGCGCGTACCGCAAAGATGCTTGCCACGTAGCGGGTGAGGCGTGGCGCAACCGCCAACCCGGTGACGAAGCCCGTCGCGACCCACTGGTCCATGCAGAACGGGCAGGTCAGCAGCTCACCGATCGCCTTTCCGGCACCGCTCGCGGCGACCCGCTCGTTGACCTCGCCCTCACCGGCTGGTCCTTCGAACCGGGCGAACGGTGCTCGGACGGGACTGGTCACCGCGTCACGGCTGATCGTCCGGCTGAGCTTGTGGGTGGCGAGGGTCACGAGCACGAGGTCTCCCGCGCCGTACCGCGAAGGGAGGCGCTTTGCGCGCCACATCGCGAGTGCCGCGGCGCCGACCCCTACTGCGTACACCCCCATCACGCCCAGGTAGCCGCGAAGCTCCCCCGCCGGTCGGCCGTAGTGATCGGCGGCCGCCTGCGTCGCCTCGCCGACTGCGGTCACGAGCGACCGCCGCGCAGCTGCGGCAGCACCTGTTCGGACAGGAACCGGATGCCACCATCTTGGTCGGGACCCATCTGCGAGACGTAGACCTCGTCGAACCCGGCGTCGACGTACTCCTTGATCGCCGACGCGGCTCGGTCCGGATCCGGTCCACAGGGCACCGTTTCCGCGATCTGATCCGGTGACGTGGCGTCCCCGAGCTGCTCGAACTCGAGCCACGACGGCAGGTCCTGGGCGCTTTGCCCGCCCACCGCTTCGAACCCCCACAGCCGGTACGCCGTCTTCGCGGCATCATCCGCGGACTCCGCCCAGCAGATCTTGATACCGCCCCACAGTCCACCGAGGATGTGCTCGTTGAGGCGCTCACCACTGCCCACGCCGAAGGAGAACCGCCCGGGTGCCAGCGAGGCGACAGTCGCGGTGGCCTGTGCGAGGACCGCCGGGTGAATCCGGTCAGTCGGGCAGGTCACCGCCGTCGTGATCTTCAGCTCCGTCGTCGCGGCGATCGCCCCGATCACCGACCACACGAATGCGCTCTCGCCTTGCTCGCGCGTCCACGGGTGGTAGTGGTCGGAGATCCAGATCCGGTCGAACCCTGCCTGTTCCGCGAGCTGTGCGGTTGTGACGAGCTCTTGCGGGCTGAGCTCTTCGGAGGACAAGAAGTAGCCGAACTCGGTCATGTCCTTCGCGTACCCGGCTTGCCGGCCAGCACGCATCCGGCGGTGAAGGCCGACCGTCGCGACATGTGGGCGGGTTTGTGATCACCGCGGGGCGGTGATGGACAGGACAAGAACTTCTGCACAGGAGGTGCGGCCGTGCGCGGGCGACAACGAGACCGCGGCGTTGCCGTCGTCACCGGCGGCACGGCCGGAGTCGGACGGGCAACGGTTCGCGAGCTGGCGGCGAGAGGCTGGGACGTCGCGATCCTCGCTCGCGGAGACGCCGGCCTTCGTGCCGCTGAAACCGACGTACGCAGCGCCGGTCGGCAGGGGCTCGGGATCGCAACAGATGTGGCCGACCTCGCCGCGGTCCGGGCCGCTGCCGAGCAGGTCGAATCACAGCTCGGGCCGGTCGCGCTCTGGGTCAATGTGGCCTTCGTCGGCGCGCTGCGAAAGTTCGTCGACACCGATCCGGAGACGTTCCGCCGCATCACCGACGTGACCTACTTCGGTCAGGTCCACGGCACTCGCGTGGCGCTCGAGCTGATGCGCCCTCGCGATCGTGGCGTGATCGTCAATGTGAGCTCGGCGCTCGCCTACCGCGGCATCCCGCTGCAAGCGGCGTACTGCGGCGCCAAGCACGCCGTCAAAGGGTTCACCGAGTCGGTCCTGACGGAGCTGAAGAACGAAGGCAGCCCGGTCCGCATCTGCATGGCGACCCTGCCGGGCCTCAACACGCCGCAGTTCGACTGGAACGACAACGCCTACCAGGCGCATCCGCGTCCCGTCGCGCCGGTGTTCCAACCCGAGGTCGCGGCCCGGATGATCGCTTTCCTTGCCGACCACCCGAGGCGCAACGCCTGGGTCGGGGTGTCGTCGGCCTACACCGTCCTCGGCAACCGGGTGGCGCCCGCCCTCCTTGACCGCTACCTCGCGCGCAAGGGGGTGAAGGGACAGCTCGCCGACGACTCCGGGCCCCGCCACGGTTCGAACGTCTTCCTGTCACGGGACGACGACGAAGACCGGGGGGCACATGGCATGTTCGACGACGAGGCGCATCCGCACGACCCGTGGTCGGCAACCTCGATGGCGATCTGGACGGCACTGGACTCCGTGGCCGAGCGAGCCCGCCGCGTCACCCAACGGCAGTGAGCCGGGACGCGGACGGCTACGCGGCGATCGAGTCCTACGCCGCAATCGGCGACGGCCGAACTGTGGCGCTCGTCAGCAC
>DASZYY010000090.1:0-4675 GCA_035545175.1 Mycobacteriales bacterium
TTCGGGTCACGGCCGCGCAGGTCGGTGGGGCCGATGCCGAGCCGCTCGAGCGCGCCCGGCCGCATCGCCTCGACGACGACGTCGGCGTCCTTGGTCAGGTCACGGAAGACCTGCTTGCCCTCGTCGCTGCGCAGGTCGAGCGTGATGCTCTTCTTGCCGCGGTTGAGGTGCAGGTGCATCAGCGAGACGCCCTCGACGATCGGCCACGTCATCGCCCGGATGTAGTCGCCCGCGGCGGGCTCGACCTTGATCACCTCGGCGCCGAGGTCCACGAGGGCGCTCGTGATCGCCGCCGGCCCGAGCATCGAGACCTCGACGACCCGCATCCCGGCAAGTGGCGCTGTCACTTCTCCAACCTCCATATTTCCACGCTGATCTTGACGCTATGCGCCCATCAGGACGCGTGAAGGGCGCACTACGTCAAGATCACCTCTCTAGGACCGCTTGGGCTACGCGCTCCCGGTGCCAGTCCTTCGTCCCCCACAGCGAGGACAGGGTCCAGGTCCGCTTCATCCACATGTGCAGGTCGTGCTCGAACGTGTACCCGATACCGGCGTGCACCTGCAGCGCGGTGCGGGCGGCTCGCTGCGCGGCAACGGTCGCGGCGTACTTCGCATGCGACGCGTCACGGCTGCGCGTCGGGCTGTCCTGCGCGACGGACCACGCCGCGCGCGCCACCACGGGCGCCGCGAAGGCGTTCGCGACGTAGGCGTCCGCCAGCTGGTGCTTGATCGCCTGGAACGAGCCGATCACGGCACCGAACTGCTCGCGCGTCTTCGCGTAGCCAACCGCCATCGCAACCATCGCCTCGGCGAGGCCGGTCTGCTGCGCGGCGACCGCGACCACCGCCGCGTCGAATGCGGCGTCGATGTGCACACCGCCGAGCGCATAGCCCGCGCCGCCGGGTACGTCGACCGTCGCCAGCCGCACGCCGCCGTCGACCGACGTGGTGGCGACGATCACTGCTTCGTCGCGCGGTACGGCGCAGAGCACGCCCGCATGATCCGGCACCAGCAGCAGGTCAGCCCACGGCGCCGCGCTGACCAGGTCGCCCGGTCCGAGCTGCACGGCGACAACCGCCTCGCCCGCGACCACTCGAGGCAGCCAGTCCTCGGCGACCTCGCCGCCGGCCTCGGCCAGCAGCTTCGCGCCGACGAGCGTCTCGACGACGGGCTCGGGCAACGCGGCGCGACCGACCTCGACCAGCACGGGCAGCAGCGACGTCAGGTCCGCACCGGAACCGCCGTACTCCTCCGGCACGGTCAGACCGAGCACGCCGGCCTCCGCCAGTCGCTGCCACACCCCGGGGATCCGGCCGGCAGGGTCATCCCAGGCCACCCGAAGCGCGGCCGCGTCCGCGACGTCGCTGAGCAGCTCGCGAACACTGGCGCCGAACTCGAGCGCGTCGGCGTCGGGCGCGAGCCTCATCGGGGCAGACCCAGTACGCGCTCGGCGACCACGTTGCGCTGCACCTCGTTGGTGCCGGCGTAGATCGGACCCGCAAGGGAGAACTCGTACCCGTCGAGCCAGGGCCCGGCAACCGGGTCGGCCTCGAGGGTCGCGCGCTCGCCGAGCATTGCGAGTGCGGTCTCGTGCAAGGCCACGTCCAGCTGTGACCAGAACAGCTTGTTGGCGCTCGACTCCGCGCCGATCGACTCGCCGCCGAGCGCCTTGAGAGCGGTGCCGAGGACGTAGAGCCGGTAGGCGTCGGCGTCCATCCACGCCTGCGCGACATCGCCGCGCGCCGCTGCAGCGGCACCCGGATCAGTTGCACGAGTCGTGGCGTACAGCTCGACGAGCCGGTCCGCCGCCGCCATGAACCGGCCCGGCGAGCGCAGCGTCAGGCCCCGCTCCGAAGTGGTGGTCGCCATCGCGACCTTCCACCCTTCGCCGACGCCGCCGAGGACGTGCTCATCCGGGACGAAGACGGAGTCGAAGAAGACCTCGGCGAACCCCGGCTCGCCGTCGAGCTGGCGGATCGGCCGAACCGTCACGCCGTCGGCCGACAGCGGAACCAGGAAGTAGGTGAGGCCGCGGTGCCGTTCGGAGTCCGGATCGGAGCGGAACAGCCCGAACATCCAGTCGGCGAAGACCGCGCGGGTTGACCAGGTCTTCTGCCCGGACAGCCGCCAGCCGCCCCCGGCTCCGCTGGCATCTGCAGGGACCCTCTCCGCCTTGGACCGCAGCGAGGCGAGGTCGCTGCCCGCGCCGGGCTCGGACCAGCCCTGCGCCCAGACCTCCTCGGCCTTCGCCATCGGCGTGAGGAAGCGCTCCTTCTGCGCGTCGGTGCCGTACTCGAAGATCGTCGGAGCGAGCAGGAAGATGCCGTTCTGGCTGACCCGGACCGGGGCGCCGGCTCCCCAGTACTCCTCCTCGAACACCAGCCACTCGAGCAATCCGGCATCCCGGCCGCCGTACTGCGCGGGCCAGGTGACGACGCCCCAACGGGCGTCGTACATCTCCAGCTCCCACTCGCGATGGGCGGCGAACCCGGCCTCGGTGTCGAGCGAGGGAAGCGGCGTGCCCGGGACGTGGGATCGGAGCCACTCGCGGGCCTCACCCCGAAAGGCGGCGAGCTCGGCAGGCTCGGTCAGATCCACGCGCGGACGATATCTGACGACCCGTCAGATAGTCTTTTTCCTATGCCTGAGGCTTACATCGTCGATGCCATCCGTACGCCGGTCGGGAAGCGGAACGGCGGTTTGTCCGGCGTTCACACCGCCGACCTCGGCGCACACATCCTCAACGCGCTCGTCGACCACTCCGGCATCGACCCGTCAGCTGTCGAGGACGTCGTGTTCGGCTGCCTCGACACGATCGGCCCGCAGGCGGGCGACATCGCGCGGACCTGCTGGCTCGCGGCAGGCCTCCCCGAGGAAGTGCCGGGTACGACGATCGACCGCCAGTGCGGCTCGTCGCAGCAGGCGCTGCACTTCGCCGCCCAGGGCGTGATGAGCGGCACCCAGGACGTCGTGATCGCCGGCGGCGTGCAGAACATGTCGATGATCCCGATCGGCGCGGCGTTCCAGGCCGCGAAGCATGTCGGCTTCGAAGACCCGAACCCCTTCTCCGGCTCAGCGGGCTGGGTGAAGCGGTACGGCGACCAGCCGGTGACGCAGTTCCACGGCGCGGAGATGATCGCGGAGAAGTGGAACATCAGCCGTGAGGACATGGAGGCATTCGCCTACGAGTCCCACCAGCGGGCGATCCGCGCGATCGACGAGGGCCGCTTCGCGAAGGAGATCTCACCGTGGGGCGGCGTGACCGACGACGAGGGACCGCGCCGCGACTCGACGCTGGAGAAGATGGCGTCACTCAAGCCGTTGAGTGAGGGTGGCCGGATCACCGCAGCCGTGTCCTCGCAGATCTCGGACGGCGCCGCCGCGATCCTCGTGGTCTCGGAGAAGGCGCTGACGGAGCACAACCTCACCCCGCGGGCGCGGGTGCACCACATGTCGGTGCGCGGCGCGGACCCGATCTACATGCTGACCGCGCCGATCAACGCCACGGCGTACGCGCTGGACAAGACCGGCATGTCGCTCGACGACATCGACCTGGTCGAGATCAACGAGGCGTTCGCGCCCGTCGTACTCGCCTGGCAGAAGGAGACCGGCGCCGACCTGTCCAAGGTCAACGTCAACGGCGGCGCGATCGCGCTCGGTCACCCGCTCGGCGCGACCGGCGCGCGGTTGATGACGACGCTGCTGCACGAGCTCGAGCGCACCGGCGGGCGGTACGGCCTGCAGACGATGTGCGAGGGCGGCGGCCAGGCCAACGTGACGATCATCGAGCGCCTCTAAGCGCCCATTGCGAGCTGACGACGCTAGAGCGTCGTCAGCCGGCAATCACAGTGACCCGTCAGCTGCGCGGGAGGCCGAGCATGCGGCGGGCGAGGATGTCGCGCTGGATCTCGTTGGACCCGCCGTAGATCGTGTCGGCCCGGCTGAACAGGAACAGCCGCTGCAGGTCGTCGAGCTCGCCGGTCTCCGCATCGGTGTCCAACGCCGACGCCCCGCGCACCGCCATCGCCAGCTCGCCGAGCCGCTGGTGCCACGGCGCCCAGAGCAGCTTCGACACCGACGCCTCCGCGCCGGGCTTGTCGGTGGAGAGCATCCGAAGCGCGGTGTAGCGCATCACCTTCAGGTCGATCCATGCCTGCGTGAGCCGGTCGGCGAGGATCGGGTCGTCGATCGCCCCGGTCCGCTTCGCGGACTCGATGACGTGCTCGAGCTCGCGCGCGAACCCGATCTGCTGCGCGAGCGTCGCGACGCCCCGCTCGTAGCCGAGCGTCGCCATCGCCACCCGCCAGCCGTCGCCCACGTCGCCGACAACGTTGTCGACCGCCGTACGCGCCCCGTCGAAGAAGACTTCGTTGAACTCTGCCCCACCGGTCATCTGCACGATCGGGCGGATCTCGATGCCGTCTTGGTGCATCGGGACCAGGAGGTAGGACAGCCCGGCGTGACGGGTCGAGTCCGGATCGGTGCGGGTCACGACGAAGCACCAGTCGGCCAGGTGAGCGAGTGACGTCCAGACCTTCTGCCCGGTGATCACCCACTCGTCGCCGTCGCGCACGGCCTTTGTCTTGACCCCGGCGAGGTCAGAGCCGGCTCCCGGCTCGGAGTAGCCCTGACACCACAGCTCCTCGCCCAGCTTGATCTTGGGAAGGAACCGC
>DASZYY010000091.1:0-9546 GCA_035545175.1 Mycobacteriales bacterium
CGCCGCCTTCGGCAGCAGCACAGCGAGGATGAGGATCATGATCGCGCCGCCGAGGAACTCGGCCGCTGCGAACTGCCAGCCGACCAGCAGCCACATCACCAGGCCGAGCTCGATCACGAGATTGGTCGAGGCCACCATGAACACGATCGCGGCGGTGAAGTCCGCGCCCCGGTCGAACAGGGAGCGAGCGAGCGCGCTCGCCGCGTAGGAGCAGGACGAGCTCGCCATCCCGAACAGCGAGGCGCGGGTGATCGAGGCAGGCCGGTGGTCGCCCATCGTGCGCACCCTTGCGCGGCGGGACACGAAGGCCTGGACCGACCCCGAGAGCACGAAGCCCAGCACCAGCGCCCACAGCGTCTGCCAGAACATGAAGAAGCCCTCGTCCAGGCTGTGCCAGATCGCCGAGAGACTGCCCACGCTCCGAAAGATACCCCAAGGGGGTATCGGTCCGACATGACAAGCCGGGTTCTTCTGTCGGGCGGAAGGGGTACCCTTGATGCGTTGGAAGCACGACCCTGCGAAGGGGGCGAACGGTTTCGACTTTGGACGTCGATTCAAGTGAAGCGGGCTGAGAACGTCACGTGATCTCATAAATCTCTCGTGGCAACTTCAATAAATGCCGATAACAACCGGCTCGCTCTCGCTGCCTAACCCGTAGCGAAGCTGTCAGCCTAGGGGCGCCTCCGCTCTAGGACCTGGCATCGATAGGAGGCTCTACCGATGGGCCCGGTCACGGGGCCCTGAGGGAAGCCAAACAGTGACTGGGCTTGCAGCGGGGCGCCTGTGCCGCCGCTGGAGCCGAGAAAACCGCAACAGGCTGCGCCCGGAGAAGCCTTGATGAACCGCCGGAGGACCCGGGTTCGATTCCCGGCATCTCCACCCTTACTCGTACTGCAGTGATTCGAGCACCGGTACTCGGGCATTGCGCCAGGCCGGCAGCAGCGACGCTGCCGCGACCAGCAACAGCGACGCGGCGCTCCAGATGAAGTAGCTGGAGAAGTCGTAGCGCAGCGGGTCCTTGAAGCCGATGATGATCGGCAGCACGAGATGGAAGCCGGTCTCGATGATGACCGAGCCGACGAGGGCAAGAGCCAGCCCGATGACGCCGGCACTCATCCCTTCCGCGAGTGTCATCTTCGCGAGCTGCGCGGGCTCCATTCCGACGGCGGCCAGCAGTCCGAGCTCGCGACGGCGTTGTACGCCGACGAGCAGCAACGTCGACAGCACGGCCACGAACGCGACCAGCAGCAGACCGCGTTGCATCGCGGTGAACGCCGACAGCTGGTCGTTGACCGAAGTGGCGACGTCGGCCGAGAACTCATTCGGGTCCTCGACGACCAAGCCGGGCGCGAGGTGCGCGGCGCGGACGCGATCGGCAAGCGTCGTGGTGTCCACGCCCGGCTCCGGGATCAGCCCGAAGCTCTGCGCGGGCTGGTTGCCGAACAGCTTGCGGTACAGCCACATCGGCATCGTCACGTCCTGGCCGCCCAGGTTGCCGTCCCGCCAGATCCCGCCGACGGTGACCGGTCGGCGCCCGGTCGGGGTGTCGATCAACAGCGTCGACCCCGGGCGAACGCCACGACTTCGGGCAACCGCGGCGCCGACCAGCACCCGGCCAGCCTGGAAGTCGGCCGGATCCTTGCTGCCTTGGATCAGCGAGAAGTTGAACCACGGGTAGGCCTCGGCGTTCACGGCCAGCAGGTTCTTGCGGTCGTGGCCGGTGAGCTGGAACAGCGTGCGGTCGATGTGCGCCACACCCGGAATCGCGGCGAGCTGCCTTGCGAGTGCTTCGGTGGGCTTCGACTCGACGTTGACCGTGTTGTTGGGTGGCAGCGTTGACACGTAGACCTCTTGGGTGTGTCCGGTCTCGATGCTGCGCTCGATCGACGCGGTCGCGGCGGCTTGGGTGCTGCCGATGACGAACGCGGTGGTGACCGCGGCCCCGACCGAGATTGCCATGACGCCGGCACGCCGGCCCTGGCGGGCCAGGTTGGCCACGCCGAGGCCCATCGGTCCGCCGAGCCGGTGAGCAAAGCCGACCAACCCGGCAGCCACGACGGCGGCGAGGGCAGACAGCGCGAGCAACGACGCGATGGTCGCCACCAGCACGCCGATCGGGGCGACCCACGCCTGCCACGGGTTGATGGCGCCGTTTCGCTGCGCGATCCAGCACACGAACGTCCCGACGCCACACACCACCGTGAACAACGCCGCCCGCATGACGTTGCCTCGATGTTGCGCCTCGAAAGCCTCTTCGCGCATCGACAGCTCAGCGACGATGTCGATCCGGCCGACCCGTCGCGTCGCCATCAACGCGGCTGCGCCGCCGACGACCGCGCCGAGCGCGAGGCCGGCCAGGACGGCCCCGGCCGTGAGGTGGACCGGGATGCCGACACCGACGACGAGCACGGTGAAGGTGGACAGGCTCGCGGTCAGGGGGTGCGCCAGCAGCACGCCGCCGCCGACCCCGACGAGTCCACCGGCCAGGCCGAGCGTGGCGCCTTCGACAGCGGCCCCGAGTCGTACGACGCGGGCCGTGCCGCCCAGCGCCGCGACGAGAGCGAGCTCGCGGCGCCGCTCCTCCATCGCGAGCGACATGATGTTGAAGATCAGCATTCCGCCGACGGCGAGCGCGAACAGGCTGAGCAACCCGAACAGCGGGAGAATCGTGCTCGTGTAGACGCCGATCGCCGGCGGTGCCTCGGTCGAGGTGAGCACACCGTTCCACGAGCCGACCGCGGCCTGCAGCCGGGAGCGCAGGTCGTCGACAGCGACGCCGGATGCAGGAATGACGTAGATGACGTCGAGCCGATGGGTGCGCCCGAACAGGTGCTGGGACTCGTGCAGCGGGAAGACCGCGACGGCTCCGTGGTTCACGGCGTCGAGTGCCGGCAGCCGCAGCGCGGACCCCAGTGGAACCGGCCCGGCGTCGGTTCGAATGCTTGCGCCGGTGCCGAGCCGGTCGACGAGCTGCGGGCTGGTCGCCACGCCACCGAGCTTGTTCAGCGCGCCGAGTCCGGCCGACGTACATCCGAAGTTCCCGACGACGGCCTGAACCCGGCAGTCGACCCCGAGACCGACGACTGTCTCGGCGCGCGGGTCGGCAGGAGTCCCCGCGTAGGCGACAACCTGCACCAGCGGTACGGCGGTCGCCACGCCGGCGGTGTGCTCGACCACGGGAAGAACCTTGTCGTCGATGCCGCCGCTCGATGTCGCGCCGACCACCCGTAGTGGAGCGGGTCCGGCGAGCTGGCGGCCAAACGTGTGGAAGCCCGCCGAGACGCTTGCGGTCATGACGAGAACCGAAACCCCGAGTGAGGCACCCGCCGCGATGGAGATCATCGCGAGCGCGGCCCGCAGCGGGCGCCGCCGGACCTGGCGCAGGTTCAGCCAGTAGGCGACGCGAAGCACGTCAGCCCCGTGTGGCGGGCGTCCGCCGCTTGTCGGTCAGCCGGCCGTCGACGACGTGCAGGGTGCGGTCCGCACGGCCGGCAGCCGTTTCGTCGTGAGTCACCATGAGCAAAGCGGCCCCCGCTTGGGCGACCTGCTCTTCCAGCACCGCGAGGATCTCGCCGCCGGTGGCCCGGTCGAGGTTTCCGGTCGGCTCGTCGGCCAGGATCAGCTGCGGCTGGTTGACCAGCGCGCGGGCGATCGCGACCCGTTGCATCTCGCCGCCGGAAAGCTCGCCGGGCAAGTGCCGGGCTCGTGCCGACAGTCCCACCCGGTCGATCAGCTCGTCGACGCGGCCGTCGGCCTGACTGCCACCGTCGAGCACCACCGGGAGCGTGACGTTCTCGCGGACGGTGAGGTTCGGGATGAGGTGGAAGAACTGAAAGACGAAGCCGACCTGCCGCCGCCGCAGCCGCGCGAGGGCGGCCGCGGACAGGGTCGCGATGTTCTCGCCGTCCACCCAGACCTCACCCGAGTCGGGCTTGTCGAGGCCGCCGGCGAGATGAAGCAGTGTCGACTTGCCGGACCCGCTCGGGCCGATCACGCTGACGAACTCGCCGGCCGCAATCTCGACGCTGACGTCGTTGACGGCGGCGACGACCTCCCGGCCGCGTTGAAAGTGCTTCGAGACGCCCGACATGCGCAAGAACGCTGCGCCGTCCCCGGGGGCCCCCACGAGCGGGAGGCTATCGGGCTGCCGCCGATGGCGTTGCGCGGAATCGACCGGTGACCTTCGCCCCTGGCACTTGACGTGCGCCGCCTCGAACATCGGGTTGTGGCCGAGACGGCTGACCAGCTTGTTGTCGAGGGCGTGAGCAAGGCATACCGGCACGCCATCGTCCTGGACCGGGTGAGCATGTCGGTGGCAGGTGGCGAGATCGTCGCCCTGACCGGCGAGAACGGCGCCGGCAAGTCGACCCTGATGCGCATCTGTGCCGGTTTGCTGCGCGCCGACTCGGGGCGGGTACGCGTGGCGGGCGCGGTCGGCTACTGCCCGCAGACCCCGGGTCTGTTCGAGCTGCTGACCGCCGACGAGCACCTGGTCATGTTCGGGCGGGGCCTGGGACTGGGCCGTACGACGGCGCTGCGCCGGGGCCACGAGCTGCTCGACGAGTTCGGCTTCCCGGTGGGTGCGCGGGTCGTCACGGCGGAGATGTCCGGTGGCACGCGGCAGAAGCTGAACCTCGCGGTCGCGTTACTCGGAGACCCCGGGCTGCTCCTGCTGGACGAGCCGTACCAAGGATTCGATCGCGGCACCTATGTGAACTTCTGGGACCACTGCCGCACCTGGAGCGACGCCGGCAGGGCGGTGGTGGTCGTCACCCACATGCTTGCTGAGCTCGGCCGCGCCGACCGCATCGTCGAGCTTCCGTCTCACCCGACGCAGGACCGGCTATGAACGAGTCCTTGTCGCGCATCGTGATCATGGCCGAGATGCACGGTCGCGATCTGATACGCCGCCACATCGCCATCGGCTTGCTGGTCGCGCTCCCGCTGAGCTTCTACTTCAGCTCGGTCGGCGAGGGCCGCGACGCGGTCGGCACCGGCGGCGTTGCCATGGCCTTTGCGGTCGGTGGTGCGACGGTCTTCTCGGCGCTGTCGTCGATGGAGGTCGACCAGCGGCTCGTCATGTCGGGATACCGGCCGTTGGAGCTGCTGATCGGGCGGCTGCTGTTCCTCTGCCCGTTCGGCGTCGTGATCTCGGGGATCTTCACGGCGGTGATGTCACCGATCTCCCACCCGGACGATCTGGGTGTTCTCCTTCTCGGCGTGTGCGCGGTCGCGGCGGTCGCCGTACCGTTCGGGATCGCCGTCGCCGCCGTCGTACCGCGAGAGCTGGAGGCGACGCTGGTGCTGATCGGGGTGGTCGGCATCCAGCTCGCCGTCCGTCACACGTCGACCGTGGCGAAGGCGCTGCCTTTCTACGGGCCACGGCTGCTGATCGAAGCCGGACTTACCGGCCGCGGCGGCATCGCCGCCCCGCTGCTCGAAGGGGCGTTCTATGCGGTCGCCCTGCTGCTGGTAGCCCGCGTCTTCGTCGGGCCGAGGCTGTCGGTCACCGCGACGAGAAGCTGATCCCGTAGCTTTCGCGGTCAGCCACGGCCCAGCCAGGCGAGCAGCTTGGTCTGCGGGTCCGCGTCGTCGGATACGTCGTGCGCGGGTGCAAAGGCGCCACTGGCCTCGAGCATTCCTCGCTGCGGCTCGACGATGTCGATGCACGCCGCGACCAGCTCCGGGTCGAGGGTCGTGTCCTGACCGGTCGCCGTCGCCAGATCCCAGCCATGGATGAACACGTCGATGATCCGGTGACCGGCGTAGACCGACCCGGGGACCGGCCCGTAGGACACCGCGCACGGCGCGTCCAGTGCGCCGGGCGCCGCGAAGGCCGCCGCGGCCGCCTCGGCTGACTTGTTGTACGCCGCCGCCGCGTCGCTGCCCAGCAGGTCGCCGTCGAGTGCGGAGCCGACCTCCTCGATCGTCTTGCCCGCGGCGAGCTCCGCCGCCCAGTAGTTGCCGGCGACGATGTGGTTCGTAAGCCCTTTGACGTCCCAGCCCTCGCACGGCGTCGGGTCGCCCCACTGTGTGTCGCTCACACCGGCTACGAGCCGGCCAGTCGCGTCGAGAACTCGGCGATGTACGTCGTTGAGATCGGCCATGGCGTCGCCTCCCATTCGTCTCGAGTCTGGCGCTCCGCGCAGCTCTTGGCGAGCGCGTCCACGCTTGAGGTCAGCAAGCGCGTGCGACGAGGAACACCACGATCGGCCGGTAGGGCCGCATGATGGGCCGGACCGCGTCCACCAGGCGGTCCCGAGCTTCCGCCGCCCGGTCGGGCCCGAGCTCGTCGAGCCATGGCGTGAACTGCGCCTGACCCAGGCGGTAGTCGACCAGCTGCTCCGGTCGTTCGACGCCGACGTCGACCGACTCCTCATCTGTCGCCACGTCGGCGAGGCCGGCCCGCTTCGCGACTGCCGCCATGCGCTCTGCGTCACCCAGCAGCGGCGTCGCGGTCTGTTTGATGTGCACGTACCAGTCAGGAACCCGCCAGCCCTCTCGGCGCGCGGCGTCGTCCAGGGCGTCCCTGACCTCACTTCGACTCGAGTTGGCGTACACACACGCCAAGATGGCGCCATCGGGGCGCGTGACGCGGCCGGCCTCTCGCAGCGCCGCCTGCGGATCAGTGACGTGGTTGAACACGAACGCGGCGACGGTGTCATCGACAGCGTTGTCTCGGATCGGCAGCCGGGTGACGTCTGCGGCCGCCCCCGGCGGCCGGTCGGCAGCCCCCCACGCCAGCATGTCGACCGACAGATCGACAGCGACCGGCCGAGCGCCGAGCCCGATCAGCGCGCTGCTGACCACTCCGGTCCCGGTCCCGGCATCGAGCACGGTCCGTCCGCGCAAGCGGTGCGGGCTCGTTTCGAGCAGCCGGTGGGCGATCGGCCGGTAGACGATCGTCGCCCCCTCGGCCCACCTCCGTGCCGCGCCGGCGTAGAAGTCGGTTGTCATGCCACGCCGCGTCGGGGGAGGTCGAGGGCCAAGCGGGCAAGTGCTTCGTCGACCCGGGCCTCCCACCAGCGCAGCTCGGCCTCGTCGCCGATGGCCTTCTCCCAGCCGAAGGTGACCATGATCGCCACGACACACAGGTCGAGCTGCCGGTCGAACCAGTCCGCCGTCGCGATTCCCGCGCGTTCGAGATCGGTGCGGAACCGGGTGATCGCTGCCTCTTTCGACTCCGGCAGCCGTGCCCGGTTGAGCGCGAGGTACCAGCAAAGGTCCCAGCACGCCGGGCCGGAGCCCGGGTAGGCCCAGTCGAGCAGGATCGTCCGCCCGTCCGGATGGGATCCGAGGTTCCCCATCTTCCAGTCGCCGTGCAGGAACGTCACCGGAGTCTGGGACAGCGGCTCGGTGAGCAGCGTGGGGTCGTCCTGTACGGCGAATGCGAGCTCGGCGAGGCTGGCGGACAGGTCGGGGAGCAGTCGCCAGCCGGCGTCGGCCGCCACGATCGGCCCCGGCGGGTTGTCCACCGCCAGCTCACGCGCGACGGCGCTGGTCTCGAAGAACCGCAACCGTTCGGACATCGTGCAAAGCCCGCCGATGTCGTCGGTGTAGCCCCAGAACGCCGCCGACAGCTCGGCGAGGTGAGCGACGAAGTTCGCATGCTGTGACTCGGGGACGAGCGCGTCGCCTTCGGGAACCAGATGCTCGGCGATGTCGCGCATCAGCGTGGAGCACACGGCGTCCTCGCCGGTGCCGTTGACCTCCATCGCCACGACGGTGTGGTCGATGCAGGCCGGCGCCCGATCCATCAAGCCGGCCTGCCAGATCAGGTAGGGCCGATGCAGGCTGTCGCCGGTGACGCGCATGATCCAGTCGGTCGCCGGGCTCAGCCGCTTCAGGAAGTAGCGGCAGCCATCGATCGTCACTTGTTCGAAGCTCGAAGAGCTCTTGCCGTCGGGGGGTTGCACGGCATTGCGCTCTGACGCTCGAGCAAGCAGCTCACTGACGGGCCCCATGGTCATGTCACGATCATCATCGCGCTGGTTTCAAGTGTCACGCGCCGCGTCCGACAGCGGTTCAGGCGTTCCCCACCCCGTTGACATCCCCGATAACTACTGTCAACTTTGAGCGTCGTCCCGGGCTGACCAGCCCTTTCCTTACCCAGACGGGGGCGCACGCTCATTGAACGCGGATCTGGCAGGACGGCTTCGCGACGCCGACCCGGTCCGGCTCGGCGAGCGGATCCGCAACCTGCGCCTGGCGCGCGGCCTGACGCAGGCCGCACTCGCCAACGGCGCCGTCACGGTCGGCTACATCTCGCGGATCGAGGCCGGCCAGCGTCGCCCTGACGTCGCGCTGGTGGAGCGGTTCGCCGAGGTGCTGGGCACCACTGCCGAGCACGTCGTCACGGGTGTCGAGCCGGTCCGCGCCGACGAGATCCTGCTCACGCTGCTGCACGCCGAGCTCGCGTTGGAGACCGGGTCGGCGACGGAGGCACTGACCGCACTCGGCGGCGTGACCGGCGCTGCCGGCGCTGATCTCCCCGCTGACCTGCGGCAGCGGGCGGAGTTCCTCGCGGCCCGGGCCATGGAGTCGCTCGGCCGCTACGACGACGCGATCTCGGCGCTCGAGAAGCTCGTCGACTCAGGGGCCGGTCGCGCCCTCTTCCTGCCGGGCATGCTGGCGCTCAGCCGGTGTCACCGCGACTCCGGCGACCTGACTCGGGCGATCGACGTGGGCGAGCAGGCGCTGGCCGCGCTGAAGGAAGCGGGCATCGACGGCGGTGACGAGGCGATCCGGCTGGTGGTCACCGTGGCGGCGGCGTACTTCGAACGCGGCGACGTGGGGCATGCCGTGCGGGTCGCGCGAGAGGCGGTACGCCGAGCGGAGGCGATGGGCTCACCCGCCGCACGTGCGGCGGCCTACTGGGAGGCGAGCGTCTTCGAGTCGCGGCGCGGGGGCTCCGCCGCGGCGATTCCCTACGCGGAGCGCGCGCTTGCGCTGCTCGCCGGCAGTGACGACCGGCGCAACCTGCCCCGGCTTCGGGCGCAGCTGGGCGTCATGATGTTGCGGCTCGACCCCCCGGACACGAGCGAGGCGATCGAGCATCTGCAAGCGGCCCGCGACGACCTCGTCGCATCGAGCGCCGGCGTCGTCGACGTCGCCCGCTGCGACGTCGCGCTCGCCAGGGCACACCTGCTCGCCGGAGACGACGCCCGGGCGATCGAGCTCGGGCAGCAAAGCTTCGCGACGACCCGCGAGGTGGCGCCCGCACTCGCCGCCGAGGCGGCCGCGCTGCTCGGCATGCAGGCGTCGAACGCGGGTGACCCGAAGGCGGCCGCCTCCCACTACCGTGAGGCGGTTGGCCTCCTCACGGGTGTCGGGCAAGACCGGCAGGCCGCACAGCTGTGGCTCGAGCTCGGCTCGCAGCTCGAGCAGCTCGGAGACGTCGACACGGCGCGCGACGCCTACCGCCGTGCCGCCGTTGCCACCGGACTGCAGATCCCCGCCGGGATGCCCGTCAACCGGTGATCCAGCGCGGCTGAAGCCGCGTCAGCAGCAGTGGAAGTCGCCGAGCGGCGTGGCGATGGTGCCGCC
>DASZYY010000092.1:0-15984 GCA_035545175.1 Mycobacteriales bacterium
GACGGACTCGGCGTTGAAGTAGCTGTTGCGCAGCATCTCCAGCGCGAGCGTCGCGTACTCCTCGGCGTAGCCGAGCCGCTTCGGGAAGAGCACCTGCTTGCCGAGGTTCGCCTTGAACGCCTCCGACTCAGGGCCCTCGCCGTAGATCGGGGTGTCGATCAGGCCCGGCAGGATCGTGTTGACCCGAACCCCGATCGCCGACAGGTCACGAGCCACCGGCAGTGTCATGCCGACCACGCCGCCCTTCGACGACGAGTACGCCGCCTGGCCGATCTGGCCGTCCTCCGCCGCCACTGAGGCGGTGAGCACGATCGCCCCGCGCTGGCCGTCCTCGTCGGGCTCGGTGCGGCTCATCGCCGTCGCCGCGATTCGCACGCAGTCGAACGTGCCGACCAGGTTCACCGCAAGCACGAACTTGTAGTTGTCGAGGTTGAACGCCGAGCTGTACTCGCCGTCCTTGCCGACCGTCCGCTGCGCGGACCCGATGCCTGCGCAGCACACCAGCGAGCGCAGCGGCGCCATGCCCATCGCGGTGTCGACGGCCTGGATGATCTGGTCGGTGTTCGTGACGTCCGTGTGGACGTAGACGCCGCCGATCTCCTTGGCGAGCGCTTCACCCTTGTCGTCCTGCAGGTCCGCGACCACCACGCCGACGCCCTGCGCGGCAAGCAGCCGACAGGTCGCCGCGCCGAGCCCGGAAGCACCACCAGTGACCACTGCCGACGTCGAGTTCAAGTTCATGCGCCGAACCTATCGGGCGCGTTCCGAGCGGTCGGAAGGAGGGATCGGCCTGCGCCCGCAATAGCCTTCACGTCGTGCCCGTCGGCTCTCGAAACACGTTCAGCGAGCGCGCGGGTGTCATCGCTTCGGCCATCGCGGTGACCGTCCTTGTCGCGGTCGGCGCGGTCATCGCCAACCGCGCCAGCTCGCCGCCTTCGGCCCCGCCACCTCCAGGCACCGTCGAGCCGCTCCCGGTCGGACGCTCGCTTTCCCCGGTCGAGCTGCTCGGCGGTGACGCCGGCAGCTTCGCCTCCTCGACCGGAGGCTGGACCTCGGTGAACGCCGGCCTGAAGCCGAGCCACCGCGGCCACAACGGAGCCGGTTCGATGTCGGCGACGGCAGCGGCCGGCTCGATGACGGTCTGGTCGCCTGTCGAGCGGGCCGAGCAAGGGCACCGGTACGTCGGTGAGATCTACCTGCGCGGCGCCGGCGCCGGCCAGCTCGAGCTGCGCTTCATCGACTCCTCGGGGACGGTCACCGACACCGAGGTGAGTGAGGCCGCCGCCGGCTCGACCGCCGACTGGGGTCTGCTGCCGGTCGTCGCCGGCATCTCACCGAAGGGCACCACGCACGTCCAGCTCGGCGTCAACTTCCCGTCCGCAGGCACGTCACCGCAGTTGCTCGACGACGCGACGCTCGGCGAGACCCCCGACGGCCACGCGCGGGTCGTCGGCCCGCTCACGACCCGCGGCAGCCAGATCATCGACGGCGACGGCGACCCGGTGACATTGCGCGGGTTGCAGCGATTCGGGCTCGAAGGTGGCACGCAGAACCCGTTGCCCACCCAGGCCGAGATCCAGCAGCTGTCGATGTGGGGCGCCAACGAGGTCCGCATCTCACTCGGCGAGCAGAAGTGGGTGCATGGCTTCTGCGAGTACGAGGCCAACTACCCGAAGGTCGTCGACCGCGTCGTGCACTGGGTGACCTCGCGCGGCATGGTCGCGCTGGTCAACCTGCACTTCTCCTCCGTCACCCGGTGTGGCAAGGGGGGACTGACGCCGATGGCGGACTCACCCGGCGCGATCACCTTCTGGCAGCAGGTCGCGACGCGCTACCAGGACAACCCGCTGGTCGCGTTCGACCTCTTCAACGAACCGTACGGCGTCTCCGACTCGACCTGGTTCAGCGGAGGCACCTACGACTTCAGCGGTCAGACCGTCACCGCCGCCGGCATGCAGCAGCTGTACCAGACAGTGCGCGGGACCGGTGCGAAGAACCTCGTCGTGATCAGTGGGCTGAAGTACGCAAGCATTCCGCCGGCCCAGGCAATCGAAGGCTCGAACATCGCCTACGGCGAGCACGTCTACACCTGCACCGACGCGCCGCCGCCGCAGTGCACCAAGCCGAACCCCTACGACCCGTCATCGCTGATGAACCACTGGGACGGCTTCGCCAAGACGCATCCGGTGATGGTCACGGAGTTCGGCTGGCCGAACGGTGACAGCGGCACCTACAACGCCAACGTCATCGCCGAGGCAGAGCAGAAGCACCGAAGCTGGAGCGGCTTCGCCTGGGACGGCGGAACCGGCGGCCTGTACACCCTCGTGCAGGCGCATCCCGCGTCTGACGGCTCGACGATCGAGCCGAACGCCGCCGGTATGGCACTGGTCGCCGGATTCGCGCTGAATTGGCCGGCGAAGTGAGCTACCGCCCGTGAGGGTGCTGGTCGTCCACGACGAGCCGATCGAGCGCGGGTACGGCGCCGAGGCCTATGTCCGCCGACTCGTTCAAGGACTTCGCGATGCTGGCGACACCATAGAGGTGATGGCCGGCGAGCGACTGCATCGCGGGGCGGCGAAGCTCTTCGACGTGTGGGACCCGGTGGCTCGCCGGATGGTCGCCGATCGTGCGAAGCAGTTCCGCCCCGACGTGATCCACCATCACAACGTCGCGCGGGAGCTGTCGGCCAGCGTCCTGCGTGCCGCACCGGAAGTTCCGTCGGTGATGACGCTGCACGACCGACGGCTGTTCGGCGCGCGTGAGCACGCGATCGGTACGCCTCGGCGCGCGGTCGAGGCGATGGGCGCCGCCAAGGTGTTGCGCGCCGCGCGTCACAATCTCGCCGCCACGATCGGGGTGTCGGAAGCGGTGTCGGACCTGGCGCGCGCCGCCGGCCTGCCGCAGGTGACGACGGTGCCGGTGCCGGCGGCTGAGCCGGTCGGGGTGCTGGCTCCGGCCGAGCAGTGCCGCGACGCGCTCGTCGTCGCGCGGCTCGCGCCGGACAAGGGCGTCGATGTCGTCATCGACGCGTTCGCGTCGATCGCCGGACAGGTCGGCACGCACCGGCTGCTCATCGCCGGAGACGGCCCGCAGCGCGCCGCCCTGCAGCGTCGCGCCGCGCCGCTCGGGAGCCGGGTGTCCTTCCTCGGCTGGCTGGACGAGACCGAGCTGTCCGGCCTGCTCGGCCGCACCCGCGTCGTGGTCGTCGCGTCGGTGCCCGGCCGGCGCCCGGAGGGGTCCTCGCTTGCCGCTGTCGAGGCCGCGGCGCATCGGCGTGCCGTGATCGGCTGCGACGACGCCGCGGTTGCCGAGGTGGTGCGCGGGCTCGGCGCGGGACCGATCGTCCCGGCCGGCGACGTGGCGGCCCTGGGTCGCGAGCTCGGTCGTCTGCTCACCGACGACGCGGCGGTTGCGACGTACGCCGAAGCTGCCGCCGCCGGCGCCCGGTTGCACTCGATCGCGACCGTGGCCGCGGCCACCCAAGGGGTCTACCGCGCCGCTGTCGACGGGCGCCGCGGCTGATGCGCCAGCCGCTTTCTGTGGTCGTCCCGACCCGGGACCGCCCCGAGATGCTCGAACGCTGTCTCGTCGCACTGCGCGCCGACCTGGCCGACGGCGACGAGATCGTGGTCGTCGACTCCGCCTCGGCCGACCCCGCCCCCGTGGCGGCGGCCGCCGAACGGGCGGGTGGGCGTCTCGTGCGCTGCGACCGACCGGGCGCGAGCCTCGCCCGCAACGCCGGCTGGCGTGCCGCGAACCACGAGCTGGTCGGGTTCGTCGATGACGACGTCCGCGTGACGCCAGGTTGGTCGGCCGGGCTCGTCAACGCTTTCGACGACCCAGACGTTGAGTTCGTGACTGGACGGGTCGTCGTCCCTGCCGACCAGCGGGACGCCGAGCGGCCGGTGGCGATAACCAGCCGTACCGAGAGCGAGGTGTTGCATGCAGGACTTTCAGGCGATCTTGGTGCCAGCGCCAACCTCGCCGTGCGCCGGCGTGCACTGGCTGCCGTTGACGGCTTCGACGAGACGCTCGGCCCCGGCTCGTGGGCGGCGAGTGCGGAGGACCTCGATCTTTTCGACCGGCTGTTCCGGGCGGGATACCTCGGCCGCTACGAACCGACCGCAGTTGCCGAACACGATCAATGGCGCAGTCGCGCGCAACTTGTCCGCCTCGACTGGCGTTATGGGAAAGGCATGGGTGTCCGACTTGCCCGGCTCGCTCGTTGGGATCGGCCGAGAGCCAGGCGGTTGCTCCGCGAGGCACTCATCGAACAGGGGGTCCGACCGGTGCTGAATGATCTTCGCCACGGCTATGAATTCGGGGCGATCACGGTCGCGACCCGTACCCTGGCTACCGTGCTCGGCCTCGTCGTCGGCACGATCGGATGCTGGTCGAGCGCTCGAGCGAGAGGTCTGACGAAGTGAAGTTGGCGCTGTACCACCCGTGGATCTACGTCACGGGCGGCATCGAGCGCACGCTCCTCAACATCGCCACGCGCAGCCGCCACGACTGGACCCTGTACACCCACCATTACGACTCCGCGAGCACCTTCCCCGGCCTGCGTAACGCCAGGATCGTCGTACTCGACCCGCAGGTCTCGGTACGACGTTCGCTGCCGGCGCTGGCGCAGGCGGCGTACCGGATTCACCGGACCGAGCTGCCGCTGCGCGACGAGCAGGGGCTGCTGGTGTCCTCTGAGGGCCTCGGCGACTTCGTCATGGCGCGCAACAACGTGCCGACGGTCTGCTACTGCCACACCCCGCTGAAGATCTTGCACGACCCGGTGACCCGTCAGGCGCTGCGGTCGCGCAGCTTCCGCAAGTACATGGCGCTTCTCGCACTCGCCCCAGGCTTCAACGCGGTCGACAAGCGGATGTGGAAGAAGTACCAGTACGTCCTGGCCAACAGCCAGGAGACCGCGCACCGGATCGAGCGCGCCGGCCTGCCGGCCAACGAGATCGAAGTCCTGCACCCGGGCGTCGACCTCGACCAGTTCACCCTGCACCCCACGCTTCCGCGCGAGCGGTTCTTCCTGGTTGCCGGACGCATCATGTGGGAGAAGCGGATCGAGCTCGCGATCCAGGCGCTGCGCGTCGCCCGGCAGAACGGTACTGACGCCTCGCTCGTCATCGCCGGCGGCGTCGACAGCAAGAGCCGGCCGTATCTCGAGACCCTGCGCCAGCACGCCGCCGGCCTGCCGGTCGAGTTCCTGATCCATCCCAGCGACGAAGAGCTCGCCGCGCTCTACGCCCGCTGCATGGCCGTCGTCTTCACCGCACCGAACGAGGACTGGGGCATCGTGCCGCTCGAGGCCATGGCCTCCGGCGCGCCGGTGCTCGCGGTCGACGCCGGCGGCCCGCGCGAGTCCGTGATCCACAACGTCACGGGCTGGCTGCTGCCGCCGACACCATGGGCGTTCGCGGAGCAGATGAAGGCGATCTCCGACGACGGTCCGAACGGCCGGCTGATCTCGCGCCGCGCGACGCGGCGCCGGGCGCAGCAGTTCGCGGCGGACGCGTTCGTGCAGCGGCTGGACGACGTGATGGAAGAGGTCGTCCTCAGCGGTGGGGTGGCGCGCCCGATCCTCCCGGTAGCGCAGCTGCCAGTTCCGCCCCAACAGATCGCCATGACCGCGTCGGACGAATCGGGGGCGTAAGCCCGCCGCGCAGCCCGTCGAGCAGCGCCTCGCTCCATCGCGCGACGTCTCCCGGCGCAACGAGCCGTACGGCGCCGTCCGTGCTCTCGCGGAGGGCGGGAATGTCGCTGGCGACCGCAGGTGTCCCGCAGGCCATCGCCTCAAGCGGTGGGAGCCCGAAGCCCTCGTAGCGACTCGGGTACAGCAGCACCTTCGCGCCGGTGAGCAGCGCGACCAGATCCGCGTCGGTCGCGTGGCCGATGACCTTGATCCGCTCGCCGGCCGGCCGCGGCACAGCCGCGAACGTCGGATGCCCGGTCCCGATCAGCACCAGGTCGTGCGGGTGCGCGGCCAGCGCCGCCTGATGCGCGGCCACCGCCGTGGCCACGTCCTTGCGCGGGTCGGCCCAGCCGACCATGACGGCGTAGTCCCCGGCCAGGCCGTGTGACGAGCGAACCCGGTCGACCTCGCTCGCGGGCGCAGGGGAGAAGCGCTCGTCGACGGCCGGCGAGACGACCGTGATGCGCTCGTCGTCGACGCCGTGGGCCACCAGCTCGGTGCGGACCGCGGCCGACACCGTGATGACTCGTTGCGAGCGGCGGGCGGACGCGAGAACCGTCCGCGCGTACAGCCGCATCGAGCCGGCGAACCAATGCGGCCCGATCTCCGCGGCGAGGTCGTGGATGACGACGACGCCGGGTTTCAGCAGCGGGGCGGTGTTGGTGAGCGACCAGATCGTGTGCCCGCGCGCGGCCGCTGGCAACACCACCTGCTCCCACAGCCGCCCACCGAGCCGACCGCCCGGCACCCGGATCGCGCGGTCGGCGAGCGGGTCGTCGACCGCGCCCGGAGTCCACACCTCGAGGTCGACCCCGGCATCCTTCGCCGCGGTGACGAAGCCGCGCGCGACGCGGTGCAGCCCGGTTGCCTTCGCGGCAAGGAACCTGCCGTCGACAACGATCATCGCGGCGTGAGCCGGCCGTCGACGATCGTGAGCCGGGAGGCGCGCACACGACCGATCGCGATGCCGGCCGCGCGCACGAGGTTGACCGCGACACCGAACTCGTAGCCGGCGCGGGCGTCGGTGGCGATCAGCCTCGCGGTGTGGCGAAGGCTCCCGGCGGCGAAGCGGCGGGCGGCCTGATGCCCACCCATGCGCCCGACCTTCGACCGCAACGCGCCCGCCCCGACGCCGTACCCGTACGACGCGCGAAGCGCTGAGGTGCGACCCCGCCACTGCGAGTGCGAGACGACGGCACGCGGATCGAAGTGCCCCACCCACCCTTCGCGCAGCGCGCGCCACATCAGGTCGGTGTCCTCGGCGCTGCGCAGCGCGGCACCGACGCCGAGCAGCTCGTCGAATCCGCCGAGTGACTCCCAGCACTCGCGGGCGATCGCGAGGTTGGCGCCGTGCCCGATGTAGCTGGCGTCGTCACCGCCTTCGAACCGGCGCGGCACGGCGCCGAGCAGCACCGACACCGGCTGCCCGTCGCCCTCGGCGACCACCCGGCCGGCGACGAAGCCGATCCGCTCGCCTTCCGCGGTGGACTTCGTGAAGCGGGCCCGGATCGACTGCGCCCAGTTCTCGCGCGGGGCGCAGTCGTCATCGGTGAACGCGACGATCGCCGAGGTGGTCTCGCGAAGCGCCGCGTTGCGCGCCTTGGCGAGGCCGGGCTCGTCGATCCGGATCGTCTTGATGCCGAACTCCGCGGCGACTCGCGCCGTGTCCGGCGAGGTGGAGGCCGAGTCGACGACGAGCAGCTCGTCGGCCGGCTGATCGACGACTGCCCGCAGGCAGTTGCGCAACCGCTGCGGCCGGTCCCGGCTGCAGACGACCACCGCGAGCGTCGCCGTCACCCGACCACCCTGTCATGGCGGTAGCGTCCGGTCGTGCGGGTCGTGGTCGTCAGTGCCTGGGAGCCCTGGCGCACCAGCGACGGGGCGGCCTTCGTGCTCGACCATCAGCTTCGCGAGCTGGCCGGCCGCCACGAGCTGACGATCCTCACTGCGGGTGCCTCGCGGGCCGAGGCGCCGGTGCCGCCAGAGGTGCACGGCCGTTACGGCAGCGCGACCGTCCGTTGGTTCGGCAGCTCGGCGCCGGCAGCCGTGGACTACGCCCGCCGGCTGCTGTGGTCGGCGCGGCACAAGGAACCGGCGCATGTCGGATTTGTCGAGCGTCCGGGCCTGCTCGCGGCGTACGACGCGGCTGTCGCTGCCGGGCCGGACGTCGTACATCTGCATGGTTGGGGAACTGCTCGGCTGGCCGCGCGAGCAAAGGGGGTCCCGGCGGTCCACGTCGCGATCGATCCCTGGACGGTCAACGCCCGCAACCGCCGGACGCTCGGGCTGCGTGCCCCGCTCGACGGCGGGCAGCTCGAGCGCATCGCTCGTCACGAGCGGGAGCACTACCCGGCCGCCCGGGCGGTCGTGGTGGTCGCGGCTGAGGACGCGGACGCCGTCCGGGCGGCCGCGCCGGGCTCGCACGTGGTGGTGGTGCCCAACGGTGTCGAGGCTGGTCCGGACCCGGAGCCGGCGCGGGTGGACCCGCCGGTCCTCGGCTTCCACGGCGTGTTCGACAGCCGCGCGAACGTCGAGGCGGCGACGCATCTGGTGCGCGACATCTGGCCGCGGGTCCGCGCCGAAGTACCCGACGCGACGGTGCTGCTCGCCGGCCGCCGTCCCAACCGCGAGGTTCGCCGGCTCGTCGGCAAGGGTGTGGAGCTGCGCGCCGACGTGCCCGACATCCGCTCGGTGCTGTCCGACATCTCGGTACACGTCGACTGGATGACGTCGGGAGCCGGGATCAAGAACAAGGTGCTCGAGGCGATGGCGGCCGGACGTCCGGTCGTGGCGTCGGAGTTCGGGGCGCGAGGCATCGGTTCGGGTAACGGGCTGCTCATGGCCGCCGATACGAAGATTGCGGCTAATCGGATCATCAGGTTGCTCAGTGACCCTCGAGCGCTGAGAGATGCGGGCGAAGCCGCCCGGGCCCGAGTTGTCGACGCCTTCAGCTGGGCGGCGAACGCCCGCAACATCGAGCAGCTCTGGGAACAGGTGGTGACGGCACGGCGATGAAGATCGACGTCGTCACCTACCACCTGCCGCACCCCGACGGCACCGCGACGGGGCGTCACGTGTTCGCCATCTGGGAAGCGGTCCGCGCGATGGGCCACGACGTGTCGGCGTGGTGCTGGGGACGGGTGCCTGATGACCTGGAACCGCCGTCATGGGTGAAGGTGTCGCACTTCCACGATCCGGGCGGCTGGCGTCGCAAGCCCGCCACGATCCTGCGACCGCGCGGTGGTCTCGCGTCGGTTGGATGGGAACCCTCGCCCGACGCGGCGGTGGCCTGGGCCGAAGAGCCTGAGTCCTACGCCGCGGTCTCGGCTGCCGAGCGTCGTGGTGTGACGATCTACCACTCGGAGGTGCTCGACGCGATCGCGCTTCGCCGGCCGCGTCCGGAGGTCGTCCAGTCGGTTCGCGCCGAGCGGCACGTCGTCCGGCGGGCGGGTGTCGCGATCACGTTCTCGCCGCGCGTTGCGAGGGTCACCGGGGTGAAGAACCTCTGCCCGGTGACGCTCCCCATCCCGCCGGAGCCGTTGGAGGTCGTCGAGGAGCCGGTCGCGGTCATGATCGCCGACTGGGCGTGGCGTCCGAACCAGGCCGCACTGCGGCGGCTGCTCGACCACTGGTCGATGGTTCGTGAGGAGGTGGCCGGTGCGAAGCTGCTCATCGCGGGTCGCGGGCTGACCGAGCCGATCGTGGCGGACGGCGTCGAGGTGATGGGCGAGGTGGCGCAGGCGCGGGACGCCCTGAGCCGAGCGGCAGTGCTCGCGTTCCCGTGCCCGCCCACCAGCGGTCCGAAGATGAAGGTCCTCGATGCACTGGCCTGGGGCCTTCCGGTGGTGACGACCGTTGCCGGCGTGGAGGGCATCAAGCTCGGCGAAGGGACGGTCGCCATCGCCGACGACGACAGGTTCTTCGCCACCCTCGTCGAGGTGCTGAAGGACCCGCAGCGGCGAGCCTTGATGGCGAAGGCCGGCCGCGCCGACGTCCTGGCCGGCCACCGTCCCGACCAGGCCGCCGAAGCCCGCCTGAAGCTGATCAACCAGCTCTGAGCCGCCCGGCGAACCTCAGCCGAAGATCGGGGCGAAGCGGTACTTCACCGGGCCGCGGTCGAGCGGCGCGAGGTTGCGCCGGCGGCGCAGCGGGAGCGGCGCGACGAATCCGATCGCGACGCCGAGCGCCGCACCGGACGCCGGCGCGGTCCGCCACAACGACGCGCGTGAAGCGATCGGGGGTGCCTTCGCCTGGGTGTCAAAGGCGGCCAGGTAGGAGATCTGGTGCAGCGTCGCCGTCAGCTGGTCGTAGGCGTGCAGGGTCTGCTCGGAGGTCGGTGAGGAGATCCGGATCGTGCCGACACCCGCGGCGCCGTAGTCGTCGAGGCAGGTGATGTGGACGTCCGGCAGCGACGGCTGCATGTCGTCGGCGACGTGGCAGACCGTCGCGATCAGCAGCCGGCCCGAGGTCACCGGGTCGTACTGCCCGATCGCGCGGTCGGGGTTGACCGTCGAGAACAGTCGCTGCTGGGAGACCGTGACCGGTGCGATCAGCATCGCGATGACCCCGGCGACCGAGCCGATCGCGCCGAAGAACACGATCCGCCGGAACGACCACTTCGGCATCAGCGTCGTACCGAGCTCGGGCTCCTGGGTCGCGGTCGCCAGCGCGAGGAGCAGCATCGCCAGCTCGGCGGGCTGGCTCAGCAGCAGCGCGTCGTCGACCAGGCCGCTCACCAGGAACGCGACGAACCCGATCAGGCAACCGACGACCACCGTCCGCCGGTAGGTGTCCTTCACCTGCAACCCGCGACCGGCCTGCAAGACGGCCGTCACACACATCACGAGCAGGATCGCCGCGCCGACCGCGCCGGTGTCGCCGTAGGCGTAGAGGTAGAAGTTGTCGGTCGTCGGCACGCCGATCGTCTGCAGCCCGCCGATTCCCAGTCCCAGATAGGCGTGATGGGAGACGGCGTCGAGGATCGGCGGGAGCCGCTGGAACCGCACGCCCACCGAGCCGGTGTCGGTCTTCAGCGACAGGTGGTGGCGGATCGCGCCGTCGAAGAAGAACAACCCGGCCGACACCAGGATGCCGGTCGCGCCGAGCAGGATCGCCCGGCGTTCCAGGAGCAACACAGCCAGCAACACGAGTACGACGGGAATCGCGGCGGCCGCGCTTCGGGCGTAGGTCCAGTAGATCGACGCGAAGGTGATCGCGAGCAACGGCAGTCCGCGGACCATCCAGCTGCGCATCCGGAAGATGCTCGACATCAGCAGCGGCAGGACCATGATCGCGAGCCAGGCATAGGCGAGCGCGAACTCCGCGCTCGACCGCACGCGAACATGGCCGGCGCGCGTTTCGAGAACGTGTGACGCCGTGGTGGAGCCGGCCTCGCCGGCGAGGTTGAACCAGTGCTCGCCGAAGGACTGCTTGGTCACGTGCTCGATGAGGGCCAGCACGGCGGAGATCGTGAACGTGACGAGGATCGCGCGTACGACGAACCGCGGGTTGTCGATCAGCCGGCAGAGCGCGAGCGTGATGATGAAGAACAGGGCCACGAAGCCGAGGTTGATAAGTCGCTGCAGCCCGACGGTCGGGATTCCGCTCGGCGGGGCGAACGCCAGGCCGTCGGCGACCCACGCGACGACCAGCAAGGCGAGACCGAGATGCAGCGGCGTTGCGGTGAACAGCCGGCTGCGCCCGCCCTGCTTCGCCATGACGGCAAGTCGCACACCGGCGGCGCCGATCAGGATGTGGTTGACGGTCGCGTACGACGTGAGCATGTGCGGCGCGACGAGCGTCGACGGGACCAGCATCATCGAGCCGATCAGCAGTCCGAGGATCGCGGTCGGCCGGCTGTACAGGCAGACGAACGCGGCGAGCGCCGTACCGCCGTCGATGATGAGGACGCCCATGCGCGGTCAGGCCTCCGAGGCCGGCATCACCAGCGGCGACGCAGCAGGTCCGCGACGATGATGAACGCCGCGCCCACGACCACGAAGGCGACGCCGGCGGAGACCAGTTGCTTCTTCGTCGACACGGTCACCTTGATGCCGGCCGCCGGGCTGGTGACCTCGGTGAGCGTGACCCGCTGCACCGACGGGATGCCGAGCTTCTGCTGCTGCTTCTTCACGTAGTCGATCAGCTCGGCGGTCGCCGCCTGGGCGACGGCGCTTGCTTCCTGCGGGTCGCGGCCCTGGGCGAACAGGTTGATCGTGAACGTGTCGGCGCCCATCAGGGTGTTGAGCGCGTTCTCGACCTGGCTGGTGCTCAGCTCGTACTGGTCGCTCAGCTCGCTGGCGACCGGCCCGGCGATCACCGAGGTCTGCACCAGGCCGGCGTAGTAGAAGCGCAGCCGCTGAAGCTTGGCGAGGGTCGCGTCGCCCGAGTCCTGCGCCACCGCGAACGGCTGGTCGATGAGCATCGTCGAGAAGCTGATGTAGTGGGTCGGCTTCGACCGCTGATAGAGCGCGGCGCCCGCTCCGGCGAGGAGCGCGAGCACCAGCGCGAGGATCACGGTTAGCGCGCTGACCTCGAGGGGAATCGTGACCTGGCGGGGGCGAGCCCCGATTGCGGGCCCAGGCGCGGAGTCCGGCAGCACGCGCGCAACGCTACCGGGAGGCTGTCCGGCGATGTTGGATGTGGCACTCTGCGGCGGTGCCGAACGACGCCGCAGCGGCGAGGATGGATAGCGCCGGCCCGGTCACGGTCGTCGTGCCGACGCGTGACCGGCCGACGCAGCTCGCGGCCTGCCTCGAGTCGCTGCGCGGGGCGCTCCACGACGGCGACGAGCTGGTCGTTGCCGACAGCGCCTCCCGTGACGCGAAAGCGGTGGCGCTCGTCGCGAGCAACGCCGGTGCGCGACTGGTGCGCTGCGAGCTGCCGGGCGTCAACCGCGCCCGAAATGCCGGATGGCGTACCGGCGGGAATCCGATCGTCCTCTTCACCGACGACGACGTCGTGGTCGACCCGGGGTGGCGCGACGCCCTCGCCACCGCGTTGGCCGCCGACTCGACGCTCGGCTTCGTGTCCGGTCGGACCCTGCCGCCGGAAGGCGAGACCCCGTCGCGCGACATCGCGATCAAGCGCGACGACGCCCCCGAGCGTTACGACGTGACGAGCGTCGGCAACCTCGGGCACGGCGCGAGCCTCGCGGTGCCTCGGGCGGTGCTCGAGCGGCTCGGCGGGTGGGACGACTCGCTCGGCGTGGGTGGCCGGTTCGGGTCGTCGCCGGAACACGATCTGTTCGACCGCTGCTTCGCGGCCGGCTTCGAGGGCGCCTTTGCGCCGGACGCGCTGGCGTACCACTCGCAGTGGCGTGGCCCGCGCCGGCTGCTGCTGCTCGACCTGCGCTACGGGTACGGCACGGGTGCCCGGCTCGCGAAGCTGGTCCGCATTGACCGTCGCCGGGCGCGTCGCGTCGCCGGCGACTACTTCGGCGCCGGGTTCGCCGAGCTCGGTCGCGAGCTGCGTGCCCGGCACGGATACCCGCTGCTCGGCACGGTCTTGCGGTTGCTCGCCGTGCCGTTCGGGTTCCTGCGCGCGATCGTCGTACCGGTCCGGGACGGGCACTACCGGGTGCGGGCGTGACGACGAGCAGTGCGCGGCCGCCGCTGTCGGTGATCGTGCCGACGTCGGGCCGCCCCGAGCTGCTCGACGCGGCGTTAGCGAGCCTGCGCGAGTCGCTGTCGGACACCGACGAGCTCGTAGTCGTCGAGTCGGGGTCTGCCGAGCCCGAGCCGGTGTGGGACGTCGCGCGGCGATACGGCGCGACGCTGCTGGTCGCCGACGCCCCCGGCGTCTCGAGGGCGCGCAACGTCGGCTGGCAGCAGGCGCGGCACGACCAGGTCGCGTTCGTCGACGACGACATCCGGGTGCGACCGGGTTGGGCGACGGCGATGTCCACCGCGCTCGCGGCGCATCCCGATGCGGCGTTCGTCTCCGGCCGGATCGACCTGCCCGAAGGGCAGGGGACGCTCGCGCTGACGGTCAAGGACGACGCTGACGAGCAGGAGTTCGACCGGCGCTCCGGCGGCGTGATCGGGCACAGCGCGAACCTCGGGATGCACCGTCCGGTGTTGGCCGAGGTCGGCGGATTCGACGAGACGATGGGGCCGGGCTCGCGGTGGCCGGCGGGCGAGGACCCCGACCTCCTCGACCGCGTGCTGGCCACGGGCGCACACGGCTGGTACGCGCCCGACGCCGCGGCGTACCACGAGCACTGGCGGCGGGTTCGGCAGTACGTCGTGCTGCAACACCGCTACGGAATCGGCTCCGGCGCCCGGCTCGCGAAGCTGGTGCGCACCGACCGCGTCCGGTTTCGGGTCGTCTTCGTCGACGACGTGTGGCGGTGGGGTGTTGCGTCAGTCGGGCGCGAGCTGTTCAAGCGCGACTGGTTGCGAGCCGCCGGATCAGTGCTGCGGGTCCTCGGAATGGTGCGCGGCGCCGTCGCGGCGCTGTTCGTGCCGGTCCGAGACGGTCACTTTCGCGGCCGCGCCAGCAGCTCGTCGTAGAGGTCGTCCACGGCCGCCGCGCAGCGAGCGACGTCCCACTTCCGCGCGTTGCTGACCCCGCCGTCGGCGAGCTGCGCCGCGAGCTTGGGGTCTCGCAGCACCCGCACCATCGCCGTCGCCAGCTCGTCGGCCTCGCCTTCCGCGACGAGCAGTCCGCTTCGCCCGTCCTCGACGAACTCCGGGATGCCGCCGTGTCGGGTCGACACGACCGGCCGGCCACTGGCACCTGCCTCGAGGTTCACCAGCAACAGGCTCTCGCTGTCACCGTCCGGGCCGGTCCGGCTGGGCGTCACGACGAGCGTTGCCTGCTTCATCAGGTCGCGCACCTGCTCGTGCCGCCGCGACGGGTCGGGCCGATGCCAGGTGACCGACGTCTCCTGCGGATCCCGCAGCCGTGCCAGCGGTCCTTCACCGAGGATCTGCAGCGTCGCCTCGGGCACCTCGCTGCGGACCTGCGGCCAGGCATCGATCAGCACGTCGAGACCCTTCTTTCGCACGAGCCGGCCGACGAAGACCACGACCGGCGGTCCGCTCGGTGGCGGGGTCGGGGTGAAGAACGTCGTGTCGACGCCGCTTGGCAGCACCCGGATCAGGCTCTCGTCGAAGCCACCGGCGACCGCCTTCTCCGCGAGGAACCGGGACGGGACGGTGACGGCGTCGACCACGTCGTACACCCGGGAGTAGTGGTTCGGGCTCGTGTGCAGCAGTCCGGTGATGTCGTGCCCGTGCAGTGACAGCACGTACGGGCGGTGGCCGACCGCGCCGATGACGTCGTTGGCGGCATGCCCGAAATGGACGTGGATCAGCTCGATGCGCGACATCGCCAGATATGCCGACAGCTCGGTGAGCCGGATCGCGTCCGTCACGCGTTGCGGGGAGCGGCCCGGCACCCAGTCCATGTGCAGGCAGCGCCGCGGCCGGTACGGAAAGGCGTCGAGGCAGGTGTAGGCGTCGCGGCCGATGACGAGCCCGTAGTGACGCGAGCGGGTGACCTGCGCGGCGACGAACCCGGCGGACAGCTCGAGCCAGCGCGGCACGTAGTGCGCAACCCGACCCATGGCGCTGGACACTAGTGCGGCGTTCGTTTCGGGCGCGCCGGCAACGGCAGAATGGCCGGGTGAACGTCTCCCCTGGACGGCTCGCCCGTCTCGGGCTGCCGATCGCACTGGTCGCAGGCATCGCCGCGCCGCGCGTCCCGGGCTCGGTCCGGCTCGGGTTGTCGGGCGTCCTCGTGGGGGTGTGGGCGGCGACGTACTCCCGCTACCGCCGTCGTGGCATCGAGGCGACGGCCGACGAGTGGGAGAAGCTCCGTACGGCGACCCCGCAGATCTTCGAGCGCCACTACAACGAGTGCGTACCCACGGTCGAAGAAGAGCTCGACACGTGGAGCGACTATCACGGTCACCGGCACGAGATGCGCTACCGGCTCGTCACCGATGCCGCGCGCGAGCACCTGCCTGCCGGCGGGGTCGTCCTCGACATCGGGTGCGGGTCGGCGCTCGCGGCCGATCGGCTGGTCGACTGCGACGCGGCGTACGTGGGGATCGACTTCGGCGGCCATCACATCGAGTCGGCTGCGAAGCGGTACCGCGACATCCCTGGCCCGCTGCGGACCTCGTTCGTGCGAGGCGACGGCGAGCGGCTGCCGTTCGCGGATGCCTCCGTCGACGTCGTGATCTTCACCGAGGTGATCGAGCACCTGCTGCGTCCGGAGCTCGCGGTGTGGGAGATCGCGCGAGTGCTCAAGCCCGGCGGCGTGCTCGTGATGACGAC
>DASZYY010000093.1:0-16657 GCA_035545175.1 Mycobacteriales bacterium
AGAGCAGCGCCACGAGCTCGGCGTCGTCGATTCCCTCGGGCGCGCTGACGTTGTCCGCGATCGTCCCGGGGGAGATGGGGCGCAGGCGCGGCGGGCGGTCCGAAGGCATCAATCCACGCTACGCGCGCCGGCTCATCCGGCTGGCGCGAAGGCGTCCAGGATCTGGTGCGCGACGTCGACCGACCGGGCGGGGTCGGCGTCCGGGTTGCCGATCGTCTCGTCGAAGTTCAGGTCGAGGAACACCTCGCTGGCGCCCGCCTCGGCGTAACGCTCCAGCCCGGCGCGGATCACGTCGATCGGTCCGGTCAGTGGTCCCGCTTCCGGGTCCGCGGTATCGCGCAGCCGGGCCACGCCGCGGATGACGATGCGCACCTTGTCCGGGTCGCGTCCGGCCTCGGCGGCTCCACGCCGTACGGCGTCGGCGCACGCTGGGATGTCGGAGATGCTCACCCGGCTGGAGGAGATCCAGCCTTCGGCCATGGCGCCGGCACGACGCAAGGCGGCATTCGCCGTACCGCCGAGCAGCACCGGCGGGTGCGGCTGTTGCACCGGTCGCGGATCCGACCAGCCGCGGGGCACCCGGTAGAACTCCCCGCTGAACTCCGCCGGGTCGCCGCTCCAGATCTCGTGCAGACACGCGAGGTACTCGGCCATCCGCGCACCCTTGCGGGCCGGGTCGGTGCCGGTCGCTTCGTACTCGTCGGGTGACCAGCCGATCCCGAGACCGGCGTCGAGCCGCCCGCCCGACACGATGTCGAGGCTGGTCATCGCCTTCGCGAGGGCGATCGGCGGGTAGAAGGGCGCATTGACGACGGCGAACCCGAGCCGGATCCGTTCGGTGACGCCGGCGAGGAACGACGCGATGACGATCGGGTCGTGGACGCTCCGGTACGGCGGAGCCAGCCGCATCGGTTCCGGCCAGTCCGAGTAGATGAGGCGGGAGAACGTCCACAACGAGGCGTACCCCAGCTCCTCCGCCCGGCGCGAGAGCGTGACCTGGTTGGCAGGGGTCGCCCATGACCCTGAGACCGGGGCGCCGAATCCGATCAACATGCGTCTATCAAACGCCTTGCAAACTGGAGGGGTGCAACCGCCGTACCGGATCTGCTTCGTCTGCATGGGCAACATCTGCCGCTCGCCGATCGCTGAGGTCGTGATGCGGGCGAAGGTGGCGGAGGCGGGACTCGCGCACCGCGTCGTCGTCGACAGCGCCGGCACGGGTGACTGGCACGCCGGCGGCCCGGCGGACGAGCGCACGATCCACACGCTTCGCTCCCGTGGGTACGACGACGGGGGTCACGTCGCGCGGCAGTTCAAGTCCGACTGGTTCGACGAGATAGATCTGGTCGTCGCCATGGACGGCAAGAACCTGCAGTCGCTGCGCTGGCTCGCCACCGGCGAGCAGGTCGACAAGATCGTCCGGCTGCGGTCCTTCGACCCGGCCAGCCGCGGCGGCGACCTCGACGTACCGGACCCTTACTACGGCGGCGCCGACCACTTCGTCGAGGTGTTGGAGATGGTCGAGGCCGGCTGCGACGGGTTGCTCGACCACGTGCGCTCGCAGCTGTTGTGAGGCTGGCCGGCGTCGAGTTGCACGGCGTGACACCCGTCACCGGCGGCGAGACCGCCTGGCGGGCTTGCTGTGGATCACTGACAGCGGTCCACCGGGGCGCCCTTCGCCCTCGTCTGCGATGTCCGTGCGGCCCGACGTTGCGCGGCATGACGCTTCCGATTCGACCGACCATCCGGCTGAGCTCGCCTGGTGACATGGCGCTTGCCATCCCGATGCTGCTCGGCTACCACCCGCAGGAGAGCCTCGTCGTCAGCTGCCTGAGCGGCCCCGCCGTCGACCTGACGATGCGTTTCGACCTCGACAACCTGCCGCCGGCTGACGAGTTCGCGGTCGAGCTCGCCGACCGCATACGAGTCAGCAGCGCGGACGTCACGTTCGTAGCCGTGTTCAGCGACGAGCCGCCTTCTGCCGACGGACTGCCGTTCGCGGCGTTCATCGACCAGCTGTACGGCGACCCGCGGCTTCGGATCGTCGAGGCGGTGTTCGTGTGCGGACGCCGGTGGTGGTCCTATCTCTGTGACGACCAGGTGTGCTGCCCGCCTGACGGCCGGCCGCTCGATGACAAGTCAGAAGTCGCGACGAGTCTCAGCGCGGCGTTCGCGCTGACCGGGACGAGCGTTCTGGCCGACCGAGCCGCGCTCGTGGCGTCGGTGTCATTCGATCCTTCGCTCGACGCGCGGACCGCGGATCGGCTGGTGAAGGCCGCCAAGCGGCGGGTTCTTGCGCTCGAGCGGCAAATGCGACTGGCTGAGCTGCACGGGCTCGTGGACATCCTCATCGACCGGCTTGCCGATCCGCGTGCCGTCGCCACGGACGAAGAGCTCGCAGACCTGGCAGCGCTGTTGCACGACGTCGCCGCCCGCGACGCGCTCCTCGTCCAGGCTGTCCCGCCCGCCCGACGGGCGGCGATTCTGCGGATGCTGCGCGCCGCCGTCCGGCGAGTCCCGCCCCGGCAGGACGCGCCGCTGTGCACGGCGCTCGCCTGGTTCGCATACGCCGACGGTGACGGCACGACGGCCAACATCGCGCTCGACCGCGCGCTGGACTCCGACCCGGACTACTCACTGGCCTTGCTGATCGAGGCAAGTCTCGACCGGCAGCTGCCGCCGACGGCATTAGTCGAGGTCATGGAGGGGGCCGCGCGCGACTTCGACGCGCGGGATGCGGCAGGCTGAATGGGTGCCGCAGGCCATCGTCGTCGGAGCCGGCCCGGGCGGGCTGGCCGCCGCGGCGATGCTCAAGCGCCGAGGCGTCGACACCGAGATCGTCGAGCGATCCGACGCCGTCGCCTCGGCGTGGCGCGGCCACTACGAGCGGCTGCACCTGCACACGGTTCGTGGCCTGTCCCATCTGCCCGGCTATCGGATTCCGCGAACCTTCGGCCCGTGGGTCGCGCGTGACGACGTCGTTCGCTACCTCGAGGCCTATGCGTCACACCACGGCTTGCGGCCGGTGTTCGGTACGACGATCGAGCGCATCGACCGCGACGGCGCCGGTTGGGTCCTGCGCAGCCCACAGGGCGACCGGCGGGCAGCAAGTGTCGTCGTGGCAACCGGTCACAACCACACCGCTGTGCTGCCCGACTGGCCCGGCGCCGATGGCTTCACCGGCGAGCTGATCCACGCCAGCAAGTACCGCAACGCGAGGCCGTACGTCGGCAAGGACGTGCTCGTCGTCGGCTCCGGGAACACCGGGGCCGAGATCGCGCTCGATCTCGTCGAGACCGGCGCGGGTCGGGTTCGGCTCGCGGTCCGCACACCACCGCACATCGTGTTGAGGCAGCAGGGGATCGTCTACAACCCGATCCTCGGCGTCGTCTTCCGGCACATGCCGCCGAAGCTGTTCGACCCGATCGCGCTGCGGATGCGGCGGATGACGCTCGGTGACCTGAGCCGGTACGGACTTCCGGAGCCGCCCGAAGGCTTGCTCGCGCGGGTCGCCCGCGACGACCAGATCCCGCTGGTCGACATGGGCTTCCTGGCAGCCGTCAAAGCCGGAAAGATCGAGATCGTCGCGGCCGTCGACGGCTTCGACGGCGCCTCGGTGCGGCTGTCGGACGGGACCGTGGTCAAGCCGGAGGCGGTGATCGCGGCGACCGGATACCGCAGGGCGCTGGAGCCCCTCGTCGGGCACCTCGGCGTCCTCAACTCGGCCGGCCGTCCTAGCGTGCATGGGGCCGCGACCCACCCCGCGGCGCCGAACCTCTGGTTCACCGGCTTCACGAATCCGGTGAGCGGGATGTTCCGGGAGATGGGCATCGACGCACGCAAGATCGCGCGCGCCGTGGCGAAAGGCATGAGATGAGCGGGATCAGTCGGCGGGGGCTGCTGCAAGGCGGTGCCGCGCTGTCCGTCGCGGCAGGCGTCGGTACGGGCACCACGCAGGCGTCGGCTGCGCCGAAGCGGCGGCGGCACCGTGACGTGGACGTCGTCGTCGTCGGCGCGGGCCTTGCCGGGCTGTCGGCGGCCCGCCGGCTCCAGGACCACGGTCACTCCGTGGTCGTCCTCGAAGCGCGCGACCGAGTGGGCGGGCGCACCCTGAACCATCCGCTCCCGCACGGCTACCACGGCGACATGGGGGGGACCTGGATCGGGCCGACGCAGACCGAGATCGCCAAGCTCGCGAAAGAGATGCGCGTCCACGCCTTCGCGCAGCCGGACGAGGGCCAGCAGGTCTTCTTCAACGGTGACGGCGTCATCAAGTACGACGACTCGACGCCGTTGCTCGGCACGGCGCCGCCCGACCCGACGATCCTGTCGGACATCGTCACCGTCATCCCGCTGATCGACCAGCTGGCGACGACGATTCCCGTGGACAAGCCATGGGAGGCGGTCAACGCCTCTGAGTACGACCGGCTGACCCTCGACGGCTGGCTGCGTGACGTGGCGCCGGTCGCCACCAAGAAGTTCATGAAGGTGGTGTCCGCCGCCTTCGAGTCGATTGCGGGCGCCGAACCCCGCGACGTCTCCCTCCTGGACGCGCTCGCCTACGTGTCGACGGCCACCGACGGCTCGACGCCGGGCACCTTCGAGCGTCTCATCGACACGCGCGGCGGCGCGCAGGCGCAGCGGTTCGTCGAGGGATCGCAGATGATCTCGATCCGGTTGGCGAAGCACATCGGCGAGGACCGCGTCCTGCTGCGCAACCCGGTCTACAAGATCGAGCAGCATCGTCACGGCGTCACCGTCGTCGGCGAGCACGTGACGGTTCGCGCGAAGTACGTGATCGTCGCCATCCCGCCGACGCTCGCGGGTCGCATCGAGTACGACCCGCTGATGCCGTCGCAGCGAGACGGGCTCACGCAGCGCAGCCCGCAGGGCGCGCTGATCAAGGTTGAGGCGTTCTTCGACAAGCCGTGGTGGCGTGACAACGGCCTCACCGGCGCGGCGGTCAGCACCCGCGGGCCGGCCAAGACGACGTTCGACGTTTCTCCCCAGGACGGCAAGATCGGCGGGCTGCTGGGCTTCGTCGGCGGTGACGAGGCCCGCAAGTACAGCGGCCATCCGGAGGCTCTCAAGCGAGCCGTGCTGAGCAACTTCTCGCTGTACTTCAACGACAGCAAGCCGATCCCGAACCCGACCTCGGTCCACATCATGGACTGGACGCGTGAGCAGTGGACCCGAGGCTGCCCGGTCGCGATCGCCGCACCGGGCGTCATCACCGAGTACGGCCCGCACATGGCAAAGCCGGTCGGTCGCATCCACTGGGCAGGAACCGAGACCGCGACGTACTGGCATGGCTACATGGACGGCGCCGTACGTTCCGGGTACCGCGCGGCCGCCGAGGTGCGGGCGAAGCTGTGAACCGCCGTCGGCTGGTGGCCGCCTCGATCACCGCGGCCACCGTCTGTGCGGGCGGCACGTCGTCTGCCGGCCAGAGCGCGTACGGCCACGTCGCCGTCTTCGCCCGGATCGCCGCACCGGGCGAGCCGTCTCTGACGCTGGTGACACCGGGGCAGCGGCGGGTGTTCGTCGGCACGTTCGAGGACGTGACCGGCAGCAACACGGCCGCGTCGAAGGTCTTCGAGTACGACGCGGCGGGCAGCCTGCGCAAGACGTTCGTGATCAAGGGGCAGACCCCCGGCAAGGCGCACGGGGTCCAGGTCGCGGCGCGGGATCGCAGTGGCCGGCTGTACGTGCTGGACCAGGAGCCGGCGCGGGTCATCTCGTTGAACCCCAAGACCGGCGCCCAGCACACGTACGCGACGTTCGCCGACGTCCCGACCTGCGCGTCGGCCGGCCGGACGACCGGCTGCAGCAACGCGGTGCTCGACAGCGCGCCCGAGCCGGATTACGCGGCGTGGCTTCCCGACGGCAGCATGCTGGTCACGGACTACGCGCAGCAGCTGATCTGGCGCGTCCCAGCGGGCGGTGGCAAGGCGCACGTCTGGTTCAACAGCGCCCGCCTCGACGGCGAGCTGTTCGGGCCGGCCGGCATCGTTGTGATGCCGGGGCACCGCAGCGTGCTCGTGACCGCCGCGACCGGCGGCATCACGACCATCGACCTGCCCAACAACTCCGCGCGTGGGCGGCTCTACCGGATCCATCTCGGCAAGCACTATCGGGCCGCCAAGGTCCTGACGCTGTGGTCGAGCGACGTCGCGCAGGCGCCCGACGGCTTCGCGGTGTCCGCCGATCACCGTCATGTCTTCATTGCGATGGCGGGTCCCGCGGCGAACTGCGTCGTGGAGCTCGCGCATCAGTACCGCGGCTGGAAGCAGGTCTGGCAGGTGCCGTCGTGTGTTGCCGGTCAGCGCAGTGATTCACCCGTGCCGTGGGACACGCCGACCAGCGTCCAGTTCCTGCACCACAGCATCCTGGTGACCAACCAGGCGTACTTCACCGGGATCGCCTCGCACTGGGTGGTCTTCCGTGTCACCGAGCCGATGAGCGGGATGCGGATCTTCGTGCCGCGCTCCGCTGGCCGCGCCGGCGCGGCGGGGTGAGGGGCCGGCCCCTGCGGGCCGACCAGACCCGAGTGCGGCCCACCGCTACCAGGTCCAGCAGGGTCGTCGGCGTGAGTTCCAGCCGGGCGCTCAGCAGCGTCCACAGCTGACGGTCGGCGTACGTCGCGCGGCCGTCCGATCGGCAGACCGCGACAACGACGCCAGGGGCTGCGACGTCCGTGATCATGCCTTCGAGGTATCCGGCGAGGAACTGGTCGGCGTCGCGCACCGTCTCGAGCGTGGTCTGGACCAGGCCGATTCGTCCGCCATCGCGGACGAACAACAGCCGGACCGTGCCGTCGGAGGTCATCGAGCCGGCCGCGCGTCTGATGGCGGCGAGCGACGGCGTACGAACGGGCACCCGACGAGCCTCGGCGAGCAGACGGTCGCGCCGCCATCCCCAACTGTGCGATGTGGACAAGACTGGCGTGGTGCGGCGAGCGGAGATGGTTCCGGCTCCGGTGCTCGTGCTCGGTGCGATCGCCAGCGTGCAGAGCGGTGCCGCGATCGCGACGAAGCTGTTCCCCGAGGTCGGTGCCGGCGGGGCGGTGTTCCTGCGGCTCGTCCTGTCGGCGCTGATCGTCTGCCTGTTCGTCCGGCCGAACCTCGCCGAAGTACGCGGCGACATCACGCTGATGCTGGCGTACGGCGTCGTGCTCGGCGCGATGAACCTGACCTTCTACCTAGCTCTCGCGCGGATCCCGCTCGGTGTCGCCGTCACGATCGAGTTCCTCGGCCCCCTGACCGTCGCGATCGGCGGGTCGCGACGGCTCCTCGATCTCCTGTGGGTCGCACTGGCTGCGGCAGGCGTGGTGCTGCTCGCCGGCGGCGGCGGGCACCTGTCGGTGTCGGGTGTGGTCTTCGCCGCCGCCGCCGCGGCGTGCTGGGCGGCATACATCTTGCTCGCGCAGCGGGTCGGCCGGGCCGTTCCGGGGATGACCGGTCTCGCCGTGGCGCTCGCGGCGGGCGCAGTCCTCACCGCGCCGTATGGCATCGCGGTCGGCGGCAGTGCGCTCCTGCATGCCGGCGTCGTCGGGAAGGGTGCCGCGATCGCGGTCCTGTCCTCCGCCGTGCCGTACTCCCTCGAGCTCATGGCTCTACGGCGCCTGCGGGCGGCGACTTTCGGGGTCCTGATGTCCCTCGAGCCCGCGATGGCGGCGCTGTCCGGACTCGTCTTCTTGGGTCAGCACCTGAGAGCGCTGGAGTGGGTGGCGGTCGGGTGCGTGATGGTGGCATCGGTCGGCGCGACCTCCACGTCGGGCACGGTGGAGCCGGTGGAGATGATCGACGGGTGAAGCTCGAGCTGTTGCAGGACGCCGAGCGTCCCGCCGGGTGGTGGCTCGTCGTCGGCGGCTCGGAGCAGTCGTTCGTCGACCTCGACGATCCGTCTCACCTCGAGTTCGAATACGTCCAGATGATCGGTGACGCCATCGAGACGGTGTATCCCGACGACTCACCACTGGACGTGCTGCATCTCGGCGGCGGGCTCTGCACAGTGCCGCGATGGGTGGCTGATCGCTATCCCGGGTCGAAGCAGCGGGTTGCCGAGGCGGATGAGGAGGTCGCGCGGATCGCGTCGTCGCTTCGGCCGATGCCCCGCATCGACCTGGTGGTCGAGGATGCGCGGGCCGCGATCGAGCGGACGACGGCCGCATCGCTCGATCTTCTCGTCAGCGATGTCTACGTCGGACCGGAGACCGTCATGGCTCTCTACCCGCGGCCCGCCCTCGCCTCGGCACGCGCGATCCTTCGGGAAGAGGGCCTCTATGTCTGCAACGTCTCCGATGCGGCGCCGTTCGATCTCGCACGAACCGTCGCCGGGATGTTGCGCGAGCTGTACGACGCGGTGGCGGTGATGGCGGAGCCCGGAGTCCTGCGCGGCCGTCGATCGGGGAACTTCGTCATCGCCGCCACCGACGCCGACTTCGACATGGAGGAGCTGGGGCGGCGCGCCGCCGGTGGACCCACCCGGGTGCGGTTGATCGCCGACGACGACCTCGAAGAGTTCATCGGTGACGTCGACGTGGCCCTCGAGGAGTCCGATCTTCCACGCTCGGGGGAGTCAGTCGGTCGACGGCTCCACTGAGACGTGGGCGAGCGTGTCGACGCTGTCGACCAACGGATCGAGATGCGCAGCAAGCAGTGCGAGGCGGCGGGCATGCAGGCCGGTCGGGTCGCCCGGCACGTCCGCGTCGAGCGCTTCCTGCATCTCACGCAGTCCGCTCACGTCGGCCGGCTCGTGGCGGGCGAGCGCACGCAACGCCTCGACGATCGCCGCTCGCAGGCCCGAGACCTCCGGAACCGCGACATGTTCGGCGGCGTCATCGAGGGTGGTTCGCAGCGCATGCAGGGCGATGACGATCCGCCGGGCAGCGGCGAGCCGGCCGGTCGCGGCGCCGACGTCGGCTCTGCCTCGTTCCGGCTCGGCGGCGGCTCGGGTGAGCGACGCCGTGGCAGCCAGCCTGGCTCGACGGGCTGCGCCGGCGGCGGCACCGACCGCCGCGGGATCGGCGCCGCTCGGGTCGACGTAGCGCGCGAGGACGGCGTCGGCGTAGTCGGCGAGGGCGGCGAGCAGGTCGTCGACCGCGCTGGTGAGCCTGGTTCGCTCCCAGGTCGGCCAGACGAGGTATCCGGCGAGTGCCAGCGCACCGCCGATGAGGGTGTCGAGGCCGCGGTCGGCGATGGTCGACAGGTGGTTGCCGCCGAGCGGCGCGAGGAGCAGCACGACGAGTGCGGTGATCGACACCGAGTACAGCGCGTACGACGCGGTGAACGACGCATAAGCAGCCCAGGTCGTCGCGGCGATGAGAACCGACAACGCCGCGCCGTTCGGGTGCAAGGTCTCGACGAGCACCCCCGCTGCCAGCACGCCGACCGCGGTGCCGATGATTCGCGCGAGTCCTCGCTGGGTGGTGGCCGCGTAGTCCGGCTTGAGGACCACGAGTGCGGTCAGCGTCACCCAATATCCGCGTTGCCATGGCAGCGCCCGGCTCAGTGCTTCCGCGGTCGGCAACAGCACGGCGAGCCGGACGGCGTGACGGAACGCTGACGAACGCGGGTCGGTTGCCGCGGTGACGAGGCGTTGTGCCGCCGACGCGGTCCGACGAGGCAGCGCCATGACGGCCTGGCCGGTGGCGCGCCCGCGCGGCAGGACCACCAGGCGGATCCCGGCCAGCGCCCCGGTCAGTCGATCGACCGCCCGCAGCTGACCGGCCAGCGCGGAGCCGCGGGCGGAGGCGAAGCGAGTCGGGGTGCCGCGTCGCCCGGGCGGTGCCGCGTCTCGCGCCGCGTGCAGGCGGTCCAACGCCGCGGCCAGGCCCGCCGGCTCGCCGGGGCCCGGCCGCCCCGATCGGATCGCCTCGCTGACCGCAGCCAGCCAGTGCGCACACGCGGTGGTGACCTCGCGCGCCTCCAACACCTTCGGCACGGTTGCGAGCGCTTGCAGCTCCAACCGGATCCGGTCGGCCTCGTCGACAAGGCCGCGCAGCAGCTCGACGTCCTCGCCGGGACCGCGGCGCTCCGCCAGGCGTCTCACCTCCGCGGCGAGGGACGCGGCGGTGAGCCCGCCGCGTTCCGGGTCACGGGCCATCCGCGCCAGCTCGGCGTAGCTGTCCGAAAGCGCTCGGCGCTCCGCGGCGAACCGTTGCGGGGACCGCACGACGGCGGCGAGCAGGCCTTGCAGTCCGGCGCCGGCCAGCACCCAGCCGGCGTGTGCCGCCGACGTCGCGACGCCACCGGGGAACCGGCCGAACACCACGAGCCCCATCACCGCCTGCGTGCCGACGACGGTGGCGCTGCGCCCGAGCACCGCGGTGAGACCGGCGGCGAACCCCCAGACCGCGAGCACGACGAGCGTGGGCGCGAGGTGCCCCGCAACGAGGCCGCCGACGAAGGTGCTGATCGCCATCCCGACCGCGGTCGCGGTCATGACGCGCGCGCTGCTGCCCGGGCCGCCACCCATTCCGGCGGCACCGGCGGGAAGCGCGCCCGCTGCCGCGATCGCTCCTTCCGCCGGATGCCCGACAGCGGCACCGACCGCGAACGGGATCGCCACTCCGGCCGCTGCCCGTAGGGCGAGGACCGGTGCGAAGCCGCTGCGGTCTACCGCGAGAGCACTGCCGATCGCCCGGCGTACGGCGTTCTGCTCGCTCACCCGCGTGCTCTCACTCCCGCCAGGTCTCGAGCAGCCGCAACCAGATCTCGCTCATCGTCGGGAAGGACGGAACCGCGTGCCAGAGGGTGTCCATGGTTACCTTGCCGACGACCGCGATCGTCGCGGCGTGAACCAGCTCCCCGACGTCCGGACCGACGAAGGTCGCGCCCAGGATCGTCTCGCTGGTCGTGTCGACGACGAGCTTCGCGCGACCGGTGTAGCCGTCGCGGAGCAGTCGAGCACCGGAGACGTTGCCGATCTCGTACTCCACGGCACGTACCTGGTGCCCGGCGCTGCGCGCCTCCGCCTCGGTGAGTCCGACCGACGCGACCTGTGGATCGGTGAACGTCACCTGCGGCACCGCGCTGTGGTCGCTCGACGCACGGAACCGCGGCGCAGTCGTTGGCTCGCCGTTCGCCCGAGCCGCGATGACGTCACCGCACACGCGGGCCTGGTACTTGCCCATGTGGGTCAGCAGTGCACGGCGAGTGATGTCGCCCACGGCGTACAGCCACTCGCCTTCGACACCGCGCACCAGCATCGTGTCGTCGGTCTCCACGTAGCCGCCCGGCTCGAGCCCGACGACCTGCAGTCCGAGGTCCGCGCTGCGCGGCGTGCGGCCGGCGGCGATCAGGACCTCGTCGGCGATGACCTCCTCGCCGTCGATGACCACGGTCACCTCTGCGCCGCGCAGCCGACCCTCGTCCGTCACGGCGGTCGTGCCGCGCCGTACCTCGGAGATGTCAGCGCCGAGGCGTACGTCGACGCCGGACTCCCGCAGCGCTGCCGCGAGGAGCTCACCGGCGAACGGCTCGTTGCGGGTGAGCAGCCGCTCGTCGCGCGCCGCGAGGGTGACCTTCGAGCCGAGGCCGTTGAGCCAGACGGTGGCCTCGCAGCCGACGACGCCGCCACCGATCACGACGATCCGGTCCGGAACCTCGTGCAGGTTCGTGACGTCCCGAGACGTCCACGGGTTCGCCTCCCGAAGACCCGGCATCGGTGGCACTGCGGCGGTTGTTCCGGTGGCCAGCACGACGGCGTGGCGCGCAGCCAGGGTGCGGGTCCCGCCATCCGGGGTCGAGACCTCGACCTCTCGGACGCCGGAGAGCCGGCCGTGGCCGCGGACCACTGCGATCCCGGCACCTTCCGCCCAGCCCACCTGAGACGAGTCGTCGTGCTCGGCGAAGTAGTCGCGGCGGGCCAGCACCTTCGCCACGTCGAGCCGGTCGCCGATCGGCACCCCCGGAAGGTTGCGTGCGCCGGAGGTGAGCTCGACCGGTCGCAGCAGCGCCTTGCTCGGGATGCAGGCCCAGTAGGAGCACTCGCCACCGACCAGCTCGGATTCGACGATCGCGGCGGTGAGGCCGCCTTTGACGGCGTAGTCGGCGGCGTTCTCCCCGGGCGGGCCGCCACCGATGACGACGACGTCGTAGGTGTCGGTCTCTGCAGGACTCATGCGCTGTGTCGTACCACAATGAGCGGGTGGCGAGGCTGCTGGTCGTTCATCACACCCCCTCGCCCGCGACGCAGGAGATGCTCGAGGCGGTCCTCGCCGGCGCACGCGACGACGCCATCGACGGTGTCGAGCTCGCCGTCGTTCCGGCACTGGTCGCCGGACCGGTTGACGTCCTCGAGGCCGACGGCTACCTGCTCGGAACTCCGGCGAACATCGGCTACATCTCGGGAGCGTTGAAGCACTTCTTCGACACGATCTACTACCCGGTGCTGGAGGCGACGAAGGACCGGCCATTCGCCGCCTACGTGCACGGCAACTTGGGCACCGAGGGTGCAGTGCGCGCGATCGAGACGATCACGACCGGGCTCGGCTGGAAGCCGGTGAGCAAGGTCGTGACCGTTGAGGGTGCGCCGGGCCGCGCGGACCGCGACGCGCTCTACGAGCTGGGTGCGACGTTGGCGGCGACGCTGGCGAGCCGCTGAACCGCCTCGTCGATCACCTCGGGCCGCTTGCAGAACGCGAAGCGCACGAAGGGCTCGCCCACGTCGGGGGAGTCGCAGAAGACGGCGGTGGGGATCCCCACGACACCTGCCAGATGCGGTAGCTGACGAGCGAACGTCTCGCCGTCGGAGGTGCCGAGCGGACGCACATCGGCCTGGATGAAGTACGTGCCCTGCGGCCGTGTGACGCGCATGCCGATCCGCTCGAGTCCCTCTGCGAGCTGGTCGCGTCGTTGCTGCAGCGACTCGCGCAGGCCGGCCACCCACTCCATCTCGTTGCTCAGCGCGTAGGCAACGGCGTGCTGCATCGCCGGGTTGTGGGTGTAGGTGAGGAACTGCTTGACCGTGTTCACCGCACGAAGCAGATGAGGCGGCGCACACACCCAGCCGATCTTCCAGCCGGTGACGCTGAACGACTTGCCGGCGCTCGAGATCGCGACGCATCGCTCGCGCATGCCCGGCAGCGTCGCGATCGGGATGTGTTCGATGCCGTCGTAGGTGAGGTGCTCGTAGACCTCGTCGGTGATGATCGTGAGGTCGTGTTCGATGCACACCTCGGCAACTGCTTCGAGCTCGCCGCGAGTGAGCACGGTGCCGGTCGGGTTGTGCGGTGAGTTCAGCAGTAGCACTTTGGTGCGCGGCGTGACGGCTGCCCGGAGCTCGCCGACGTCGAAGCCGAACCGGCCGACCGCGTCCGGACGCAGCGGGATCGGTACTCGCTGCGCGCCGGCGAGGGCGATGGTCGCGGCGTAGGAGTCGTAGTAGGGCTCGAAGACGATGACCTCGTCGCCCGGCTCGCACAGCCCGAGTACGGCGGCGCTGATGGCTTCGGTGGCCCCGACCGTGACGAGGATCTCCGACGCCGGGTCGTAGGTGAGCCCGTAATGGTGCCGGCGATGCTCCTCGATCGCCTCGCGCAACGCGAGCACCCCGGGCCCTGGCGGGTACTGGTTCTCGCCGTTGCGGATGCCCTCGACGGCGCGCTCCAGCATCGCGGTGGGGCCGTCGGTGTCGGGGAAGCCCTGCCCGAGGTTGATCGAGCCGGTCTCGAGGGCGAGGGCGCTCATCTCCGCGAAGATCGTCGTACCGAATCCCCGCAAGACCATCTGCTGGTCGCCTAGTCGCGCGGCCGGATGACGAGCCCGAGAATCCCGTCGACCACACTGGCCGGGCCCTTGGCGATCATCGCCTGGATGCGGGCGTCGGGACCGACCAGATAGCGCCCCCGCGGACGTCGCGCGGTCAGCGCCTTCTCGATGACCTTGGCGACCCGATCCGGCGGGATGGCCGCCTTCGACGACATCTCGGCGGCCTTGAGCGCGCCGTTGAAGTAGCGCTGGTAGCGGGCGCGCAGGTCCTCGGGAAGCTTGTCGAGTCGCTCCTGTGCCTCGCCGGTTCCCTTCTCCCACAGCGGCGTGTCGATCGCGCCGGGCTCGACCAGGATCGCCTGAACGCCCTGCGGGGCGAGCTCCATGCGCAGCGAGTCCATCCAGCCGTGCACCGCGTGCTTCGACGAGGTGTAGGGACCCATGTACGGCAGGGCCATCCGGCCACCGATCGACCCGACCGTGACGATGCGGCCCTTGTTGGCGAGGAGAGCCGACACCAGGTTCTGGGTGATGGCGATGTGACCGAAGAAGTTGATCTCGAACTGCCGGCGCCAGTCGTCCAGCGTCAGGCCTTCGAACGCCCCGCTGATGCTCATGCCGGCGTTGTTGATCAGGCCGACAAGCGTGCCGTCGGCGCGCGAGATCACTTCCTCGCAGGCCGGGCCGAGTGACGCCGGGTCGGTGAGGTCCAGCAACACCGGCTTGGCGACGGGGTCCGGCAGCGGCTCGTCGCGCCGAAGCCCGGGGATGACCGTGTAGCCGGCGTTGGCGAGGCGCAGCGCGGTGGCGTGCCCGATCCCGGTGCTCGCGCCGGTGATGAAGATCGTCCCTTTGCTCATGGCGGCAGCGTACTTAGATGGGGCCATGAAGGTCGCGGTGATGCAGATCGCAGCCAGCCTCGACAAAGCGGAGAACCTCGGGCGGCTGCGCGCGCGGATCGAGCATGCGGCCGGCCACGGCGCGGATCTGGTCGTCGCGCCGGAAGCCGCGATGCACGACTTCGGTACGCCCGACCTCGCGCTTGCTTCGGTGGCGGAGCCGCTCGACGGGCCGTTCGTGGCCGGGCTCGCCGATGCCGCGAGGCGGCAAGGTGTGACCGTCGTCGCGGGCATGTTCGAGGTCGCGGACGGTGACACGGGTTCTGGGAACCGGGTCTTCAACACGGTGGTGGCCGTCGGCCCGGACGGAAGCCTGATCGGCAGGTACCGCAAGCAGCACCTGTTCGACGCGCTCGGCTGGATGGAGTCCGACCGCCTGCTGCCCGGCGACCCGGATGACCGACTGGTGTTTGCGGTTGGTGACGTGTCGGTCGGGGTCATGACCTGCTACGACATCCGCTTCCCGGAGCTCGCCCGGGCGCTCGCTGACGACGGCGCGGAGCTGATCGCAGTGCCGTCGGCGTGGGTCGCGGGCGAGCACAAGCTCGAGCAGTGGCAGGCGCTCACCACGGCGCGCGCGATCGAGAACGTCTGCTACGTCGCGGGCGCCGTGCAGTGCCCGCCGACGTACACCGGCGGCAGCCGCATCGTCGACCCGTGGGGGATCGAGCTTGCCGCCGTCGATCCGCGAGCCGAAGGCGTCGCGGCGGCGGAGGTCAGCGCGGCGCGGGTGTCGCAGTGCAGGGAGAAGATGCCGAGTCTCGCCAACCGCCGCTGGCAGGTGGTGCCGCGCTAGCGGTTGCGCCGCCAGATCGCGAAGTTCAACGCGCTGAGGTAGCTGACGGCGAACAGTGAGGGCAGCATCAACGCCGCGGTGAGCCGGTGCCGGCGGGCGAACTCGGCGATCGTCAGCGACAGCGCCACCCACAGCACGACCGCGTTGATGAGCGCAAGGCCCGGTTTGCGAAGGCCGAAGAACAACATCAGCCAGGCCAGGCTCAGCCAGGTGGAGACGGCGTACGACGACACGGCCGGCACGTCGATCGCGTCCCGCTCGTCGTCCTCGCGCCACGCCATCCAGGCACCCACGGCCTGGCTGGCCGCCACGAGCGACCAGGCCGGCGCGAAGGCGATCGTCGGGCTTGCCCACCGGGGCTTGTCGAGGCCGTCGTACCACTTCCGGCTCACGTTGATCAGCACGGCGCCGGTGGTCGCGGTCGTGGTGATTCCACCGAGCGATCCGGCGAGGCCGAGTGCCCGAGTGGCAGGACTGGAAGGCACGCTCAGCAGTCTTTCACCGCCTCGATAGGGTGGCCAAATGGCTGAGATCACCTTTGACGGACGAGTAGCGATCGTGACGGGCGCGGGCGGTGGCCTGGGTCGTACGTATGCGCTCGAGTTGGCACGGCGTGGCGCGAAGGTCGTCGTGAACGACCTCGGCGGCTCGGTGGACGGCACCGGCGGCGAGCACACGGCCGCTCAGAAGGTCGTGGACGAGATCACCGCGGCCGGCGGCGAGGCCGTTCCCAACTACGACTCGGTGTCCACGCCCGAGGGCGGCGAGAACATCGTCAAGACCGCCGTCGACTCGTTCGGCAAGGTCGACGTCGTCATCAACAACGCCGGCATCCTGCGCGACAAGTCCTTCGCCAAGCTCACCTGGGAAGACCTCGACGCGGTGCTCGAGGTGCACCTCAAGGGCGCGTTCTACGTGTCCCAGCCCGCGTTCAAGGTGATGAAGGAGAACGGCTACGGCCGGTTCGTCTTCACCGCCTCCAACGCCGGTGTGTTCGGCAACTTCGGGCAGACCAACTACGGGGCCGCCAAGATGGGCCTCGTCGGCCTGTCCAACATCATTGCGATCGAGGGCGAGAAGGCGGGCATCAAGTCCAACGTGCTCTGCCCGGTTGCCGCGACCCGGATGACGATGGAGCTGCTGGGCGACTTCGCGTCGCAGCTCGAGCCGGAGCTCGTCACCCCGCTGGTCACCTACCTGGCGTCCGAGGCGTGCGACAAGACCCACGAGATCTTCTCGGCGGCGGG
>DASZYY010000094.1:0-26831 GCA_035545175.1 Mycobacteriales bacterium
TACGGCTCCTACGGCGCGGTCGAGGACGTCCCGCTCAGCGAGGCGAAGTACCAGTTCGATGTCAACGTCTTCGGGCTGGCGCTGGTCAGCCAGCTGGTGCTCCCCCACATGCGGGAGCAGGGCAGCGGCCGGATCATCAACATCTCCTCGATCGGCGGCCGCATCTACGAGCCGCTCGGCGGCTGGTACCACGCCACCAAGTTCGCGGTCGAAGGCCTGAGCGACTCGATGCGGGTCGAGCTCAAGCCGTTCGGCATCAAGGTCATCGTCATCCAGCCCGCCGGTATCCGCACCGAGTGGGCGTCGATCTCGGCCGACAACCTCCGCAAGACCTCCTCGGGCACGGCGTACGCCGGTCAGGCCGAGCACGCGGCAGCCATCCTCGAGCTGGCCGACCACAAGGCCATCAGCTCCCCGAGCAGCGTCGTCGCCAAGAAGATCGCCAAGGCCGCGACCGTGAAACACCCGCTCACCCGCTACCCCACCGGCCGCGGCGCCGGGACGATCCTGCTCACCCGGTGGCTGCTCCCGGCTCGCGCGTTCGACGGTGTCATCCAGGCCGCGTTCGGGCTCGCCGCAAAGGTGGCCCGACCTACCGGGCGGTAACCGGCATAGCGGTCTACCCTGTTCTGAGCACCCGCCAAACATCCACACGCAGGGCCACCGATGCTGTGTTACCCCACAGCTAGGGGCCAAGCGAGCACAGAGGAGCGGTCAGGCAGTGACGCCTCGATGACCGAGATCGCAGAAACCCCCGTCGAGCGTCTGGATCACGTGGTGATCCGCTTTGCCGGTGACTCCGGCGACGGCATGCAGCTCGCGGGCGACCGGTTCACTTCGGAGACCGCGGAGTTCGGCAACGACCTGTCGACGCTTCCCGACTTCCCGGCCGAGATCCGCGCGCCAGCCGGGACGCTGCCCGGCGTCAGCGCCTTCCAGCTGCACTTCGGCGACCACTCGGTGCTCACGCCCGGTGACCACGCCGACGTCCTGGTGGCGATGAACCCGGCAGCGCTCAAGGCCAACCTCGGCCAGCTGCGACGCGGCGGCACGATCATCGTCAACTCCGACGAGTTCACCCCGCGCAACCTCAAGAAGGTCGGGTACGCCGAGAACCCGCTCGAGGACAACTCCCTCGAGGGGTACGCCGTCCACGCCCTCGACCTCACCTCCCTGGCGGTGAAGTCGGTCGAAGGCCACGACGTCGGCCGCAAGGACGGCGAGCGCGCGAAGAACATGTTCGCGCTCGGCCTGCTGTCCTGGCTCTACAGCCGTCCGACGCAGAGCACCGTCAACTACATCGAGCAGCGCTTCGCCAAGAAGCCCGAGCTCGCGGCCGCCAACGTCGCGGCGTTCAAGGCCGGCTGGAACTACGGCGAGACGACCGAAGGCTTCGTCGTCCGCTACGAGGTCGGCCCCGCGCCGATGAAGCCGGGCACCTACCGGACCGTCCACGGCAACACCGCACTCGCCTACGGTCTGATCGCGGCCGCCAAGCAGGCCGGCCTTCAGCTGTTCCTCGGCACCTACCCGATCACGCCGGCGTCGGACATCCTCCACGAGCTCGCCAAGTACAAGCAGTTCGGCGTCATCACGTTCCAAGCCGAGGACGAGATCGCGGGCGTCGGCGCGGCGCTGGGCGCGTCATTCGGCGGGTCGCTCGGCATCACGACCACCTCCGGACCCGGCGTCGACCTCAAGGCCGAGACCGTCGGCCTGGGCATCATGCTCGAGCTCCCGCTGGTCATCGTCGACGTCCAGCGCGCCGGCCCGTCGACCGGCATGCCGACCAAGACCGAGCAGGCCGACCTGCTGCTCGCGATGTTCGGCCGCCACGGCGAGGCGCCGGCACCGATCGTGGCCGCGCAGTCACCTGCCGACTGCTTCGACGCCGCGATGGAAGCGGTCCGGATCGCCGTCACCTACCGCACGCCGGTCTACCTGCTCTCGGACGCCTACCTCGCCAACGGCAGCGAGCCGTGGCTGATCCCGGACGCCAACGCGCTGCCCGAGATCAAGGTCGAGTTCGCGAAGGCGCCGGAGGACGGCTCGCCGTTCCTGCCGTACGCCCGCGACCCCGAGACGCTCGCCCGGCCGTGGGCGATTCCCGGTACGCCGGGCCTCGAGCACCGGGTCGGTGGCATCGAGAAGGCCGACGGGTCCGGCGACATCTCCTACGACCCGGCCAACCACGACAAGATGGTCCGGCTGCGCCAGGCCAAGGTCGACGGCATCGCCGCAACCATTCCGCCGCTCGAGGTGGACGACCCCGACGGCGACGCCGACATCCTCGTCCTCGGATGGGGGTCGACGTACGGCCCGATCGCGGCGGCGGTGCGGTCCGCCCGCGGCAACGGCTTGAAGGTCGCCCGGGCACACCTGCGGCACCTCAACCCGCTGCCGGCGAACACCGGCGAGGTCCTTGCGAAGTACAGCAAGGTGCTCGTCCCCGAGATGAACCTCGGCCAGCTCGCCCTGCTGCTGCGCGCGAAGTTCCTCGTCGACGTCCACTCCTACAACCAGGTCCGCGGCCTTCCGTTCCGCAGCGAGGACCTGCTCGAAGCGATCAACGGATTGGCGACCCAGTGAGCGACACCGTCTTTCTTCCCGTTCCCGGCCCCCGGCGCGGTCTCGAGCTCGTCCCGACGACGGACGCCGAGCAGTCGCGCAAGGACTTCACCTCCGACCAGGAGGTGCGCTGGTGCCCGGGTTGCGGTGACTACGCGATCCTCGCTGCCATCCAGGGCTTCATGCCGACGCTGGGCATCAAGCGCGAGAACACGGTGTTCATCTCGGGCATCGGGTGCGCGGCCCGGCTGCCGTACTACATGAACACCTACGGCATGCACTCGATCCACGGCCGCGCCCCGGCGATCGCGACGGGTCTGGCGACCTCGCGCCCCGACCTGTCGGTGTGGGTGATCGGCGGCGACGGCGACCTGCTCTCGATCGGCGGCAACCACCTGCTGCACGCGCTGCGCCGCAACGTCAACCTCAAGATCCTTCTGTTCAACAACCGGATCTACGGCCTGACCAAGGGGCAGTACTCGCCCACCTCCGAGGTCGGGAAGAACACGAAGTCCTCGCCGATGGGTTCGGTGGACCGGCCGCTCAACCCGGTCTCGATCGCCCTGGGCGCCGAAGCGACCTTCGTCGCCCGTACCGTCGACTCCGACCGCAAGCACCTCACCGCCACGCTGCAGGCCGCCGCCGAGCACCGCGGCGCCGCCTTCGTCGAGATCCTGCAGAACTGCGACATCTACAACGACGGTGCGTGGGACGTCATCAAGGACGTCGACAGCAAGGAAGACCGCGCGGTGTTCCTCGAGGCCGGCCAGCAGGTCAGGTTCGGCCACGAGGGCAGCAAGGGCGTTCGCGTCTCCTCACGCGGTCGCCTCGAAGTGGTCGACGTCGACGCGTCCAACGAGGCGTCGCTGCTGGTCCACGACCCGCAGGCCGACGAGCCGGAGCTGGCGTTCGCACTGTCGCGGCTCGGCAACGTCGACAACGGCGTGACCCCGATCGGCATCTTCCGCGCGGTCGAGCGTCCGGCGTACGACGACGCGGCTCGCGCCCAGGTCGCCGAAGCACGTGCCGCCAAGGGCAACGGCGACCTCGCGGCGCTGCTCAGCTCCGGCGACACGTGGACGATCGGCGGCTAGACGCCGCGTGACGATCGGCGGCTAGACGCCGCGTGACGATCGGCGGCTCACCAGCCCGAGCAGGCTCACCAGCTCGTCGCGTTCCCGTTCCCAGCCGGCCCGCTCGTCGGGTGTCGCGCCCTCGTCGAGCTCGAGCAGGGCTGACAAGGCGGCCGCCACCTCGTGCCGGGCATTGCGCCCGCGTGCCTCGGCGAGGCTCGACCGCAGCGCCGCGCACCCTTCCCGCACCATGCCGACGGCCACCAGGGTCTCGCCGCGCACTCGCAGCAGCAGCGGCGTGCCCGGCGCACCCTCGCCGGCCCGACCGAGCGCATCGTCGGCGCACCGCAACGCGGTGGAGTAGTCGCCGAGGCGCAGGTGGCACTCGGCGATCACCGAGTCGGTCGTGACCACCTCGTTGCTCTCGCCGATCTCGACCCGGATCGCCCGCGCCTCGGCGAGGTGCACGAGCGCCTGGTCGATCTCGCCCCGCGCCAACGCGGCCTGCCCTCTGAGCAACAGGCCGAAGCTGAGTGCGCTCGCCGAGTCGGTCGAGCGCCACATCGCCATGCCGTCGGTGAGGATCTCGTCGACCTCGTCGAGGTAGCCCTGGGCGATCAGGATCTCGGCCCGGTTGGCGGCGTTGCCGGCTGCGTCGTACTCGCGGCCGGTGCGCCAGTAGGCGCGCTCGGCGCGCTGGAAGTAGGTGACCGCGTCATCCCATCGTCCGGCGTAGTACGCGCACGCACCGAACCAGTTGTTCGCCCGCGCTTGCCCGCGCACGTCGCCGAGCTCTTCGTAGATCGCGATGCACTCCTCGAGCTTCGCGGCGTCGTACGGCAGCCCCATGGTCGCGCCGGCGAGCTCCCGAACGGTCAGCGCGTTCGCCTCGGTACGCCGGTCCCCGCAACGGCGGGCGAGCAGCAGTGCGGTGTGGGCATCGGCGATCGCCTCGCCGAACCGGCCCTGCCGGGTGCGTGCACTCGCCGCGAGCTCGGCAAGCTGGGCGAGCAGCTGCACCGCGGCCGGCTCGTCGCGCCCGGCGAGCAGCCGGCGCGCTTTCGTCACCCAACGCAACGCTTCGGCGTAGCGACCCGACTGCTCACGATGTGCCGCGGTGCGAAGCCACAGGCTCGCCGACAGCAACACGTCACCCTTGGCGCGGCGGCGGCCGTCGGCGAGTGCCTGGTCTGACTTCGCGCGTTCGCCCAGGTCGAAGTACACAACAGCGAGGTCCTCGCACACCCGCGCGATGTCGCCGGGATCGATGCCGCCCAGCCGCGACGCCGACGTGAGCGCCCGCCGGTAGCACTCGACCGCCTCGGACGGTGCGTACTGCGCGCGTGCCCGCTCGGCCGCGATCCGCGAGTAGTGCCACGCCCGGTCGAACCGCTCGCCGTAGAAGCAGTGCATCGAGAGCAGGTCGGCGTCGGCATCGCTCGGAGCGCCCGCCCGCTGCTCGAGCAGGTCAGCGGTCGTGGCGTGCAGCTCGGCACGACGGCGATACGGCAGGGCTTCGTACGCCGCGGCGCGGACCAGATGATGGCTGAACCGCCAGGACCCGTCGACACCGGCGACGAGGAAGTCCGCCATGTCGACGCCGACGTCGACGTCGAACGCGTCGGCGCCGAGTACAGCGCCGAGCAGGTCCAGATCGAGCGACATGCCGAGCACCGACGCCGCCCGAAGCCAGCGGCGTCGAGTCGGCGTCAACCGGTCGATGCTCGCCGCGATCACGCCCTCGACCGAGTCGGGCAGCTCCGACACATCCGCGCCGGACCGCGCACTGCGCACCATCTCGAGCAGGAACAGCGGGTTACCACCGGCCCGCTCGACCAGCTGACGCACATGATGTGGCGCAAGCGCGGTGTCATTCGCCGACGCCGCGATGAGCGCAGCAGCGGCGCTGTCGGGCAGCGGGTCGATCTTGATGACCGTCAACGCCTGACCGACCGGGAACGGACTCGACGTCTCGGTGCGACGCGTGGCGATGATCAGCCACGGCCGGTCCGCGACGTCAGCCGCAAGCCGCTTCAGCAGATCGATGGTGGCCTCATCCATCAGGTAGAGGTCGTTGACCACCATCACCAGGGGCATCCGAAGCAGCCGCCCGAGCAGGTCGCTCACCGCGGACTCGAGGTAGCTCTTGCGAACCTCCGGGTCCAGTGCGGCGACCTCCGGCGTCTCGGGGATGCTGACGCCGGCGACCACCCCGATCAGCGGCAGCATCGCAAGCAGGTCCGGCGCGGTGCCCGCGGTCAGGTCGCGCAGCATCGCCGCCAGCGCAGCCTCGTCGACGTCGTCGTCTATTCCGAGCGTGTGGCGCAGCAACCGCCGCATCGGCTGGTACGGCGTGGTGCTGGCGTAGACGTCACCGTCGGTCCACAGGACGCGGACGTCGGTCTGACCGGTGAGCTCCTCGAGCAGCCGCGACTTGCCCATGCCAGGACCGCCGACGAGCTCGACGACCCGGCCCTCTCCCCGCATCGCCGACGCGACGCCGTCAAGGAGGTCTTGCAGCTCGGCCTCACGACCGATGATCGGTAGCCGGTTGGCCGCCGGCACCGCAGCGGCGCGAACCGGGTCGCCGACCAGGAGCGCGTCGATCGCAGCGGTCTTCCCCTTGACGTGGAACGGCGGCAACGGCGTCGTCTCGAACTGCGTGCGCGACGCCTCGACGACCTCCGGCATCGTGATGATCTGACCGGCGCCGGCGTGCGCCATCAGCCGCGCGGCGAGGTTCACACAGTCCCCGGTCACCGAGTACACGCGCCGGTACTTCGGGCCGTAGTCGCCGGCGAAGACCCGGCCCACGTTCACTCCCGCCCGCAGCGAGAGACGGCCACCCGGGTGGACCACCCGTCGTACCGCGGACAGCACCCGCGACTCCGCATCGCCGACCGCGTTCGGGATGCCTGAGGCGAGGATGATCTTGCCGCCGTTCTCACAGAGGTCGGTCGAGAGCACGGTGACGTCGCTGTCGGCGGCCGCCTCCTGCGCGCGCTCGATGACGTGCCCCACCGCATCGACCAGGGCGTCGATGCCGTCGCTGGCCAGCAGGGTGTCGGTGCCGGAGAACTCGATGAAGCCGACCACCACCCGCCGGTGCTCGTAGTCGACGACCCCACTCGACAGGTGGTCGCGCAGCGGCGCGCAGAACGCGACGCCGAGGTCGACCGCGCGCGGCGGGCGCGACTTGTTGGGGTTGGCGACCGCGCCGGGCGGCGCGGTGAGCAGCCAGCCGGTCTCGACCGCGTCGCCGGTGCACCCCACCGGAAGCGCGGCCCGGGCCGAGGAGCTGACGACGACCTGGCCGCGGTCAGCCACCTTCTCCATGTGCGCGGTTGCCGTGGCGGCCGGGCCGGTCACGATGAGCTCCCGATAGCGAGAGCCGACCAGCATGAAGTCGAACTCGCCGGAGTGGATACCGATCGACATGCCGAGCGTCACCGCGCCGACCGACGTCTTCAGCCGGCCGATCCGCCGCATCACGGCCTGCATCTCCCAGGCGGCCTGCGCGGCGCGGATCGCGTGCCCGTCACCCTCGAACAGCAGGAGCACGGCGTCGCCGCCCCACTTCACGAGGTTGGCGCCGTAGTCGTAGGCCGCATCGAGCAGCTGCTCGAAAGTGGCGTTGAGGAGATCGCCCATCTCCTCGGCGCCGGCCTTGCCGCGCTCGGCCAGCCGCTCGGTGAGGGCGGTGAAGCCGGAGATGTCGGCGAACACCCCGGAGCCGGACACGGCACGGTGCCGCTCGGCGGGCGACGTGGTCAGCCAGTCGACGACGAGCCGGGGGACGTACGGCAGCAGGTCGCGCGTCCCCCCCGGGTCCATGGTTGGACGGTACGAGCAATCGGTTTCCGCCGGGTAGCCGCCGAAAAGGAAACTCGGCAACAAACCGGGCGAAAACCGATCCAAGTGTCCGCTGCCAGACAATTACGCCGTTTACCAAGCGGAAATCGCGGCCCGCCATGCTCCCCTGGAATGCAGTAGTGGGGGTCGGCTTCCAAGGGGGGAACATGCCTATCCATCGCCTGCGCGCCATGCGCCGGAGGCACCGTGTGATTGCGGTTGCCGGCTCAGCGGCGCTGCTGATGGGGGTGCTCGGCACGACGACGGGGGCGTCGGCGGCGACCAGCCTGAACCTCTCGGCCAGTACGACGACGCTGACCGCGACGCTGTCGAACGACGGCTTCACGTTCACGGTGACGGCCCAGGTCCAGCTGGGGACCCAGAAGAACGGGTTCGGCATCACTCCGAGCGGCACGGTGGCGATCACCGACAACCTCGGCGACCACATCGGCACCCTCACCGTTCCGAGCTGCTTCAACACCCCGTGCGTCATGACGCACACCTATGGCGTGGACGTGCTCGGCAACGGCGTGACGAAGCTGATCGCGAAGTACTCCGGTGACCTCATCCTCAAGCCGAGCCAGGGCACCACGCCGTTTGGCTTCGACCGTTGCGACGGAGAGTGCGAAGCCCGCGCCGCGACGGCGACCGCCGATGTCGACGCCCACAGCGACTCCACCGACGGCTACATCGTCGACGACCTCGGGGGGCCGGGCCTTCCTTGTGGCGTGCCCGGTGCCGGCCCGGTGGCGCACGTGCAGGGCTACCAACTCACCGCTGACAAGTCGATCTCCTACATGCTCGAGGGCGACCCCGCGCACACGTACTACAACTGGGTGCACCACCAGCCCGGCATCGAAGGCACGATGTACTGGTTCTGCTACGTCTCGCCGGACCCGTTCACGGCCTACAGCCAGGACGGCGTCTCGACCGTGTTCCCGCACAGCGCCGACTCGTTCGGCTTCCTGGGCCCGGCACCGCAGATCACCACCGGCGGTCCGTACGACGGCGACTACGTCGGCCTGCTCGCCTTCTGCGACTCGGAAGTCTTCGTGGGCGACTCGTACTACACGGTCGGCGCGCCGTGCCTCGATGACTTCTCGAGCTACTTCAACCCCGACTCCGGTGGATACGACTTCTACGTCGACATCGACGCCCCGCCGGGTGACCCGTACCTGGGCGGCTTGAAGCTCGCGACGCCGAAGATCGGCAAGTCCTTGTAGGTCCACCACACAGGAGGGCTGAAACAGCAGATCCGCTCGCCGACGGGGGTTCTGGCAAAATGGTCGGAACCCCCGACCCGCGAAGTGAGGCAAGTGATGGCAGATTCCCGCCGTCGCCCCTTCGCGCTCCTGCCCGAGCGGGTGAGGGCGATCCGGCCGCCGAAATGGTGGCAGGAGATCGCGTTCGTCGCCTTCGTCTACTACCTGTACTCGCTGGTTCGCAATACGGTGCCGAGCCACGAGGTCGGGGCGGTGAACCGCGCCAACTCTGTGCTGTCGATCGAGCGCGCGTTGCACTTCGACATCGAGCACGCGGTGAACGTGCTGGTGGCCGGCCACGCGTGGCTGGCCTATCTCTGCGACTACTACTACGCGACGCTGCACTTCGTCGTGACGATCGGCGTCCTGGTCTGGCTCTACATGCGCCACCCGCTTCGCTATCGCTCCATCCGAAGCGTGCTGATGATCACGAACGTCGTCGCGCTCCTCGGGTTCTGGTTCATCTCGCTGGCACCGCCGCGGATGCTGCCCGGCTTCACCGACACGCTGATCAAGTTCCACACCTGGGGATCGATCGCATCCGGCTCCATCGCCAAGGAGTCCAACCAGTTCGCAGCGATGCCGTCGCTCCACATCGGATGGTCGCTGTGGTGCGCGATCGCGATCGTTACGCTCGCGGAACGCCGGTGGGTCAAGGTGCTCGGCGCGCTGTACCCGCTGTGCACGCTCTTCGTCGTGATCGGCACCGCCAACCACTTCGTGATGGACGCCGCCGGTGGTGCGATCACACTCGGCATCGGCATCGCGGTCGAGCGCTTGCTGTCCGGGCGTCACGCCTACAGTCGCCGCGCCATCGCCGCGCAGCTCGCGCCGGAGCGGGAGCTCGCCGCGGCCTGAGCCGGTTGGATCAGGGCCAGCGCCAGACGGCGCGGAGCCGGTAGTGCCCGGCACCCGGCAGCCTCACCCAGACGTGGTCGTGCGGGGCGCGACTCACGTGGCCACCGCTCGCCACGAGATATGGCGACCAGGTCAAGCGCACCAGGTACCTGCCCGGTGCAAACACGTCGAAGGTGAGGCCCGTGTCGTCCGCGGCGAGTACCTCCGCCGACGACGCGACGGGCGGCGCGTGGTCCGGCACCCGCTCGACCAGCGGCGCCGGATCCGTGACCGCATAGAGCTGCCAGTCGGCGTTGTGCCAGATCATTCGCAGGTACGGCAGTCCGCCGCGGATCAGCGCGCCCTCACCCACTGAGCCGTAGTCCAGGGCGGAGTGAAACGGCAGCGCGACGTACCCGACCGCGTTGCGGTCCAGGAAGTCGCGGTAGGCCGCCGGGGTGAGCGGTGCACGTCCGTAGAAGAGGCGGTTGCGCGCCTCGTCGGTCTGGCGCTCCCAACCACGCGCGACCGCCACGTCCGGAAGCAGGTAGGTCAGCGGCCAATGCGTCTTCGGTGCCACCACCTCGACGCGGTACTGGAAGATCCCGGGTTGTGCGAGCACCTCAGCCTTGAGCGGCGCGACGAAACCGCGTGACGCCACCGTGCCACCAGAGGCCACCATGTCGTTGACCAGCTGACCGAAGGCCAGCAGCGACGCAACGACCACCGCCGGGAAGAGCACGGTCTTCGGCCAGCGCGCCGAGGCAACCAGTGCCGGAGCGGCACCGAGAACCGCGATCCGCGTCGCGTTTGCGCCGACCGGCGAGTGGATGAGGAAGCAGCCGAGGAGCAGCCCCAGCGTCAGCCAGCCGACCACTCGCAGCCGCCGGCCGACCGGGCTGAGCATCACGACGAGCGTCGTGCCGACGGCGAGCAACAGCGAGGTGCGGGTGAAGGGCTCATAGCCACCACGTGAGCCGCTCGCGAGCAACGCGATGACAGCGAACGCCACCCCGACGCCGATGAGCGCAGAGAGCGCAGCGACACGTCGCCGCGGCCCCGCCAGGACTGTCGCTCCCGCAACCAGCGCGAGCAGCACACCCGCAACCGGACTGGTTGCGGTCGCCAGCAGCCCGACCACGAACGCGAGCCGCGGCCGGCGCCGCTCGACCATCAGCATCGCCACCAACGCGACGACCACACCGGCGGCGAACGTCGTGCGCCCCGAGAACACGTCAAACGCGCCGGAGACCACGACTGCGATCGCGGCGGCGCGCGGTCGCCGGCAGTCCGCGAGCAACGGGACCGCCACCGCCGCCGACGCGAGGATGGTCAGCGCGCCGAGCCAGACCGCTCCGAACAAGCCGAGCAACGGCGGCGTGACCAAGCTGTAGCCGGCCATCGGCGTGCCGCCGTACCAACCTGTCCAGTACGGCACGTAGCCACTGCGGCGGAACACCTGCGCACGCGCGGTCTGTGCCGCGAGATCAGCCGTGTGCGGCGCAAGCAGCACATAGAGGCCGCCGAGCATGACGGCGACCGTCAGCGGAGCCGCCCATCGTCGCTGCGTCACGCGGCGAACACTCGCTCGTGGACCGAGCGCGCGCGCCGCGTCGCGCGACGGTAGTCCTCCAGCAGATCGCCGCTGTGCCCCGCGGGGTAACCCATCGCCCGCGCGACCGCGGCAAGCGTGCGCGCGTCGGACGGCAGGACGTCGGACGCACGACCGCGCGCCAGCACGATTGCGTTGCGTACCCGAGTCGCGATCACCCACGCATCCTCCAGGGCACGGGCATCGGCGTCGGACAGCAGGTCGGCGGCCACGGCCGCCCGGAGCGCCTCCAGCGTCGCCGTCGTACGAAGCTCCGGCCGATCGGCGCCGTGGCGCAGCTGCAACAGCTGGACCGTCCACTCGACATCTGAAAGGCCGCCCCGACCGAGCTTGAGGTGTGCCGACGGGTCCACGCCGCGCGGCAGCCGCTCGGCTTCCATACGCGCCTTGAGCCGACGGATCTCCCGCACCTCGGCGTCGCTCACCCCGCCGCGCGGGTAGCGCATCGGATCGATCATCGCGATGAATCGCAGTGCGAGGTCCGCGTCCCCGGCGATGGGGTGGGCGCGCAGCAGAGCCTGCATCTCCCAGGGCGCGGACCACCGCTCGTAGTACTCCGCGTACGACGCGAGGCTGCGAACCAGCGGGCCCTGGCGACCCTCGGGACGAAGGTCGGCGTCGACGACGAGGGGCGGATCCGGCGCGGGCATCGACAGCAGGCGCCGCAGCTCCTGGGCGATCTCGTGCGCCGCGGACGTGCACGCCGGAGCGTCGGCACCGACCGGCTCGTAGACGAACAGCACATCGGCGTCGCTGCCGTAGCCCTGCTCGAGTCCGCCCAGCCGGCCCATGCCGATCACCGCCAGTCGCACCGGCAGCTCCTCGCCGAGGTCGGCCCTGACCTTGCGCTGCGCGCTCTCCAGCGCGGCCGCCAGTGTCGCTCCCGCGGCATCGGTCAGCGCCCTCCCGACCGCACCGACATCGATCAACCCGAGCAGATCCCCGAACGCGATGCGCAGCAGCTCCTTGCGTCGCAGTGCACGGACTGCGACGACGGCCTCCTCGGGCTTCTCGTTGCGCGATGCACTGGCCACCAGCTCACGCCGCAGCGCCTCCGCGCCTCGCGGTTGCAGCTCGTCGTCGTCGGCCAGCAGGGCGACCGTCTCCGGCGCGCGACCGAGCAGGTCGGCGACGAACCGGCTCGTCGCGAGCAACCGGGCGAGGCGCTCCGCCGTCGCGCCTTCGTCACGCAGCACCCGCAGATACCAGGGCGTGCTGCCGAGGGCGTCGCTGACCTGCCGGAACGACAGCAGTCCGGCGTCGGGGTCGGCAGCATCGGCGAACCACCCGAGCATCGCGGGAAGGAGCGCGCGCAGAATCGCGGCGTTGCGACTGACTCCCGCCGTCAGCGCCTCGATGTGACGCAGCGCGGCGGTGGGATCGGAGAAGCCCAGGGCTTCGAGCCGGGCGGTCGCGGCCTGGGTCGTGAGCCGGGTTCCCTCGGAGGGAAGTCGGGCGACCGCGTTGAGCAACGGCCGGTAGAACAGCTTCTCGTGGATCCGGCGGACCTCCCGGATGTGCCCGTCGTACTCCGCGTGCCAGGACGCGACGTCACGATGACCCATCGATCGCGCCAGCCAGCGAAGACCCGCCTCGTCGGCGGGAAGCAGGTGCGTGCGCCGCAAATGCTGCAGCTGCAACCGATGCTCGACGGTTCGCAGGAACCGGTACGCCGCGGCCAGCACTGCCGCGTCGTCCCGGCCGACATATCCACCCTGGGCGAGCGCGGCGAGCGCGACCAACGTGGTGGGACTGCGCAGACTCTCGTCACCGCGACCGTGGACCAGCTGCAGCAGCTGGACTGCGAACTCGACGTCGCGAAGCCCACCGGGGCCGAGCTTGACCTGGCGGGGCGCCTCCGCCGCGGACAGCAGGCCGACCACCCGCCGGCGCATCGCCTGCACGTCTTCGACGAAGCTCGGCCGCCCGGCCGCCGCCCACACCATCGGAGCGACGGCCGCGACGTACTCCGCACCGAGTGCAGCATCGCCGGCGACGGCCCGCGCTTTGAGCAACGCCTGGAACTCCCAGGTCTTCGCCCACCGCTCGTAGTAGCCGACGTGGCTGGCGAGGGTGCGAACGAGCGGCCCCGCCTTCCCCTCCGGGCGCAGCGCCGCGTCGACCGGCCAGATCGAGCCCTCCGAGGTCGTGTCGGAGCAGACCCGCATCATCGTCGAGGCGAGGGTCGTCGCGGCCGGCGCCGCGTCAGCCGGCTCCGCGACGAACACGACGTCGACATCGCTCACGTAGTTGAGCTCGCGGCCCCCGCACTTTCCCATCGCGATGACAGCCAGCCGGCTCGACCGGTCCGGGTACTCCCGTTCAGCGACCCGCAACGCGGCTCCGAGCGTCGCCTCCGCGAGATCGGCGAGCTCCGCCGCGACGTCGTCCACCGCAAGACCGGCACACAGGTCGCGGGCGGCGAGGCCGAGCACGGCACTGCGGTAGCCGACCCGCAATGCGTCATACGCCTCGCGGCCGTCACGCCCCTCGATCTCGCGCTGCAGCGCCACCTGCAACCCGAAGCGAGTGGGGCGGGCCGCAGCTGCGTCGTCGTCGACGAGCTGCCGCCACTGTTGCGGATGCCGGACGAGCCAGTCGCCCAGCGCCGCGCTCGCGCCGGCAACCGCAACCAGCCGGCGTCGCAACCCGGCGAAGGCCGATACCTGTGCGAGGAGCTCGTCGCGGTTGCCTGCCGCGGCGATGCGTTCCAGGACGGAGAGCGCCCGGTCGGGGTCGGCCGCCTGCCCGAGCTCCTCGATCACCTCGTCGTGGGAGGACAGGCCGAGCTCGATCAGCCGCCGCTGGGCGCCGTCGGGATCGTTGAAGCCGAGCCGTGCGAGCCGGCCACCGGTGCTCGCGGTCCGGTCCGACTGCCTCACAGTGAGGCACGCTACGGCGTCAGGCGGTGACGACGGCGGCAAAGCGGCGCGCGAAGTCCTCGCCCACCGTCTTGAGTCGCGCTTCGCTGTCGGCCACCGGGGCGGTGATCGTGGACTCGTCGAGCTGTTCCGACCGCGCCCAGTCAGCGACCATGCCCACGGTCGCCTCCACGTGGAACTGCACCCCCCACGCGCGGTCACCGAGCCGAAATGCCTGGGTGGGATAGCGCGCACTCGACCCGAGCAAGGTCGCTGCCTCAGGTAACGCCACGACCGTGTCGTAGTGCCACTGCACCACCGGGATCACGCCGGCGTCGAACAGCGCATCAGACCGCGTCAGCTCGACCGAGTCGAGACCGAGCTCGGGGCCGGCAGCTCCGCGCTCCACCCTGCCACCGGTCGCGACGGCGAGCAGCTGCGCACCCAGACACACTCCGAGCGTCGGCAGCGCCCGGTCGACGGCATCGCGCATCAGCGCCTTCGTGGCGGGTAGCCAGGGCGCGTCCTCGTCGTCGTAGGCACCCATCGGACCGCCCATCACGATCAGCGCATCCGCGTCGACGGTCGGCGGCAACGTGCTGCCTCGATAAGGCTGCGCGATCCGCAGGTCGACGCCGTACTTCGGCAGCCACTCGGCGAAGTGGCCGACGCCCTCGACTTCGGCGTGCTGAACCACGAGCGCGGTCGACAAAGCGCGACCGGCCTAGAGAACGGGCAGGTAGCGCTCGAGCTCGAACGGCGTGACCTGGCGGCGGTAGTCCTCCCACTCCGCGCGCTTGTTGCGCATGAAGAAGTCGAACACGCCCTCGCCGAGCGTCTCCGCCATCAGCTCGGAGCTCTCCATCACCTTGATCGCGTCCGACAGCGAGCCCGGAAGCGGCGCGATGCCCATCGCCCGGCGCTCGGCGTCGGTCAACGCCCACACGTCGTCCTCCGCGCCATCCGGCAGCTCGTAGCCCTCTTCGATGCCCTTGAGACCCGCGGCGAGCAGCACGGCATAGGTGAGGTACGGGTTGCAGGCCGAGTCGGGAGATCGGATCTCGATGCGCGTCGAGTTGCCTTTCTGCGGCTTGTACATCGGGATGCGCACCAACGCCGAGCGGTTGTTGCGACCCCAGCAGACGTATGCCGGAGCCTCGCCGCCACCCCAGAGCCGCTTGTAGGAGTTCACCCACTGGTTGGTGATGGCGGTGAACTCCGCCGCATGCACCAGCAGACCCGCGACGAACGCCTTGCCGACCTTCGACAGCGACAGCGAGTCGCTCGCGTCGTGGAACGCATTGCGGTCGCCTTCGAACAGCGACAGGTGCGTGTGCATCGCCGAGCCGGGCTGCAGGCTGAACGGCTTGGGCATGAAGGATGCGTAGACGCCCTGTGACAGGGCGACCTCTTTGACGACCAGGCGCATCGTCATCAGGTTGTCCGCCGTCGTCAGCGCATCGGCGTACCGCAGGTCAATCTCCTGCTGTCCGGGCGCGACCTCGTGATGGCTGAACTCGACGCTGATTCCCATCCGCTCGAGCATCGTGATCGCCTGCCGGCGGAAATCGTGCCCGAGGTCGTGCGGCGTCTGGTCGAAGTAGCCGCCGGAGTCGATCGGTGGCGGGAGCAGCTCGCCGTCGGACGGCCGGCTGCGAAGCAGGAAGAACTCGACCTCGGGATGCACGTAGAAGGTGAAGCCGAGGTCGGCGGCGCGTTGCATCGAGCGCCGCAGCACGTGCCGTGGGTCGACGTACGACGGCGAGCCGTCCGGCATCAGGATGTCGCAGAACATCCGTGCGGTGCCGGGCTGCTCCTCGCGCCACGGCAGCACCTGGAACGTCGACGGATCCGGTCTGGCGAGCATGTCCGACTCGTGGACGCGGGCGAAGCCCTCGATCGCCGAGCCGTCGAACCCGATGCCCTCGGCGAACGCGCCCTCCAGCTCCGCGGGAGCGACCGCCACGGACTTGAGGAAGCCGAGCACATCGGTGAACCACAACCGCACGAAGCGGATGTCACGTTCCTCGATCGTCCGGAGCACGAACTCCTGCTGGCGGTCCACGTGCTCAGCCTAATTCCGCCGCGTTACGGCCGTGTGAATCCGCGGACCTAAAATGGGGCCATGCCGAGGTTGCGGCTTGCGCTCGCGCAGGTCGATCTGACCGTGGGCGACCTCGACGGCAATGCCGACGTCGTCGTCGCGCAGACCCGCCTCGCGGCCGACCAGGGCGCCGAGCTCGTGGCGTTTCCCGAGATGGCGCTGACCGGCTACCCGCCGGAAGACCTGGTGCTGCGTCGCTCGTTCGTCGACGCATCACGCGCCGCGCTCGAGCGCCTCGCGAAGCGCCTTGCCGACGAGGGCCTCGGTGAGATCGCCGTCGTCGTCGGCTACCTCGATCGTTGCCCGGAGCCGGCCCCCCGGGTCGGCCGACCCGCGGGCGATCCGCAGAATGCGGCCGCCTTCGTCCATCACGGACAGGTCGTCGCGCGCTACGCGAAGCACCACCTGCCCAACTACGGCGTGTTCGACGAGTTCCGCTACTTCGTTCCCGGTGATCGCATGCCGGTGGTCCGGTTCGGCGGCGTCGACATCGCGATGACGATCTGCGAGGACCTGTGGCAGGAAGGCGGCCCGATCGCGATCGCCCGCGAAGCCGCGGCCGGACTCGTGCTGTGCATCAACGGGTCGCCGTACGAGCGCAACAAGGACGACGTAAGGCTCGAGCTCGCCGCTCGGCGCGCGGTCGAGGCAGGGGCTTACCTCGGCTACGTCAATCTCGTCGGCGGGCAGGACGAGCTCGTCTTCGACGGCGACTCGTTGATCGTCACCGCCGACGGCGAGCTCATCGCGCGAGCTGGGCGCTTTGCGCCGGAGCTGCTCGTCGCGGACCTCGAGCTCCCGGCCGCGACCGGTCACAACGCCGGTCAGGTCGATGCACACGACGGCACGACGATGTTCGTCGAGCGCTTGATGACGACCGCGCCGGTTGGCGCGCGCGACGACACCACCCCGACTCGTCTCGCGCCGTCGTTGGACGACTGCGAGGAAGTCTGGGCGGCGCTCGTCCTCGGCACTCGCGACTACGTGAGAAAGAACGGCTTCCGTTCCGTCGTCATCGGCCTGTCCGGCGGAATCGACTCCGCCCTCGTCGCAACGATCGCGTGCGATGCGCTGGGCGCCGACGCGGTACACGTCATCGGCATGCCCAGTCGGTACTCATCGGAGGGCAGCGTCGAGGACTCCGAGGAGCTGGCGCGCCGCCAAGGACTGCACTGGCAGCTGCTGCCGATCGCACCGATGGTCGACGCGTACGAGCAGGCGTTCTCGGCCACCGACGCCGGCGGCCTGCACGGCCTTGCCGAGGAGAACCTGCAGGCGCGAGTTCGCGGGACTGCGTTGATGGCGTTCTCCAACGAAGTTGGGCACCTGGTGCTCACGACCGGCAACAAGAGCGAGCTGGCGACCGGCTTCTCCACCCTCTACGGCGACAGCGCGGGCGGGTTCGCCCCGATCAAGGACGTGCCGAAGACGCTCGTGTGGCAGCTGGCACGCTGGCGCAACGAAGCCGCACGCGCCGCCGGCGCCATCGAGCCGATCCCGGTCGAGATCATCGACAAGGCACCGTCGGCCGAGCTCGCGCCGGGCCAGCTCGACAGCGACCGGTTGCCCGACTACCTCGTGCTCGATGCCGTCCTTGATGCCTACGTCGAGCAGGACCTCGGCCGCGAAGAGCTGATCGCGCTCGGGCATGCCTCCGATCTCGTCGAGCGGGTCGTTCGGCTGGTCGACGCCGCCGAGTACAAACGGCGCCAATACCCCCCAGGCCCGAAGATCACACCGAAAGGCTTCGGTCGCGACCGGCGCCTGCCGATCACGAACCGCTGGCGGGAGCCGTCCTGAGCCAGAACCACGTTCGGTTGCGCTGGCGCGATCCGTGCCACACAATTGATCCGTAGTCCGGGGACCTGCGAACGCAGGCCTCGAGGCGAGGAGGCTCTTCAATGACCGATGGCGGAATTTCTCCGTACGGCAGCCCGCGCACCGTACGCCGGATCCGGACTCATCATCTGCAGGCGATGAAGGACCGCGGCGAACGCTGGGCGATGCTGACCGCCTACGACATGCACTCCGCGGCGATCTTCGACGAGGTCGGCATTCCGGCGCTGCTCGTCGGCGACTCCGCCGCCAACAACGTGTTCGGCTTCGACACCACCCTTCCGGTCACGGTGGACGAGCTGATGCCGTTGGTGCGCGCGGTCGTACGGTCGACCCGCAACGCGATGGTCATCGCCGACCTGCCGTTCGGCTCCTACCAGGTGAGCCCCGAGCAAGCGCTGCAGACCGCGATCCGCTTCATGAAGGAAGGCGGCGCGCAGGCGGTGAAGCTCGAGGGTGGTCGCGCCGTCGTGCCGCAGGTGCGCGCGATCGTCGACGCCGGTGTGCCGGTCGTCGCACACGTCGGGTTCACCCCGCAGAGCGAGCACGCGCTCGGCGGCTACAAGGTCCAGGGCCGCGGCGAGTCCGCCGCCCGCGTCATCGACGACGCAGTCGCACTAGAAGCGGCCGGCGCGTTCGCCGTCGTACTCGAGATGGTCCCGGCCGATGTTGCTGCGCAGATCACCAAGGAGCTGTCGATCCCGACGATCGGGATCGGTGCCGGCCCCGACTGCGACGCGCAGGTAATGGTGTGGACCGACATGGTCGGGCTGAACAGCGGGCCCGCCCCGCGTTTCGTGAAGCGGTACGCCGATCTGCGTTCGGTGATCACCGAAGCCGCGAGCGCTTACGCGCGCGAGGTCGCGGATGGCACCTATCCGGCTCCGGAGCACTCCTTCGAGTAAGCCGGCTCGCGTGCCGTTCTAGACGTCCGTGACGCGCAGTCCGGCGTGTGCCTTGTACCGGCGGTTGATCGACACCAGGTTCGCGGTCAACGCCTCGACCTGACCCGCGTTGCGCAGCCGACCACCGTAGATCCCGCGCATCCCCTTGATGCGGTCGACGAGCGCCTGTACGAGATCGGTCGCCTCACGGTTGTCACCGAGTACCAGGACGTCGGTGTCGATGCTGTCGACCTCCGCATCGAGCAGGAGCATCGCGCTGATGTGATGGAACGCAGCCACCACGGTGCTGTCGGGCAGCAGCTGCGCTGCCTGCTGCGCCGCGCTGCCCTCGGCAACCGACAGCGCGAACGCGCCCTTGTCGTCGAAGCCCATCGGGTTGACGCAGTCGACCACGATCTTCCCGGCCAGTGCGGGTGCGAGAGCGCTCACGAGCGTCTCGTGTCCGTCCCAAGGAACCGCGATCACGACGACGTCGGCCGCCGCGGCCGCCGCCTGGTTGTCGGCGCCGGACACGAGGTCGGGGTTCGGCACCGACGCGGCCAGCTCACTCGCCACCTGCTCGGCGCGTTCGGCCTGACGCGAGCCGATGATCACCGGGTTGCCCGCAATCGCGAACCGACGGGCAAGCCCTCGGCCCTGGTCACCGGTGCCGCCCAGGAAGGCCAGCGTGAGGTCAGCGGGCGAACCGCCCGTCGGTGTGGTCAACAGATCCCTCTCTTCACTCATTTGGCGGATGCGATCGTCCCAGCCCGCGTCCGCCACATGAACGTCAGGGTTGGGCTTGCCCATCGTGGGAAGGCAGGAGCAGGAAGGGCCGCGGCGGTGGCGAAACAGGGGGCGTGGTGAGCAGAGAGCGCCGATCCAGCGGCCGTGCGGCCGCCGATCCGGCGATCGTCGACCTGCTCGACACCGTGCGCGAGGTTCGCACGACGCTGGCGGTGGACCTCTCAACCGCCGCCGGGGCGCTCGACGCCGACCACCCGGAGGTTGCGCGAGACATTCTCGCGGCCGCCGCCGCCGATCTGCACGTGGTCGCGACCCGCACGCAAAAGCTCGGCCACGACCACGCCGAGCCGCGTCGGCAACGCTCCCGGCGGACGCGGGCGCTGCTCGCACTTCCCGCCGTTCCGCTGATCGGTGCTGTCGCGATGACGACAGCCGCCGCGTTGAGCAGCGCACACGCGAAGCCCGCGACGCACCACGTCGTCGCCACGTCGTCGACGCACACCGCGGCGAGCACGACATTGCAGCGGCTCGAGCATGTCGTCACGCATCATCCGCAAGCCGCGCAGGTCATCGCCGTCGCGAACGATCTGCACCAGCAGCTCACCCAGATGATTGCGACGTCCAACCCTGCGCAGCTGCACGCGGTACGCCGCTTGCTGACGCTCGAGCAACACGTGCTCGAAAGCAGCAAGGTGCCCGGCACTCAGCTCGCACTTGCCGCGTCGCGCGCGATTGCCGAACTGCTCGAGCAACGTCCTGCACACACGCATTCGAAGCAGACGAACTCGACGCACACAACGGTGAGAACATCACCGACATCGCATCCGACACCGAGTGCAACGTCGGCGCACACACATGGACAACATTCGTCGCAACAGCACCGGAGTAGCTCGTCGACACGCACTTCACCGTCGTCGGCGCCCACAAATCCGTTGTTCGGCGCGGGACTTTTCAACGGCTCCTGACGACGTTCATTACGTCGAATCGCGCGTGCATCACTCTCACGCACTGCATGAAAACCGTTGGAAACACACGTGGATTGCGTTCCCGTCACGAAACGCAGCGACGAGTACGTCAATGCAATGATGAATTTCGCAGCCGCGACACGCGAACTCGATACAACGCGTGGTAATGGCATGCGCGTGTTTTCGGTGTCAGAGTTATCCGCGGCACAGTCCCATCTCCGAGCTAGGGGGCTCACGTGGCACGTGTAGCTGCTAAGAAGACCGCCAAGAAGGCGGCCAAGAAGACAACCGCACGTAAGGCGACTGCCAAGAAGGCAGTGAAGAAGGCACCGGCTCGCAAGGCCGCTGCAAAGAAGACCGCAAAGAAGGCACCGGCTCGCAAGACCGCTGCCAAGAAGACCGCAAAGAAAGCACCGGCTCGCAAGACCGCTGCAAAGAAGACCGTCAAGAAGGCTGCGAAGAAGGCACCGGCTCGCAAGGCCGCTGCAAAGCGCGCACCGGCCCGCAAGACCGCCAAGAGGGCGCCCGCGCGCAAGCGCTGACCGCCCTGAAACAACCAGGCGAGCCCCGACAGCCGCCGCGTCGACCATCGGTCGCGCGGCGGCTGTCCGCTGTCTGCTGCTTTCTCGCGGCGGCGGCCGCCATCGCCGGCAGCATCGCGCTGTTCGGCGCAGGCTTCGTGGGTCCGGCTCCGGTGGTCCTGGCCGGGGCCGGCGGGCTGATTGCAGCGGGCGTGACGCTGTGGCGCCCGGCGCAGCCGCGGCGGGCCTATCCCCCGCTCGACCGCGACTCCTAAACTTACCTATCGAAACTATCGGCCTAGCGCACGATAGACTTGGCGAAGCGGCGCCCGGCCCGGTAAACCCCCCCACTAGGCCGGGCGTCGCTTTTCACGGGGTAGACAGGACTCGTGTTGCGTTCGCTCGCCGCCGCAATCGCGCTCGGGGCGTGCGCTCTGCCGAGCGCGCCGCTTGCCGGAGCACCGGCCACCGGCAACGCATCGCCACAAGGTCATCAGCCGCTCGCGGGGATCGTGGTCGGCATCGATCCGGGCCACAACGGGCGCAACTACACCGACCCCGCCTACCTCAACCACCAGGTGTGGAACGGCCGGGAGATGGAGTCCTGCGACACGACCGGGGCACAGACGAATGCCGGCTACCCCGAGCCCCGCTTCACCTTCCGCGTTGCGCGGTTCCTCGCGGCTGACCTGCGGCGACTTGGCGCGACCGTCGTCATGACCCGGCACAACAACCACGGCGTCGGACCTTGCGTCAACCGGCGGGCCCGGCTCCTCGACCACGCGCACGCGTCGGTGGCGCTCGACATTCACGCCGACGGCGGACCCGCATCGGGGCGTGGCTTCGCCATCCTCGAGCCGGTCAGGGACAAGGTGAACCGGCATGTGGTCGGGTCATCCCGCAGGTTCGGCCGGGTGGTGCGTCACGAGCTGCTCGCGATGACGGCAATGCCGACGAGCACGTACGACGGTCGGCGCGGCATCACGCACCGCGATGACCTCGCCGGCCTGAACCTCGCCACGCAGCCGAAGGTCCTGGTCGAGTGCGGCAACATGCGCAACGCTCACGACGCCCGCCTGCTCACGTCGCGGCACTTCCAGCGGCGGCTGGCCAGAGCCTTCACCGCGGCGGTAGTTCACTACCTGCGCATCCGCGGCTCGATCAGCTAACCGGTCGCGATCAGCCAGCCACCGGCCCCTGCCAGCAGCCGGGACAACGGCCGGTCGGCAAGCGGTCGACCGACGGCACAGCTGGCAAGCTCCCCCACCGACTTGCCGACCCGAGCTCGGCGTACCAGACCGCGATGCGTGACCTCGATCGACAGCGCCCACCGACCGTGCGGCTCGACGAGATCCTCCAGTCGGCACTCGACCGACCAGCCTGCCCATGCCCGCCGGCGAATCGTCTCCCGGTTGCCACCGACCAGATCCGGCCGCCGCACCCGGACACCGGACCAACGCACTTCCCGATCATCGTGCGATGCGACGAGCGCGATCTGTTCGTTGGCGTCGGTCACGACGTGGTCGAGCGCAGCCCAGCCACTCACGACCGGACACCGCCCGACGGCAACTTCGTCGACATGGCAGCGCAGCTTGACCGCACTGCCGATCTCGAAGAGCTCGTCAGGAACGGCGAAGCGCGGGTCACGGAAGGCGGGCAGCTCGGCGTAGATATCGGGCGGCTCGACCCGGGTGAGCAGGGGCAGCGACCAATCGGCGCGCTCCGCCCCCGAGGAAGTGGATGCCCTGAAGTCACGGCGCACCGCGCCCGTTGCGTTGTCGATGAGGACCAGCCACGCGGCAGCCGGCTGCTTCGCCCGCAACAGCCGCATCACGATCCGCGGCCTGGGTGCGAGCGCCTCAACCACGTCCTCGTCGGCAGTCCCGGCAATGCTCGAGGCGCGCTCCAGAAGCTCCCCCGGCGCTTCCTCGACGGTGCCGGTCACCGCGCGCAGCACGTCGTGAAGGGTCAGCATCGCGGTCTTGTCGAAGCCGTGCTCCAACGACGGCGCAAGCTCATCGAGCCGGGCCATCGCGTCAGCCGTCGACAGCGGGCTCAGCTCGGCCATGTCGGGAGGCTACGTCGCGGCGCCAACCATCAGCGCGATTGGACCGTTAGTGTCAGCGGAAATGGTCGATGTGAGCGTCGTCGTGCCGTTCTTCAATCCAGGGGCGAATATCGACGACTGCCTGGACTCTCTGGTCGCGCAGACATTGCCGCACGACCGGTACGAGATCGTCCTCGTCGACGATGGCAGCACGGACGGCAGCGACCGCCGAGTTGCCGAGTACGCCGAACGATGGCCCGAGCTGATTCGCGTCACGCGCATCGAAGCGACCGGCTGGCCCGGCCGGCCTCGCAACACCGGCATCGACGCGAGTCGCGGCACGTACGTCCAGTTCGTCGACAGCGACGACACGATGCATCGGGGGGCACTCGAACGGCTCCTCGAGGTGGCGCTGGCGTCGGATGCCGACGTCGTCGTGGGAAAGCTCACCAGCGACTTTCGTGGGCTCCACCATCCGGTCTTCCGCAAGAACGTCACCGGTCGAACCCTCTACGACTATCCGCTGGTCGAGACGCTCACCCCGCACAAGATGGTCCGGCGCCGGCTCCTCGTCGACAACGGCATTCGCTTCGCCGAGGGACCTCGCCATGTCGAGGACGAGCACTTCAGCATGCAGGTGTACACGCATGCGAAATCCGTCGCAGTCGTCGGCGACCTGCCCTGCTACTTCTATCGCCGCCGCCGGGTGTCGGGTCGCAACCTGGGCGATGTCGAGATGGTGCCGAGCGAGTACTACCGCGATCTCGCCCACGTGCTCGACGTGATCGACGCTTCGGTCGAGGACCCGGAGGCGCGGATTCCCATCCAACGCCGCTTCTATCGCAACGAGATGCTCGGCCGGCTGCGCGGCAAGGCGATGCGCGGCTACGAGGACCGCTATCGCCGCGAGGTTCTCGAACAGGTGCGCGCGCTGGCCACCACCCGCTTCGACCCGCGGGTGCGCTCGGGTCTTCCGTTCTTCATCCGCACCCAGTCGCGGATGATGCTCGATGGCGCAGTCACCCTGCTCACCGGCTACGCGGCGTGGCTGGAGTCGATCAGGCTGCACGCGACCTGCTACTCGGCGGCGTGGCGCGAGGGCAAGCTGCACATCGAGCTCGACGGCGTGCTGCACGCCGGCGACCGACCGCTGCACCTCGAACCGGACGGGGACAGCTGGCTCGTACCCAGCACCGCCGCACCCAGCGTTGACGCCGCCGACCGGCTGGTGACGCCCGCCGATCTCGCTGCCGTCGACCTCGACTGCGCAACCGTCTCCCGTTCGGATGCCCAGGTGTGGTCCACGACCGAGGGCCTGTCGCTGTCGATCACCGAGACCGGAACCATCGAGGTCGCCGGCGAGGTCGTCATCGATCCGGCGACGGTGCACGGCGGAACCGTGCTGGACCCCGGCCTGTGGGACCTTCGGCTACGCGTCATGGTCGGTGGCCTCACGCGCGTGGCGGCGCTGCGCCCGCCGAGTGAAACCGAACCGGAGCCGGTCGATGCCTGGGTCGTCGATGCTCCGGACGGTTCACAGGTGGTGGCGCCGTACTGGACCTTTCCCTCACCCTCGCTCGCCCTCGACGTCGCCGAGTGGTCCCACCCCCTGGTCGACCTGCTCGACGGCGCGCCCGAACCCGAGCTCCGCCGGCGGCGGCTCAGTGTCGCCATCCCGGCGCTGCGCGGGAAGTCGGGAAGTCTCGAGGCTGCGCTCATCCTCGAGCCCTCCGATGCGGAGTTCCCCAACGCCCAGGAGGCAGCCGCCATAGAGCTGTCGCCGGAAGGATCCCGGTTCGTCGCCAAGCTGCCGAGACGGCTGCCGGGGGGCTCGCACTGGCGGATCTGGCTTCGCCTGGGCCCGCCCGGCGGCGCGCCGGCCCGCACCATCGGCCGCGAGCTGGTCCGGGACGGCCGGGCGGTCCGCCTCGAGCCGATCAACCGCTCCGGCTGACGCCGGCTCCTGATTGTTCGGCGGGCGTTCACCTTTAGTTCATCTGGATCTGGACACTCGCAGCCTGCAGCGGCGACAGTGAAGAGTGACTTCGAGCGCGCCCGACCTTCCGCGGTACGCCGACGACCTCGCTGAGGAGATCGAGGACTACCGGCACACCCCGGGCCGGGACGCCCGGCCGGCCCATCCCGACCGCTTCATCGACCGGGAGAGCAGCTGGCTCGACTTCAACGCCCGGGTGCTCGAGCTGGCCCAGGACGAGTCGGTCCCGCTGCTCGAGCGAGCCCGGTTCATGGCGATCTTCGCGACGAACCTCGACGAGTTCTTCATGGTCCGCGTCGCCGGCCTGCAGCGCCGGCTGGCGACCGGGATCGGCGTGACCACGCCGGCCGGCCTCTCACCACGCGAACAGCTCGAGCTGGTCGCAACCCGGGCGCACGAGCTGGTCGCACGCCACTCCGCCCTCTTCCGCGACAAGCTGCTACCCGCACTCGGCGCCGAGGGCATCCGCCTGCTGCGCTACGAGGAGCTCACCCCCGATGAGCGCCGCCGGGCCGACCTGCTGTTCTCCGAGCACGTCTTTCCCGTCCTCACTCCACTTGCCGTCGACCCGGCACACCCGTTCCCGTACATCTCGGGGCTCTCGCTGAACCTCGCGGTGGTGGTCAGGGACCGGGACAACGGCCGGGAGCATTTCGCGCGCGTGAAGGTGCCGCCGGTGCTCTCGCGGTTCCTCGCCGTCGACGACCTCCGGTTCGTTCCGCTCGAGGACGTCATCGCGGCGCATGTGCCCGAGCTGTTCCCCGGCATGGACGTCATCGAGACCTCGCTGTTCCGGGTCACTCGCAACGAGGATCTGACGGTTGAAGAGGACGACGTCGACAACCTGCTGCAGGCGCTCGAACGCGAGCTCACACGGCGACGCTTCGGCCCGGCGGTGCGACTCGAGGTCGTGTCGGACATCAGCGAGAAGGTGCTCGACCTGCTCGTGCGCGAGCTGGACATCAGCGAGCACCAGCTGTACCGGATCGAAGGCCCACTCGACCTTTCCAGCCTCTGGGCGATCGCCGACCTCGACGCGCCGACCCTGAAGTACGAGGTCGTTCCACCCATCACGCATTCGCGCTTGCTGGACGGTGACTCCAAGACCCCGGTCGACGTGTTCTCGGCAATGCGGCGCGGCGACATCCTGCTCCACCACCCGTACGACTCGTTCGCGACGAGCGTCCAGGCGTTCGTCGAACAGGCCGCCGCGGATCCGGCCGTCCTTGCCATCAAGCAGACGCTGTATCGCACCAGCGGTGACTCCCCGTTGGTCGACGCGCTGATCGACGCCGCCGAGGCCGGCAAGCAGGTCCTGGTCGTCGTGGAGATCAAGGCGCGGTTCGACGAGCAGGCGAACATCAAATGGGCACGCGCGCTCGAGCAGGCGGGGTGTCACGTCGTCTATGGCGTGGTCGGATTGAAGACCCACGCGAAGCTCTGTCTGGTCGTACGCCAGGAGCCGGACGGCAGCTTGCGTCGCTACACCCACATCGGAACGGGCAACTACAACCCCAAGACCGCCCGGATGTACGAGGACCTCGGGCTCCTCACGGTCGATCCCATCGTCGGCGCCGACGTCGCGGACTTGTTCAACCACCTGTCCGGCTACACGAAGCACCGCGACTACCGCACGTTGCTCGTCGCCCCGGACACGCTGCGCACC
>DASZYY010000095.1:0-11011 GCA_035545175.1 Mycobacteriales bacterium
TACTCGTCCTCTTCCCTGACCAGCGGGTTGCGCTCGACGACGCCCGGGGCGAGCAGCTTGAGGACGCGCTGCAGGTCCCCCATCGAGGCGAACTGTACGACGAGCTTGCCGCGCTGCTTGCCGAGCTCGACCTGAACCCGCGTCTCGAGCAGGTCGGAGAGCTCCGCGGCGAGCCGGTCCAACGCCGGCGAGGCCAACGGCTTGCGCCGAGCGCCCTTCACCCTCGGCGCGGTCGCGCCCGACGTGACCGCCTCCTCGGTGGCCCGCACCGACAAGCCCTCCGAGACGATGCGGGCGGCCAACCGCTCCTGCGCATCCGCGTCCTCGAGGGCGAGCAGTGCTCGGGCGTGACCGGCCGACAGCACCCCGGCCGCCACCCGGCGTTGCACCCCGGGGGGCAGGCCGAGCAGGCGAATGGTGTTGCTCACCTGCGAGCGCGAGCGCCCGATCCGTTCGGCGAGCTCCTCGTGCGTCGCGCCGAACTCGTCCAGCAGCTGCCGGTAGGCCGCCGCCTCCTCGAGCGGGTTGAGCTGCTGGCGGTGCAGGTTCTCCAGCAACGCGTCGCGGAGCATCGCGTCGTCGTTCGTCTGGCGCACGATGGCCGGGACTACCGAAAGGCCGGCTTCCCGTGACGCACGGAACCGGCGCTCGCCCATGACGAGCTGGTAGCGGCCCGCTTCGAGCTCGCGTACGACGACCGGCTGCAGGACGCCCACCTCGCGGATGCTCGTGACGAGCTCCGCCATCGCCTCCTCGTCGAAGACGTCGCGCGGTTGCCGGGGGTTCGGCTCGATCGCGTCGATCGGCACCTCGGCGAAGTGCGCTCCGATCTCGGCGTCGGACTCCGGGGCGGCGGAGATGAGCGCCCCGAGGCCTCGTCCGAGCCCACCACGCTTGGTGTTCACGCCGGCCCGCCCCGCTGAGTCCCACGCACGGCGAGATCGTATGCCGCCGCCTCGTAGGCCTTCGCGCCCGCCGACGACCGGTCGTAGGTCATCACGGTCTGCCCGAAGCCGGGCGCCTCGGAAATCCGCACGCTGCGCGGGATCACCGCATCGAGCACCAGCGGGCCGAAGTGCGCCCGCACGTCGGCCACGACCTGGTCGGCGAGCCGAGTCCGGCCGTCGTACATGGTGAGCAGGATCGTCGAGATCGCCAACCGGTTGTTCAGGTGCGTCTTCGCCAGCTCGATCGTCTCGAGCAGCTGGCTCAGGCCCTCCAGCGCGTAGAACTCGCACTGGACGGGGATCAGCACCTCGGCAGCGGCAACCAGCGCGTTGATGGTCAGCAGGCCCAACGACGGCGGGCAGTCGATGAACACGTAGTCCATGCCGCCGGCCTCGGCCTCCAGCGCGCGCAGCAGCCGCGACTCGCGCGCCATCATCTGCGCAAGCTCGAGCTCGGCGCCCGCCAGGTCGACCGTCGCCGGCACGCACCAGAGGTTCGGGATCGCGGGCACTGAGGCGACGACCTCGTCGAGCCGCTGCTTGCCGAGCAGCACGTCGTACACCGATGCCGAGCCCCGGCTGTGCGTGACGTCGAACGCCGTGGACGCGTTGCCCTGCGGGTCCAGATCAACCACCAGGACCCGCAAGCCGTGCTGGGCGAGCGATGCGGCGAGGTTGACCGTGGTCGTGGTCTTTCCAACGCCGCCCTTCTGGTTCGCAACCGTGATCACCCGGGTCCGCCCGGGCCGCGGCCACGGGGGGGGCGTCGATGTTTCACGTGAAACCGTCGCTGGCGGCTGCGGAACGGCCGTCGGTGGAACCCAGGGCGTTGTTTCACGTGAAACATCAGCCGTCGAGGTCGGCGCAGCGCCATAGGGCGGAGCAGCGGCTGGTCCCGGGACGAATGGGGGACGAGAGTCGGGCTGGGTCATCGCGCTCTCCGGACCCGGGCAACGGTCGCAGCGGCCCCCATGGGGTCGGTCAGCTCGAGGATCTCGGCGACGTACCCGCCAACAGCCGTCAACTCGGCGGCCTCTGATGCCACGGTGGAACCTTTCAGCGCGAGGAGCTCGGCGTTGGATCGAACGGGAAGTGCCATCGACGCGAGCGCCGGCAACCCGGCCACCGCCCGAGCGATCACGACATCTGCCGCCGGAAGGCTCTCCGGAGCGCGCCCTTGGCGGACTTCAACCCGCGAAAGCCCGAGCGTGGCGACACACTCTGCCAGAAACGCGACCCGTCGCGCCATCGGCTCCAGCAGGACCATCGCCAGGTCAGGCCGCGCGAGCGCCACCGGGATCCCGGGCAGCCCGGCACCTGCGCCGAGATCCACGACCCGCGCGCCGTGGGGAATCAACGACGCGAGCGACACGCAGTTGAACACGTGGCGAGACCAGATCCGGTCGGCCTCCCGCGGACCGATCAGGCCCCGCTCGATGCCCGCGGTGCACAACAGTTCGGCGTAGCGTTTCGCCCACTGCGCCTGGGCGCCGAAGGTCGCCTCGACCGCCACGCGGACTGTCGCATCGGCCAGCTCGCCCGGTGCGGGCATCAAGCGGGCGGACTACGCGGGTGATACGACGACGCGGCGCTCGGGCTCCTCGCCCTCGGACTCGCTCACGACGCCTTCGACCGCGGCGACCGCGTCGTGGACAACCTTGCGCTCGAACGGCGTCATCGGCGCCAGGCGTTCCGGCTCGCCCGAGGCGGCCACCCGCTGCGCGGCTTCGTGTCCGATGGCTGCCAGCTCCGAGCGTCGGCGGGCGCGGTAGCCACCGACGTCGAGCATCAAGCGGCTGCGCACTCCGGTCTCGCGGTACACCGCGAGGCGGGTCAGCTCCTGCAGCGCGTCCAGCGTGGCGCCGCCCGGACCGACCAGCGCGTCGAGGCCGTCGCCGATGATCGAGACGCTGGCGCGGTCGGCCTCCACGTCGATGTCGATGTCGCCGTCGAGATCGGCGATGTCGAGCAGCACCTCGAGGTAGTCCGCGGCGATGTCGCCCTCACGCTCCAGCAGCGTGCCTTCGCTCGTCGGCTCCTCGGCCACCACCTCGGCGGTGTCCGTTCCGGCGTCGTCGCTTTGCGTGCTCATCTACGTCCTCGTCGCTTCTTCTTGTTGGAACGGTTGGCCGGCCGCTTCGCCGGCGTGGGTCTGGGCGCGCCGACCGCGCCGCCGATCGCGCCGCCGGGCGGCAGCACGACGTCGGCGGTCGAGCGTGACGGCTTGGCGGGGGAGGCCTCGGTGGCGGCCGGCTCCGGATCTGGCTTCGGCTGGACCTTCGGTGCGCCACCACGCACCTGCTGGGGCTTCGCACCGGGCTTCGGGCCGCTCGGGGTGACCACCGGCGCATCCGGCGCGGCATCCATCCGATGGATCACGACGTACTGCTGGCCCATGCTCCACAGGTTCGTGGTGAGCCAGTAGAGCAGTACGCCGACCGGAAAGAAGAAGCCGTAGATCAGGAAGGTCAGCGGGAAGATGTAGAGCATGATCTTCTGCGTCTGAGCGGCCTGACCCTCGAGCTGCGCGCCGTTGCGGGCCATCAGCTGGCGCTGCGTGATGAACGTCGTCGCCACCATGATCACGACGAGGATCAGGCAGAGCACCCGGGTGGACGCCTGGTGCCCGCCGAGTGCGATGAGCACGCTGTGGCTGGTCTTGAACGACGACGGCAGCGGGGCGATCCCGAACAGCTTGGCGTGGGCGGCGCTGAAGATGTCCTTCTGCGGAAAACCAGCGATGTTGCTGGGGAAGTCACAGATCAGCTTGGTCGGCGACACCCCGTGCGCTCGGGCGGCCGCAAGGCAGTTGCTCGCGGCCTGGCTGATCGGGTGGCTCTGCTTGTCGAGCAAGGTGATCGGCTTGATCTCGCGCAGAGTGTGGAACAGCGAGATGAAAATCGGGATCTGCAGCAGCAACGGCAGGCAGCCGGAGAACGGGTTGACGCCGGCTTCCCGCCACAGCGCCATCATCTCGGTGTTGAGCTTTTCCTTGTCGTTCTTGTACTTGGTCTGCAGCTCTTTCATCTTGGGCTGCAGCGCCTGCATGGCCCGCTGGCTCTTGATCTGCTTCACGAACACCGGGAACAGGACCAGTCGCATCGCGACCGTGAGCAGCACGACGGACAGTGACCAGGCGGCGCTCGTGCCGACGAGGTGCGCGGTGCCCGAGTGGATCTGTACCAGCAGCCAGGCGACCGCGTGATAGAGCGGATTCAGAAAGCCCATTTACTTCTCCGCCCGCTCATCGAGGGATCCAGGAACGTGGTCGACGCCGCCGGCGTGCCAGGGGTGGCAGCGACCGATCCGGCGAAGCGAGAGCCAACCGCCGCGGGCGAGGCCGAACCGACTCACGGCCGTGACGGCGTAGCTGCTGCAGCTCGGGTAATACCGACAATGCGGGGCAAACAGGGGCGAAACCCACCGTTGGTAGGCGTGGAGCAGGCCGAGCACAATGGTCGCAGCAGCCCCGGTACGACGGACCGGCGCGTCAGCGGTCAGCGACGTCATGCCGGATACGCCTTCGTGAGCGCTTCGTCCAGGGCGGCACCGAGGACCGCAGAGCTGCGCCCAGCGGCAGCCGGAGTCGCCCGGACCACGAGTCGGGTCCCGGCCGGCAGCCGGTCAAAGCGGTCGGCGATCAGGTGCTGCAGCCGGCGGCGCACTCGGTTGCGGACGACGGCAGGGCCGACTCCGCGACCGACCACGAACCCGACCAGGCGCGACTCGTCGTCGTCGAGTGCCCGGGCATGAAGGACCAGCCCGGGGGCGCTCACGCGCCGACCGCGAGCGGTGGTGGTGCCGAAGTCCGCGCGACGATGCAGCCGCGACGAGCGCGCAAGCACGCTGGCGTCCTGACGAGGGTCAGGCGGACAGTGAGGCGCGGCCCTTGCGGCGGCGGGCCGACAGGATCGCCCGGCCGGCACGCGTGCGCATCCGCAACCGGAAACCGTGGGTCTTGGCCCGGCGGCGGTTGTTCGGCTGGAACGTGCGCTTGCTCACGAGGTACTCCAAATCGTGCTGCAGCGCGAAATGTCCGCTGCGAGGTCTGTTGGCGCTGCGATCGGGGCTACCCGTTCCAGCGAAACGCGCTCAGCCAAGGTACGGGCGAGCGTGAAGGAAGGTCAAACTTCGCCCTTCGACGACCGCCGTGGCGGGAGGCCTGTCAAGGCGACACGCCGGGTCCGGCGGCGGAATAGGTGATAGACCGTTGAAGCCCGGGCCACGCGGCTGTTAGCGTTTCGCCGCCGACCTTCCCCCAACGCCTCGTGAAAACGAGGTGTGGACACCCATGTGTTGACGTCGGTGACGTTGATCGGCGCTTTCAGGGTGCGATTTCCGTCCATTCCGAAGATCCACAGTCTGTGGATGGCGGTGTGGACGGTGGTCTCGCCGGTCACGCGCGTCACACGTCCCACTTAGTCGCCCGATCGTCACAGATGCCGCTGGGAGCGCCCGTTGTCGGACCAGGTCCTCGATCTCGAAGCAGTGTGGACCCGGGCGATTGCGGGACTTGGCGAAGACGTCGTTTCCGCTCAGCAGCGTGCCTGGCTGCGGCTGACCAAGCCGCTTGCCCTCGTTCAGGACACCGTGGTGCTCGCGACGCCGAACGACTTCGCGCGTGACGTGCTCGAGTCACGGCTTCGCCCACTCGTTGTGGACGCGCTGTCCCGCGAGCTCGCCTGTGACGTACGGGTGGCCGTCACGGTCGAGACCGACACCGCCGACAGCGAGCCGGCCGGCGAGGCACCCACAACGGCGCTGACCGAGCCCGAGCCGTACCCCGAGGACGAGCCGGCGCCGGCGCCGACCGCGCTCACCCGACGTACCGAGTCAGACCGGCTCAATCCCAAGTACCAGTTCGAGACGTTCGTCATCGGGTCGAGCAACCGGTTCGCGCACGCTGCGGCGGTTGCCGTGGCCGAGGCGCCCGCGAAGGCCTACAACCCGCTGTTCATCTACGGCGACTCCGGGCTGGGCAAGACCCACCTGCTGCACGCGATCGGCCACTACACGCGTGCGCTCGCACCCGGAACCCGGGTCCGCTACGTGAGCTCGGAGGAGTTCACGAACGACTTCATCAACTCGATCCGTGACGGCCGTGGCGAGCTGTTCCGCAAGCGCTACCGCAACATCGACGTGCTGCTGGTGGACGACATCCAGTTCCTGGAGAACAAGGAACAGACCCAGGAAGAGTTCTTCCACACGTTCAACACGCTGCACAACGCCAACTCCCAGATCGTCATCTCCTCCGACCGGACCCCGAAGCAGCTCGTGACGTTGGAGGACCGGCTGCGCAACCGGTTCGAGTGGGGCCTGATCACCGACGTCCAGCCGCCCGAGCTCGAGACCCGCATCGCGATCCTCCGCAAGAAGGCCGCCGCCGAGCGACTTGACGCTCCCGCCGAGGTGCTGGAGTTCATCGCGAGCAAGATCTCCTCGAACATCCGAGAGCTCGAAGGTGCCCTGATCCGGGTGACGGCGTTCGCCAGCCTCAACCGGCAGGCCGTCGACCTGGCGCTCGCCGAGATCGTGCTCAAGGACCTCATCGCCGACGCGGCCGGCCCGGAGATCACCGCCTCGACGATCATGGCCCAGACCGCGGCGTACTTCTCGATCTCGATGGAGGACCTCTGCGGCTCCTCCCGCTCGCGAGTGCTCGTCCAGGCCCGCCAGGTCGCCATGTACCTCTGCCGTGAGCTCACCGAGCTGTCACTGCCGAAGATCGGGCAGCACTTCGGTGGCCGTGACCACACCACCGTGATGCACGCCGATCGCAAGATCCGGTCCCTGATGGCCGAGCGCCGCTCCGTCTACACCCAGGTCAGCGAGCTCACGAACCGGATCAAAAGCCAGGCGCGGGCATGAATCTCCCCTCGTACACAACCTGGGGACAACGCTGTGGACGTTTCCGGGCTACATCGTTCAATCGAGCGGGTAGGACCTTCAGTCCCCAGCCCGATCACAGGCCAAGCCGAGCTGTCCACACGGACCTCCGACGCTCAATTCCGGCCCGACCTGCGGTTTTGGTAGTTACCAACAGGACCCACAGGCCATATGACGACAACCATCTGATCCATAACTTGTCCGACCCAACGCCTAAAACCATGTGGATGGTGGACGGCGCCCCAGCAGCCCTCCGACGGAAAGGTGCGATCACGTGAAGATCCGAGTGGAGCGGGACGCATTTGCTGACGCCGTCGCCTGGGCGAGCCGGATCCTGCCGCAGAAGTCGGCGCTTCCGGTGCTTTCCGGCCTGCGGATCGACGCCGGCGGCGATGCCGGTCCGGGCGTGCGGCTGTCCGGGTTCGACTACGAGGTGTCCGCGCAGGCCAACCTCGACGTGACCGTCGCCGAAGGTGGTTCGGTCCTCGTGCCGGGTCGCCTGCTGGCCGAGATCACGCGCAGTTTGCCGTCGGCGCCGATCGACCTCGCGACGGATGGCTCGCGGGTCGTCGTGACCTGCGGCGCCTCGAAGTTCACGCTGCCGACGCTCCCGCTCGAGGAGTACCCGACGCTGCCGGAGATGCCGACCGTCTCCGGAGCTGTCGGGAGCGACGCCTTCGCCGCCGCGGTTGCCGCGGTCGCGGTCGCGGCAGGCCGCGACGACGCGCTGCCCGTGCTGACCGGGATCCGGGTCGAGATCGACGGCGACCACATGACCCTCGCGGCGACCGACCGCTACCGCCTCGCGGTGCGGACGCTTCGCTGGCAGCCGGAAGAGCCGTCGATGCAGGCGACCGCGCTCGTGCCGGCGCGCACCCTCGCCGACGCGGCGAAGTCGCTGACGTCAGGTGCCCAGGTGGCGATCGCGCTGTCGGCGGCCGGCACCGGTGAGGGCCTGATCGGGCTTGCCGGCGGCGACCGGTCGACGACGAGCCGGCTACTCGACGGCGAGTTCCCGAAGTACCGGTCGTTGCTTCCGGAGACCTCGACGGCCACCGCCAAGGTCGACTCGGCGGCGCTGACCGATGCGGTCCGCCGGGTTGCGCTGGTGGCGTCGCGGACCTCGCCGATCCGGCTGTCGTTCTCTGCCGACGGCATCGAACTCGAGGCGGGCGGCCTCGACGACGCGGCAGCGACCGAGTCATTGCCGGCCGAGTTCGAGGGCGAGGCGCTGTCGATCGCGTTCAACCCGACGTACCTGCTCGACGGCCTCGGTTCGCTGGACTCCGACGCGGCGACGCTGTCGTTCACCGGTCCGACCAAGCCGGCGGTGCTCACCGGCAAGAGCGACGGTGACGGTGGCAGCGACCACAAGTATCTCCTGATGCCGGTCCGGTTGGCTTCCTGACCCGACAGCGGGGAAGCGAACAAGACATGCAACTCGGCATGGTCGGCCTCGGCCGAATGGGCGGCAACATGGTCGAGCGGCTGCGCCGCGGCGGCCATGAGGTGGTCGGCTTCGACCTCTCGCCGGAGTCCGGTCGCGACGTGGACAGCCTCGAGGCCCTGGTCGCAGCCCTCAAGCCGCCGCGCGCGGTGTGGGTGATGGTTCCGGCCGGCAAGGCGACGAGCTCGACGATCGCCTCGCTCGGCGAGGTGCTCGAGCCGGGCGACCTGGTGGTCGACGGGGGCAACTCGCGCTACACCGACGACCAGCTGCACGCGGCGGCGCTCGGTGAGAAGCAGATCGGGTTCGTGGACTGCGGCGTGAGCGGCGGGGTCTGGGGCCTGACCGAGGGCTACGGGCTGATGGCCGGCGGTGACGACGACGCGATCGCGCGGCTGATGCCGGTGTTCGACACGTTGCGCCCGGATCCGGAGTCCGGCTTCGTCCATGCCGGCAAGGTCGGCGCGGGCCACTTCGTGAAGATGGTCCACAACGGCATCGAGTACGGGATCATGCAGGCCTACGCCGAGGGCTGGGAGCTCCTCGAGGCGACCGATCTCGTCACCGACGTCCGCGCGACCTTCGCCTCGTGGCAGAAGGGGACCGTCGTCCGGTCCTGGCTGCTCGATCTCGCGGTGCGCGCGCTGGACGAGGACGAGCACCTGTCGAAGCTCAAGGGATTTGCGCAGGACTCCGGCGAAGGACGCTGGACGGTCGAGGCCGCCATCGACCACGCGGTTCCGCTGCCGGTGATCACGGCCGCGCTGTTCGCCCGGTTCTCCTCGCGCCAGGACGACTCACCGGCGATGAAGATGATCGCGGCGCTGCGGGCGCAGTTCGGCGGTCACGCCGTCGAGTCGACCGACGGCACACCAGGCGCGTCCTCGGCGGCGGACAGCACGCCCGTCTGATGTACGTCGCAAAGCTTTCCGCGACCGACTTCCGCTCCTACGCCCAGGTCGATCTGGACTTCGACCCCGGCGTCACGGCCCTCGTCGGGCCGAACGGCCAGGGCAAGACCAACCTTGCCGAGGCGATCGGCTACCTCGCCACTCTCGCCAGCCATCGGGTTGCCCACGACGCACCGCTGGTGCGGGAAGGGGCGGAGCGCGCCATCGTCCGGGGCAGCGTCGTACAGGACGGCCGGGACGTCCTGCTCGAGGTCGAGATCAATCCCGGCAAGGCGAACCGCGCGCGGCGCGGCGGCGCCGCGTTGTCTAAAGCACGCGACCTGCTCGGCACGCTGCGGACGGTGTTGTTCGCGCCGGAGGACCTCGCCATCGTCAAGGGCGACCCGTCGGGGCGCCGGGACTTCCTCGACGATCTGCTCGTCGCGCGGGCGCCGCGCTTCGCCGCGGTCCGTGCCGACTACGAGCGGGTGCTCAAGCAACGCAACGCCTTGCTGAAGTCCGCCGGCGGTGCTCGCCGGGCCGGTGCCGAGCTGCGCACCCTCGACGTGTGGGACGCGCACTTGTCGACCGCCGGGGCGGCATTGCTGGCCGGACGCCACGAGCTCGTCGACGCGTTGCGTCCGCTGGTGGACAAGGCCTACACCGCGGTCAGTCGTGGCGGCGGGCCGACCACGCTTGAGTACACCTCCTCGGTTGCCCCCGAGCTGGCCGGAAGCCTCGACCGCGAGGTGCTCGAGGCGGCGATGTCGGCGGCGCTGGCGGCCAGCCGAGACAAGGAGCTCGACCGCGGCCTGACGCTGATCGGGCCGCACCGCGACGACCTGGTGCTGTCGATTGGGGGCCTGCCGGCTCGCGGCTACGCCAGTCATGGCGAGTCCTGGTCGCTCGCCCTGGCGCTGCGGCTTGCGGCATACGACCTGCTGCGAGCCGATGGCGGTGAGCCGGTGCTGATCCTCGACGACGTCTTCGCCGAGCTCGACGCCACTCGGCGGCAGTCGCTGGCCGAGCTGGTCGCCCCGGCTGAGCAGGTGCTCATCACCGCGGCGGTGCCGGGCGATGTTCCCGAGCAGCTGATCGGGGCCCGCTACGACGTGGCGGCCGGGCAGGTCACCCGTGTCCGATGAGCCTGAGGGGGTCGAGCCGGTCAGCCCGGCGAGCGATCCGGCTCGCCGGCTGCTGGCGCGGGCCCGGCGGGCCAAGCCGGCGCGCCGTACCTCGTCGGCCCGCACGCCTGGCGAGGCGACGTGGAGCGGCGCCGGCCCGGACTCCCGCGATCCGTCACGGCTCGGCGACGCGGTCGAGAACCTGGTGCGCGACCGGTCCTGGGAGCGGACTCTCAACGCCGCCGGCTTGCTGCCGCGCTGGGCGCAGATCGTCGGCGAGGAGGTCGCCGCACACTGCCGCCCGGAGCGGCTGGCCGACGGCGAGCTGACCTGCGTCGCGGAGTCGACCGCTTGGGCGACCCAGCTTCGGTTGCTGAACCGACAGCTGCTGGCCCGGATCGCGGCCGAGGTCGGCGACGGCGTCGTCACCCGGATCCGGGTGCACGGCCCGACCGCCCCGGACTGGCGACACGGACCGCTGCGCGTGGTCGGCAGAGGCCCTCGCGACACGTACGGATAGCGAGCTGCGGGTGCCCGATCGCATAGGCTTGCTGATGGCCCCGTGAGCGTCTCGCACACCCGGTCCCGCGTAGGGGGACATTAATCCACGGGCATTTGGGCGCCACGCCCCTCCACAGGTGCCCAAAACGGGCAGTTCTGTCGTCATACGAGGGTAAGATCTAGGCAGGAAATCCCAAACCGGCCGCCCAGCGTGTC
>DASZYY010000096.1:0-15628 GCA_035545175.1 Mycobacteriales bacterium
GACCTGACGACCACGTCCAACGCCGGACCTCCTTCGCCTTGCTTCTGGGTAAGGCTGACGGTAACGCCATTCCCCCCGGGATCCCAACTACCAATTTGCGATGCGACGCCTCGTCGCGGCCACGGCGGCGGCGCCGAGAACCTGTGCTCCGCATCGACTCAGGGCACGAGAGGCCTCGGTCAACGTCACACCGGTCGTGACGAGGTCATCGACCACCACCACCCGGGCATCGCGCACCCGGTGCATCGCGGACCGCCGGACCATCAACGCGCCGGCGAGGTTCGCTGCTCGCGCCTGCGACGACAAACCCGCCGAGTCCGCCACGAATCGACGTTGCGTCAGGACCGGCGCAACCGCGACTTGCCATCCCGCGACCCGCAACCGGCGGACCGCTCGCGTCGCGAGCATCCGGACGGTGTCGTCGCCCCGTCGCCGCACCGCGGCACGCGCCGACGGGGCGGGAACGACCAGGGCCGGCAGTCCCGGCTCGAGGCATGACCCGATCGCACGTGCCAGAGCGTCGCCGAGCGGGCGGGCGAGCCCCACCGCACCCCGTTCCTTGAAGGCGATCAGCAGCGCGCGGGTCGCATCGTCGTACGTCGCGACAACCCACGTCGGCGGCAGCCCGGGCGGGCAGGGCGCGGGACGGTGTCGCACCGGCGCCGCCGCCAGAGCGATCGCACAACGTGCGCAGACCGGTCCCTCTGGCACCCCGCAACCCGCGCAGCGGGCCGGGCAGATCAGATCGAGCAGCGATGACATGCCGCACAGCGTCAACAGACAAGGGCGACGTGACAGCCGGGCCCGACGTCGAGTGTGGATCGGTTCGGTTATCCCCCGGCGTATCCCGGACTGACGCCGGCGGAGACCTGTCGCCACCGCCGCCCGACCAGCTGCCACGTACCGCCAGGGGCGGCCGCGAGGACCCGCTGTTGCGGCGCGGCGGCAACGCTGTCGACATCAGGGGGAAGGCCCTCTCCGGACAGGTCCTCGAGCCGGTAGCCGTCAGCGCTGACCCGGACGACGCCACGCGGGCCGCCGTCACGCGCAACGGTCGCAACGATCTCGTCCGCCTCCGCCCACGCGACGCCTGAGACGTCGGCCGTTGCCGGCAGAACGACGCGAGGCTTACGGAATGACACCGTCGAGTCGGTGAGAACCACGGTCGCGACGTCGAGCTCTGTACCCGCCGTCGTCGTGACGAGCACCGCCACCCGACTGCCATCGTGCGAGACCGCGAGACCACGAATCGAACCAAGCTTCAAACGGCCCGCGAGCCGCACCCGCTTCGGCTGCATGCCGGCACGAACCTCGAAGACATGCCCTGCCGCCGTCGCGACGACGACACTGTCGTCAGCTCCGAACGTCGGCGACGTGATGGCGATGTCACGCAGCTGCCGGTGCAGCCGCCCAGCCGCTTTGCCGATGAGCAGCTCCTGATGTCCGGCCGCCGCGCGGACCGCCGCCACGACGCTGCCGTCATGGCTGCGAGCCACCGCCACGAAACCGCGGCCGCGTAGGGCGAACGGCACGCCGGTGCCGAGTCCGGCGACGGCCCCGTTGCGGACCACCAGGGCTCCGGACATCGGTGATGGCGCGGCTGGATCGAACTCGCGCCACGAGTGCGCCGGCTGGAGGCTCGGAACACCAGGCGCCTCGAGCGGCGCACCGTTGGCGAGCAGTCGGACGGCGGTCACCGAGGAGAGCTGGTTCAGCGTCCACACCACCTGCGCGGACAGCCGCCGCAGCTGAACGGAGTTGATCTGGCGCGCACCGCCTGACAGGTCGACCTCGGCGACTCCGGCAGCACTGATCGGGACGTTGCCGACGAGTGTGGTGCCCTTAGGGACCGCAGTGCGGACCCCCGGTGCGAGGAACGGGCCGGGGCCGGCGAGCAGACCGCGCATCAATGTCGTCGCAATGCCGGGTTCCTGCGGGGCCTCGAGCACCGGCTGCGGAACCAGCCGGCTGCCGTCGGGTGTCAGGAAGAACAAGGCGGCGGGCTGCAGCAACCTTCCCGCGTCGTCGGAGGACAGCAGCACCCCGGCATCGAGGCGAGCGATGCGCCACTCACCTGCGCGCTTGACCACGCCGAACTCGCGGCGGATCGTGCCCGCCGCCACCCGGTACACACCGTGCGGGCCGACCTCACCGACCCGCCGCGCGCGTACGACGACGGTGCCACGACCGGTCCGTACGACACGACTGGGCTCGGCGTAGACGGTGATGCCGCTACCGGTGCTCCAGGCCGTCCCCGGTGCGAGGTAGGAGCGGCCGACGCCGTACCCGCCGTCGCTGTCGACCATCGCACGCAGGAAGCCGCCGACCAGCTGCACCGGGCTGGCTCCGGGCTGCGGACCGGCCGGCACCTCGCGCACTGTCGGGTCGGCCAGCCCGTCGCCCGCGGCAGCGACCGATCGGCCGACCCGGACCGGCCCCGAGTCAGGGACGCCGGCGCAGCCGGCCACCGTCACGGCGGCCGCGATCGCAAGCGCGGCTTGCCACGACCGGCTGATCATGCCGGGGCCGACTGAACGGGAGGACCATCCGCAGTCAGGTCCGCCTCGGGCTCGAGCGGCAACGGCGACGCGGTCAAGGTGTCCCCGACGTGACACGGCAGCGTGAGCCGGAAGACAGATCCGCGACCCGGTTCACCCCAGGCCTGCAGCCAGCCGCTGTGCAGCCGGACGTCCTCGAGCGCGATCGAGAGACCGAGCCCGGTGCCGCCGCGGGTGCGGGCCCGCGCCGGGTCGGCCCGCCAGAAGCGGCCGAACACCAGCGATGCCTCACCCGGCCGAAGGCCGACCCCATGGTCGCGGACGGTGACGGCAACCGCGTCGGCTTCGCCGCGAAGCCGAACCTCAACCGGTTCGCCCTCACCGTGTTCGAGCGCGTTGTCGATGAGGTTGCGAAGCACCCGGTCGATGCGCCGGGCGTCGACATCGACGACGACGGGCCGGTCGGGCAGGTCGGCGACGATCGCCGATCCACGGCGTTCGGACAGGGGCGACGCGACGTTGATCACCTGCTTGACGAGATGAACCAGGTCGATCGGCTCGGCATCGAGAACCGCCGCGCCGGCGTCGTGACGACTGATCTCGAGCAGGTCGGCGAGCAAGGACTCGAAGCGGTCGAGCTGCGCCTGCAGAAGCTCCGAGGATCGAGTCAGCTCCGGCGGCAGGTCCGCACTCGAGTCGTGCAGGATGTCCGCGGCCATGCGGATCGTAGTGATCGGCGTACGAAGCTCGTGCGACACGTCGGCGACGAAACGACGCTGCAGGCGGCTCAGCTCTCGCAGCTGTGAGATCTGCTGTTGGACGGTGTCTGCCATGCGGTTGAAGGACGCTGCGAGCGTTGCCAGGTCGTCCTCGCCGCGGACCCGCATCCGCTCCTTGAGCCGACCGGCCGCGAGCCGCTCGGCCGTCGCGGCCGCCTGCCGCACCGGTCGTACGACCTCGCGCGTGACCACGGCCGCGATGCCCACGATCAACAGCACCAACGCGGCCCCGGCGAACAGCATCGTGCGCTCGACCAGCCGAAGCGTCGCCGCCTCACGAGTCAGCGGAAAGACATAGAAGAGCTGGTAGCGAATGCCACCGGCTTGCACGGGCGCTCCGATGACGAGCGCCGCGGTGGGCTGCACGCCGTTGCGAACCCGCGTGTAGGTCCACGCTTCCCGGCCGAGTCGGGACACCGTGTCCCGCAGGGCCGCCGGGATGGCGTCAACCGCCGCCTCGGGACCGTACGACGCAAGACCCGGACTCGACGGCAGCATCACGACGTCGTTGTCGCCTTGGTCGCCCGAGAGCTCGGTGACGATGCCGTATGCCGTGCGCTCGACCGCGTTCGGGTCGGCATTGGGTAACGCGAGGAACTGGTCCTGCGCGTGCTGCACACCACTGCCCAGCTGGCTCTGCGCCGAACGGACCGCCGAGCTGAGCAGGCCACTGCGGACCTGATGCAGGATCGTCACGCCGATCAGCACGCTGACGGTCGCGGACAGCACCAGGGTTGTCGCAACCACCCGCGTCTGCAGCGAAGCGCGCCACTGGTGTCGAACCGCCCGGCCAAGACCGACGAACCACGACCTCATGGCGGACCGGCCTTGTATCCCACCCCCCGGACCGTCACCACGACGTCGGGATGTTCGGGGTCACGTTCCACCTTGGCCCGAAGCCGCTGGACGTGAACGTTGACCAGGCGGGTGTCAGCGACGTGCTGGTAGCCCCAGACCTGCTCGAGCAGCTGGTCGCGGGTGAAGACGTGCTTGGGCTTGCGCGCCAGCGCAGCGAGCAGGTCGAACTCGAGCGGCGTGAGCGGGAGCGGCTGACCATCGCGGCTCACGACGTGACCGGCGACGTCGATGACGACGTCACCGATCTGCAGCGCCTCTCCGGCAACATCGTCGTTACGACGAAGCCGTGCCCGGATCCGGGCAACCAGCTCTTTCGGCTTGAACGGCTTGACGATGTAGTCGTCCGCTCCGGACTCGAGCCCGATGACGACATCGGCGGTGTCGGCACGGGCAGTCAGCATGACGATCGGGGTACCGCTCTCGGCCCGGATCTCGCGACAGACGTCGATGCCGTCGGTGCCCGGCAGCATGAGGTCCAGCAGCACGAGATCGGGCTTGGTGTGGCGGAAGGCGGCAAGCGCACCGTCGCCATCACCGACGAACGAGGGGTCGAAGCCCTCGTTGCGAAGGACGATGCCGAGCATCTCGGACAACGCGGGGTCGTCGTCGACGACCAGCACCCGAGCCTTCACCCCACCATCGTGGCACCGCGCGCGCAATGCGCGGTGATCCCCAGCTCGGCGCTGCCACGGGCGGATCCCCAGGCCTGCCACCGGGCAGGCGGCTACGGGCGGCGCTGTCGGCAGCGAGTCGCACCCTCGCGGAATGGCAGGAATCGTGATTGATACCTGGTCCGTGGTCGCCTACGCCGACCGACCGATGACGGCAGCGGAGGCCGAGGAACTGCGCGATCGGGTCGAACGCGAGCTCGTCGCGGCCACCGCGTTGATGTCCGCGACACTCGACCGGCACCTCTCGGTGCAGGTCGAGCGGTGAGAGCAGCGGGCCTAGTAGCGGTAGGCGTCGCTCTTGTACGGCCCCTCCACCGGGACGCCGATGTAGTCGGCCTGCTCCTTGGTGAGCGTCGTGAGCTTCACGCCGAGGGCGTCGAGATGAAGACGCGCGACCTTCTCGTCCAGGTGCTTCGGAAGGACGTACACGCCGACCGGGTACTCGTCGGTCTTCGTGAACAGCTCGACCTGCGCGATCGTCTGGTTCGTGAAGGAGTTGCTCATCACGAACGACGGGTGGCCTGTGGCGTTGCCGAGGTTCAGCAGCCGGCCTTCGCTGAGCACGATGATCGAGTGACCGTCGGCGAAGAACCACTCGTCGACCTGCGGCTTGACGTTCTCGCAGCGCGCCCCGGGAAGCGCGGCCAGGCCTGCCATGTCGATCTCGTTGTCGAAGTGCCCGATGTTGCCGACGATCGCCCCCTGCTTCATGCGGGCCATGTCGGCGGCCTTGATGATGTTGAAGTTGCCGGTCGCGGTCACGAAGATGTCGGCGGTCTCGACCACGTCTTCGAGGGTGAGGACCTGGTAGCCGTCCATCGCGGCCTGCAGCGCACAGATGGGATCGATCTCGGTGACGATCACGCGCGCGCCCTGGCCCCGAAGCGACTCGGCGCAACCCTTGCCGACGTCGCCGTAGCCGAGAACGACGGCAACCTTGCCGCCGATCAGCACGTCGGTGCCTCGGTTGATGCCGTCGATCAGCGAGTGGCGGCAGCCGTACTTGTTGTCGAACTTCGACTTGGTCACCGAGTCGTTCACGTTGATCGCCGGGAAGAGCAGCTCGCCACGCTCGTGCATCTGGTAGAGCCGGTGCACCCCGGTCGTCGTCTCCTCGGTGACGCCCTTGATCCCGCCGGAGATGTTCGTCCAGCGGGTTGCGTCCTCAGCCAGCGACTTGGTCAGCAGGCGCAGGATGACGCCGTACTCCTCGGAGTCGGCGGTAGCCGGGTCCGGCACGCTGCCGGCCTTCTCGAACTCCAGTCCCTTGTGCACGAGGAGGGTGGCGTCACCACCGTCGTCCAGCAGCATGTTGGGCCCGCCATCCGGCCAGAGCAGTGCCTTCTCCGTGCAGTCCCAGTACTCCTCGAGCGTCTCGCCCTTCCAGGCGAAGACCGGCACGCCGGAGGGGTTGTCGACGGTGCCGTTCGGGCCCACGACGACCGCGGCTGCCGCGTGGTCCTGCGTCGAGAAGATGTTGCAGGACGCCCAGCGAACCTCCGCGCCGAGCGCGACCAGCGTCTCGATCAGCACGGCGGTCTGGATCGTCATGTGGAGCGATCCGGTGATGCGTGCGCCGGCGAGCGGCTGCGTCGCGCCGTACTCCGCCCGCATGGCCATCAGACCGGGCATCTCGTGCTCGGCGAGAGTGATCTCCTTGCGCCCGAAGTCGGCAAGCGAGAGGTCTGCGACCTTGTAGTCCATCGGGGCTCCAGCGGATCGGTACGGCGGGGACGAGAACTGCTATCGGTGTCGGACCAGACTACGGTCAGTCACGAGATACGAGTCTGGCCTTCAGGTCGTTGATAGGGCCGATCGGCGTCGGGTCGAAGCCGGTTGCGAGCGCGAGATACACGCTCGCGAAGTCGACGAGGCCGACGATCGACGCGAGTCGCTCGAACGGCGACGAACCCTCGGCGGAGATCACCGAGACCCCGACGCCTCGAGCCTGCGCCACCTCGATGGACGCGTCGGCGCGGGTCGAGGCGTTGCCTCCGTCGTCGTCGCGCAGCACCACTAGGCGCAACCGGAACGGATCCGGGTCCTCGACCCGGTCACGGAAGATGTCGTCGTCCGCCACTGCCCCGGCGAGGTTGCCGTCGAGCACGACCGACTGGTTGTGATGCGCCTCCGGCAACGCACCGGCGAGCGCAGGCGCCTTGGCGTTCTCCATCAGCTGGCAGGCGGCGCGCAACGCAGACACCGGCCCGATGCCCCCGGACCCCCAGAACATGGGCAGCGTGTCGACCAGCTCCGCGGCAACCGACTTCGCCGGGTTGACGAACGACTCCAAGTCGGGCCGGCAGGCCGAGGCGATCGCCTCGAGTCGCAACGCCGCCGCCTCGAGGTCAGCGAGGTCGGCGCCGAGGTCGAGCAGGCCAGCCCGCTCCGCCACGACGAGCAGCGGCACGACCAGAGCCCACAGCGAGGCGCGCGGGGCCACCTGCCCGACCACCGGGACGAAGGCACCGTGCTCCGAGCGGCAGTGCAGGTCCAGTGGTGAGTCCGCGGCACCGACCCCCAGGAGGCGGGCGCCGCGCCGGGCCGCTTCGACGGCGCTGCTGAGCGTCTCGGCGGTCGTCCCGGAGCAGGAGACCGCCATCACCAGGTCGGGGGCGCCGACCCAGCCCGGGAGGCCGTACCCCCGGTGCACGATCACCGGCACCGGGCACCTGGCCGCCGTCAGCGCCCCGAGCACGTCGCCGGAGATCCCGGACCCGCCCATCCCGGCGACAACGATCGCGCGGGGCCGCGTCTCCAGGCCGAGCGGTGCCAGGGACGCATCCTGAACGGCGGTCAGCGAAGCGCGGACCTGCGCCGCGGATCCCGCGACCGCGCGGAGCATGCCCGAGGGATCGAGGTCGGTGAGGGCAGCCTGATCGTCGAGACGGTCCAGTACGTCTGCGGACATCGGCAAGTGGATCGCAGCGGGCGCTTACGCGTCCGGCTTGCGCGCCTCGTCGATGAGCAGCACAGGAATGTCGTCGCGCACGGGGTAGGCGTACCCACATCCGGTGCAGACCAGCTCACTTGCCGCCTCGTCGATGCGGAGGTCGGCCCGGCAGTTCGGGCAGGCGAGGATCTCGAGCAACGACGGGTCGAGGTTCACAGCGCTGAGCCTAGCGACCGGGGAGTCAGCCGCGAATGACGGCAAGGACCTCGTCGCGCAGCTTCTCCATCGTCGGCTCGTCAGGGGCCTCGACGTTGAGGCGCAGCAGCGGCTCGGTGTTGGACGCCCGGACGTTGAACCACGAGCTGTCATCCAGCTCGACCGTGAGGCCGTCGAGCTCGTCGGCGCGCGCCCCGGGACGCGAGACGAACGCGGCCTTGACCGCCGCGAGCGAAGCGGTGGGGTCGGCGACCTCGCTGTTGACCTCACCGGATCCGACGTACCGCTCGTAGGTCGTGAGCAACGACGACAGCGGCGCGTCGCATGATCCGAGCGCGGCGAGCACGTGCAGTGCGGCGAGCATGCCGGAGTCGGCGCGCCAGAAGTCCCGGAAGTAGAAGTGCCCCGAGTGCTCGCCACCGAAGACCGCTCCGGTCTCGGCCATCGTCGCCTTGATGAACGAGTGACCGACGCGAGTGCGCACGGCGGTGCCGCCACGCTCGCGCACGATCTCCGGCACGGCATGCGAGGTGATCAGGTTGTGAATCACGGTCGCACCGGGCTCACGCTCGAGCTCCCGCTCCGCGATCAGCGCGGTCAGAACGGACGGCGACACGATCTCGCCCCGCTCGTCCACGACGAAACAGCGGTCGGCGTCACCGTCGAACGCGAACCCGATGTCCGCGCCGGCGCGCCGCACCTCCGCCTGCAGATCACGAAGGTTTGCCGGCTCGATCGGGTTCGCCTCGTGGTTGGGGAAGCTGCCATCGAGCTCGAAGTACATCGGGGTCAGGTCGACCGGCAGCGCCTCGAAGACCTTCGGGACGGTGAGTCCACCCATCCCGTTGCCCGCGTCGACGACGACCCGCAGCCGGCGGATGTCATCGAGGCCCGGCACGAGCCCGATGAGGTACGCCGCGTAGTCCGCGAGCAGATCGTTTCGGGTCACGGTGCCCCGAGGAACGTCGCGGTCGGGCACGCCCGCCTCGGCCAGGTCGCGAATCTCGGCGAGCCCGGTATCCAGCCCGATCGGGGCAGCGCCCGCCCGGCACAGCTTGATGCCGTTGTACTGAGCGGGGTTGTGGCTGGCCGTGAACATCGCGCCCGGCACGCCCAACGTGCCGGAGGCGTAGTACAACAGGTCGGTCGAGCCGAGGCCGGCCTCGACGACATCTGCGCCCTGGCCCGTCGCTCCCTCGGCGAACGCGGCCGCAAGCGACGGTGAGGACTCCCGCATGTCGTAGGCGGTCACGATCCGATCGGCATCGAGGAAGCGAACGAACGCCGCACCCAGCGCACGCGCAAGGTCCGCATCGAGCTGATCGGGAACCACGCCGCGGATGTCATAGGCCTTGACGATGTCGCGCAGACTCACGTCGTGACGCTACCCACTCAGCGGGCGTTGCCTTCGGCTGCGGTAGCTCAATCTCGCCGCCGAGGCGGGAGACCCCGCGGGCCGGGCTACTTCTTCTTGGTGGTGCGGACGAGCACGTCCGCGAAGTCCAAGGCTCCCGTGGCGTCCGCCCACTCGCGGCGCTCGCAGTCGTGGCAGGAGACGAACGTGACCGGCGTGCCGTCGGTCAGCGTCATGGCGAGGGAGGTCACTCGCTCGCTGGAACACGACGGGCAGCTCTGACCCGCCCGGGCGCCGGGCCGGGTCAGCGAGGTCGGCGTGGCATCGCGCTGGTCGGGGATGGCCAGCCCGACGGGCTTCATGGCGTTGATCGACTTCATGGCGGGGAAATCCTCCAGGTGGGCAACCGGAGCGGGGAACCCGACCTGCATCGGCAGAACTGCCAGATGGCTTTAATTCAGGCCGATTCCGGGATGAACCCGGACAGAACGGACTGAATCCATCGAATCGACTAGGGCGTCGGCGGGATGACGCGCAGGTGCCCGCGCCGTCCGAACTCCGCCGGCTCGGGCTCGGCCACCACCGGCACCGGCGGCAGCGGGCGCGCCGCCTCACGCACCGCCTCGGCAAGCGCCGCCAGGTCGTCCTCCCCCGGCAGCACGGCGTCGGCGTCCACGTCGAGACGGACGACCTCCCAGCCCCGTGGCGCGGTCAGCCGGTCCGCGTGAGCGTCACAGAGGTCGTAGGAGTGCGGCTCGGCGTACGTCGCGAGCGGGCCGACCACCGCCGTCGAATCCGAATAGGCATAGGTGAGCGTCGCCACCGCCGGGCGGCCGCATGCAGTCCGCGAGCAGCGGCGCAGAGGGCTCACGCCGCGACGGTACTCGCCGGTGCCCCCCGGTTGCCATCACCGACGCACGTGTCGCACGGGTGATTCCGCTGCGAATCTCAAGAGCCCTACCCTGCCGAGGTGCGGCGCGACCGAAGAGGCAGAGGGGTGCGGGGTGCGCTTGCCCCGGCCAGCGTCCCGGCCGCCGCCACGCCCGCCGACCGCTTCGACCGGCTGGCCAGCGACGCCGTCGAGCACGTCGAGCACCGATGGCGCGACCAGCTCGCGAATGTCGAGTTCGCCGTGGACCTGGTGCCACCGGTGGACCTCGCCGACGTGGGTGGGGCCGCCGAAGGGTCGATCGAGTCAGCCGGCGTGCTGCTCGCGCAGATCGTTCCGGCGACCGCGCGCCAGAAGGCGCACATCATCCTCTACCGCAAGCCGATCGAGCTTCGGGCGCGGGACAGCGAAGATCTCGAGGACCTCGTGCACGACATCGTCGTCCACGTGATCGCCAACTACCTCGGCCTGGAGCCGGGCGTCGTGGATCCCGGCTTCGAGGACTAGCGACGTCCGGTCACCTGACTGCCAGGCGCGGGTCCGGACGGACCGCCGGCAGCGGGATGGGCAACGGCAGCGGAGTCAGCGGCTCGCTCGTCATGAGGGCGCCGTGGGCGCCATGCAGGAGCAACAGCCGCACGCCGTACACCGCGCCCGCGCCGGTCGAGGTGACGACGAACGGCCACGGACCGGTTGCCGCCTTCACGGTGTCGGTGACGTAGGTCTGCACCGTGTGCCCGGCGGCGATGTTGATCGTGCGGCTGTGGCCGGACGGCGTGGTGAGCCGCACCGAGCCGGCGGTGTCCGGTGCGGTGAGGATCAGCACGCAGTCGCCACCTTCCGGCTCGCGACCGATTGCGACCGCGGTGGGTGAGGTCAGCGGCTTGGTGGCAGCGAGCCAGATGAAGTCGGGTCGGAGCTTGCTTCGGCCAGGCAGCAAGGTCGCCTGGCCCGAGGCGAACACCGGAACGTCACTGTTCAGCAGCACCGCGCCGGACAGCCCACCGAGCGCCTTCGTCACGTCAACGGTCGCCGTCCGCCCCGGACCGACCACGAAGTCCTTGATGCTCGATGGGGTGAACTCCCCGTTGGGGGTCGCGACTTTCACCGTCACGCTCGCATCCGACGCACCCGGGTTGACCACGACCAGACCGCGCGGCCCCGCGGTCGCCGGGAACCCCGAAATGACGAGGCCGCGCGACGGCGGCAAGGTGGCCGGCACGAGGTCGCCGCCGTTTGAGTCGATGCCCTGGCTGCGGCGGTCGATGACGGCCGCCGTGACCGCGCCGCTGTCGGCGTGAACGTGCATCGCCACGGTCGGGATGTCCGGCGCCACCGTGAAGATGCCCACCGGCACCCGGGAACGGGCAGGTACCCGGATCCCTGCCAGTCTCGGTGAGTCGACGGCTCCCTTGGCCGTCCAGAGCGTGACCGAGACCTGCGCGTCGGTCGAGGCCGCGTTGGCGAGGATCAACCGGTCGGTGAAGCCGAGCTTGCCGTTGCCGCCGGCGAACCACCAGTCGGTGGCCGGCGGCAGGCACGCGCCGCCGGCCAGCGCCCGGTAGCGACCCTGGGTGGTCTCGATGGTGGCGCCGGCGGCAAAGCTCGCCGAGATGCTGCCCGTACTCGTGAACGCGACGGACTGCGGCTGCATCGTCTGACTGTGGACCGAGGCCCACGGGCGGACCTTCAGCGTCGAGGTCTTCGACTTGCGTCCCTCGAGCACCATCGAGGTGATCGTCCCGGTGCCGTGCACCGGCTCGGGCAGCGCCGCACCCACATCGGCCACCGTTGCCACGGACGTGGTGTGGCGAGGCGATCCATTGAGCACCGGACAGATCAACGTGCGTTCGACGACCGGCGCCAACCCCACCGGCTTCGTCACGCGACGCGCGGCGGTCGCGCCGGTGAACAACGACACGATCACGGCGACAACCACGACGCCGGTGAGGATCGGTACGTCGCGCCTCACAGCGTCACCCGCCGGTGCGTGTGGGGCCCGGCGCCGGCCCCGAAGAGGATCACTGCGACCAGGGCGAGCAGCTCGAGAACCAGCCACCAGTGACGTCCACCGCTGTCGAAGCTGACCCGGACGATCCCACCGCCGGCCGGCAGCTCGAATGCCTGCGCCCAGCCGTATGCCGTTGTCGGAGCCAACCGATGGCCGTTGAGGGTCGCGTGCCAGCGGGCCTGCGCCGGCTCGGCGACGACGAGCAGTCGCGGACCGGTCGCGCTCCTCGACACGGTCGAGCCGCTGCCTGCGAGGACCCGGCTGGGAGGAGCGGCGGGAACGGCTCCGCCCTTCGCCGTGGAGGCCGACGCCCCACTGAGCACAGTGAGCTCGCCGGTGTTCAGCGACGAGCGCCACACGCTGCCGCTCGGCACCGGGATCACGGTGAGAGTGCTGGCCTGCCCGAGCCGCGACGCGATCCGGCGCGCGGTGCGGTCGGGAGCAACGATGTAGTCGATCCCGAACGGCACCAGCTCGGCTCCGGCGCCTTCCCGGCCCGCCACCAGGTCCTGCACCGCATCCGCGAGATGTGACGCCGCGCGGTCCGACGCGCTACCCGCCACCGGTTGGTCACCCGAGCCGAGCACCGGGCCGCCAGGGGTTCGGACGAGGGCGTAGCGCACGAGGTGCGCGTCACCGCCCAGCATCAGAGCCCGGCCCGCGGTCGGCCCGGCGAGCTCTGCCTGCACGTACGGCGGCAGGACCGCGGAGTCACCGCCCCGCAGCGGTTGGCCCGCACCGCGGACGAGCCACCCGCCCACCAGGGTTGCGGTCGCGACGAGCGCCAGCCCGACGATCGCAACCGCGGTCGGCTGACGCCATCCGAAGCTCTGGTCACGCAGCGCCGGTCTTGCGCCGACGGCCGCGACGACGGCCGCGAGCAGGGCACCCGCACCCGCGACGAGCAGCGCGAGGCCGGGCCAGTGGCGGGTAGCGGGGAACCCGTTCGTCACGCTCGCGCCTCGCGTCATGGCGATCGCCACGACAGTGCCCAGGACGAACGTCGCGGCGCCCACGCGCGCCGCGACGACGCGGCTGTCTCGCTGCAGCCCGAGGACGACCGCACCGACGATCGGGATGCCGACCCAGAACGGCGGCTGCCCGGCCCCACCGGCGCGGAGCAGCGCGATCAGGACTCCCGACGGTGCGCCGTGCGAGGTGTAGAGCTCAGGCAGCCCCACGCCGGCGAACAGCACGCTGGGATGTGCGATGACGTGCCAGGTCCACGGCATCAGGACGACCAGCGGGACGCCCAGGATCCCTGCGGTCGCCGACAGCCGGCGCTTGCGCACGTCGCCGACCCCGATCACATCGTCATCCGATTCGGGCGCCTCACCGGGGGCGGCGGCCAGGTGAGCCGCACCGAGGAGACCGAGGCACACAACAGCCGCGAAGACCCAGATCAGCGGGGCGAACGCGGCGATGACGGCCAGCCAGAGCCCGGCTCGGACCGCACGACCGCGAAGCGTGCCGATCCCATCGGGCTCCCACGCGATGACAATGCTGCGCACCACGCGGGGCAGCAAGATGGCGGCAACCACCACGTCAAGCCGGCCGGACGCGACCGCGCCGGTGACCGCCGGCAACAACGCGTAGACGACCGACACCCATACCCGGATCCGCACGGCCGTCGTGAGGACTCGAAGCGAGGTGAAGGCGCTCAGCGCGGCGAGCGGCACCGCCCCGAGCACGATGACGTCGATCGCCAGCCATGCCTTGCCCAGTAGCACGGTGGAGAACAGCGCAAGCAGCGCCAACGACGGTGACGCCGGGGTGGTCGACCCGATGTTCGAGGGGTGCCAGGCGCTGAAGTACGACGACCACAGATCGCCGGCACCGGACGGTGCCGCGAGCAGCCGCCCGCCGTGAATCGTTCCCGACAGCACGTGCCGGTCGGCGACCAACGCCAGCAGGCTCATGACCAGGAACAGCACCGATGCCGGCCGACGCAGGAACTCGCCGACCGCGCTGATCTCGTCGGCGAGCGACTCGACTTCTTCGGATACCGGCCCGGACTCCACCGCCACGCGCCGGCGCGACACCGGCGCGTCCGGTGAAGCGCCGTTGTGTGCACGCGTCGCGAACAGGTTGGACAGCCATTGACCGGAAGGAGGGAACAGCCGTCGCAGGTCGCCGTATCCCACGTCGCGCGCGGCATCGCGTGAGCGACGGCTCGCGAGGATCGCCTTCGGCGAGGTGAGCAGGTTCCCCACCGCGCGGACCTCCGCCGCGGCCTCTCTCGGCCGTCGCGAGAGCACGACGAGGGCCAGCGCGTGCAGCAAGCCGACGACGACGTACCGAACGAACAACAACGGTGCCAGCCAGCCGGCGGTGTTCGCCAGGACGATTCGCATGCCATTGCCGCGTCGCACCGCGAGCGCACGGACCGGCGACCCGTCCGGGCGGTCACCGACGCAACCGTCCGCGACATGACGCAGGACGGCGCGCGGCACGACGACGACGCGGCCACCCGCGGCGTTCACCCGCCAGCCGAGGTCGACCTCCGCTCCGAACTCGGCGAACTGCGGGTCCATCCCGCCGAGTGAGTCCCAGACGTCGCGCCGGATCAATGCACCGGCGACACCAACCGCGAGCACCTCGTCGACGTCGTCGCGCTGGCCCTGGTCGGGCTCGCGACGGTCGAGGCCGGTCTCGACGTGTCCTGCCGCGTCGATCGTCAGGCCCGCCTGGATGAGCAGTGAGCCGTCCCAGTCGAGAACCTTCGGGCCGGCCAGCCATACCGACGGCGAGTGCACGACCCGCCGCAACAGCTCATCGAGCGCCTCTGGCTCGGGCGCGCTGTCGGCGTGAAGCAGCCACAGCCACTCCACCGGCGGCTCATCCCGGTGCCGGCGGTCCGGGCGCCCTGACAACAGCTCGAGGCCGGCAGCGACGGCCGCACCAACCCCGCCGCCGGGTTCGATCTTGGTCACGTGAGCCGCATCGAGGCGGTCGGTCGCGACCGCCATCGTCCGGTCGGTACTGCCCAGATCGACCGCGACCACGCGATCGGCGCGACGGACCTGGTCGGCGAGGGCATCGAGGGTCTGAGGCAGCCGCTTGGCCGCGTCGCGGCAGAGGACGACGGCTGTGACGACGTGCCCGGGGCGCCGGGTGCGGGAGTTGGCAGACATAGCGAAATCCGGCGCTTACCGGCAGGCGAAGCCTACGCGGACACGGCGAGCACCACCGGCCCGGCCGCACCTAGCGCCGCGCGCGTCGCAGGCGCGCAGGCGGAGGAGGACGCCGGGAATGGTGTTGTCAGCTCCGCGTTACACGACCTGGCGCTTGAGGCGGCGTCGCTCGCGCTCGGACAGGCCGCCCCAGATGCCGAAACGCTCGTCGTGCGCGAGCGCGTAGGACAGGCACTCGCCGCGAACGTCGCAACGACCGCAGACCCGCTTTGCCTCCCGGGTCGAGCCACCCTTCTCAGGGAAGAAGGCCTCGGGATCGGTCTGG
>DASZYY010000097.1:0-3436 GCA_035545175.1 Mycobacteriales bacterium
GGCGGGGCGTCGGTTGCGGCGCCGTCGAGACGACGGTCCGGGCGAAGCGTCTCGACCGCGGCCTGCGCCTGCGCGAGCTCGGCGGCAGCCGCGGCACGGCGGCGGCGACGCTGCTCCTCGAGATCGATGCTGTCGTCGTCGCTGCGCTTGGCCGGCTTCGGTCGCGGCCGGCGGATGAGCGACGGGTCGTCGTCGGCGATGGCCGGGGGCGGGCCGAGTGCGTCTGCCAGCGTCCCGGCGACCCGGTCCATCGCGGCGGCAAACGACTCGCCGGACTTGCGAGAGACCGGAACGGTCAGGTTCGCGCCGCCGCTGAGCTGCGCGGCCATGACGTCGAGCTGCAGCGGGTTGGTGGTCGGTGCCGTCGTACCGGGCTGCGCGGTCGTCACCTCACTCGCCAGCCGCGCAAGCCGACCGAGTGCGTCGTCGTCGGTGCTCGCCGGGGCGCTGCCGTTGCCGCCGGGGTTGCCGGACCCGTTGCGTGCGCCGCTCAGCGCGTCGGCGAGCGCCGTGGCTGAGCCGTAGACGTCCTCGCCGCCGTCGTCGCCGGCTTCGCTGATGTCGACGAGCCCGGCGTCGACGAGCGCGACGAGCACCTGGCCGGCCTCGAACAGCGTGTACCCGCAGTCCGTGGCGAGCTCGGCGACGGTGCGAGCGCCGTCGATCTTGCACAGCATCGACCAGGCGTCGCTGTCGAGCGTCGTCTCCGGCGCGCCGTCGCCGCGGGCGGAGAGCACCGGTACGGCGGTCGGGCTGTCGACGATCTCGGCGATCGTCTCCCACTCGTAGCCGCGCTCGCGAAGCGACTCGAGCAGGTCGACGACGGTGAGCGGGGGACCGACGTCCTCCCGGGTCTTGGCGTTCTTGCGGAACCGCCAGCTGCCCTCGGTCCAGCGCATCAGGTCCCAGAGCGTCTCGTGCAGCTGCTCGGTGACGAAGCCCTGGACGACGTCCTGCTCGACGTACCCGAGGTGGACGAGCAGCTCGCCGAGGTTCCACGACGACAGGTCGGTCCGCTGCGCCTCCTGGGCGTCGGCGAGCGCCTCAGGCGCGAGGATCCCGGAGGACACGAGCTTGGCGCCCAGGTCGGCGTGACGGTCCGGCGCGTGGATCCCGCAGACCAAGCCGGAGCGCATGAAGATCTGCGCTTCCTCGCCCTCCGGGTGGGCCAGCGTGAGGCTTCCGGTCGCGCCATCGGAGGCGAGATCGATCAGGACGGAGGCGAGCGTGGTCGAACTCAGGTCGCCCTTGAGCATTGACGACCTCCTTCGCCCGATCCCGTCGCCGCGTCTTGCTCTCCTTAGTCCTTCGGCACGTCGAAGGCCCGTGTTGAGCCATCTGGCGCAATTTCACGCTCAGCTGGCGCAGCGACCGGGATCTACCCGTGACAGGATGAGAGTAGGCCTGCCCGCCGGGAGCACTCAGCCGGGATCCAGGCCCGAAAGGCGCCCATGATGACCGTCCCCACCCGCAACAGGCGTATCGACCGGCTGCTCGCTGCCGACTATCTCGCCGAGCTGTCCAGCCGCTCGACCGACGAGATCCGCGCGATGCGCGCCGAAGCGGAACAGGAGGAGACGGACCTGTCGTTCCTGCGCCGGCTGCTGCAGGGCCGGATCGACATCCTGCGGGCGGAGCAGGCGCGCCGTCACGGTGACGGTCCGGAAGGCTCGCTGGTCGAGTCGCTCGCCGGGATCCTCGCCGACGACCGGGTGCCCTCGCACGGTCTGGGCAGGCACGCGGTGCTCGAGCCGTCCGACGTCGCGATGTATCGCCGGTACGTCGAGGCGCTGGTCTTCGAGGCCAACCTGTCCGACCCGGCCGCGCTCGACGATGCACTGTTGAACCGGTTGCTGGCGGTGCTGGACCGTGAAGAAGCCGAGGTGTCGCGCGAGCGCCGCTCCATGCAGCTGGTCATGGATGCGCTGACCGGTGAGCTCGGCCGCCGTTACCGGGAGGGCGTCGCCGACGTGGCGGACCTGTTGCACACCGAAGGCGAGTAACGCGGCTTGGCTGACTCCGCACCCGCGACGGACTGGCCAGTCGTCGCGGAGGTCATTCGTGGCGGTTTCGTCGAGGGCCATCACCGCGGTGCCATCGTCGTGCTGCGCGGATCCGACGTGCTGTTCGCGGCCGGACCGACAGACGTTCCGATGCTGCCGCGCAGTGCCGCGAAACCGTTGCAAGCAAAGGGAATGCTGGACTGCGGCCTGGTGGTTGACCCGGCTCAGCTGGCGCTGGTCTGTGGCAGTCACACCGGCGAGCAGATGCACGTCGACGGCGTACGTGGACTGCTTGCCTCGGTCGGGCTCGACGAGTCGGCGCTGGACAACACCCCGTCGATGCCGGCCGACTCGAAGGCGCGTCGCGCGCTGACGATCGAAGGTGTCGGTCCGGCGCGCATCACGCACAGCTGCTCGGGCAAGCACGCCGGGATGCTCGCCACCTGTGTCGCGGCCGGCTGGCCGACGGCGACGTACCGCGATCCGGCCAGCCCGTTGCAGGTGCGACTGCGCGACACGGTGTCGGAGCTGACCGGCGACCCGGTCACCGCGACGCTGGTCGACGGGTGCGGCGCGCCGCTGTTCGCCGTGACGCTGCGCGGCCTCGCCCGGGCGTTCGGTGAGATCGCGACGGCGGATGCGGACAGCAACACCGGTCGATGTGGCGCTGCGATGCGCGCACATCCGGAGCTGGTCGCCGGCACGGGTCACGTGACGACGCGCCTGATGCAGGGGATACCGGGGTTGATTGCGAAGGACGGCGCCGAAGGCGTGTACGCCGTCGCCCTCCCCGACGGGACCGCAGCCGCGGTGAAGATCGACGACGGCGCCCCCCGGGCGCAGCTACCGGTGCTGTTCGCCGCGCTCGGCCACGCCGGTGTCGACCTGACCGACGTCGCGGATCTCGGCCACGTATCAGTCCTCGGTCACGGCAAGCCGGTGGGCGAGATCCGCCCCACCATCTAGCGCTCGCTCGCATGTCACACCGGTGTTGTGACACCTCGCCCTCATGTGACATCGGTGTCGTGAATTGCTGCCCGCATGTGACATAGGGGTCGCAAATCGCAACCCCTATGTCACATGCGATCACCACCGAAGCGGCGTTAGCAGCGTCCCTGGCGTAGATCATCGAAACCGTTGCTAGGGTTGGAAAAGTTAGTGCTAGCAGACCGCTTGCAATAGTTAGCGCAAGAGCCTAGGGTGGCGTCGTGGCCAAGCTGGATGTGCGCAATCTCGGGGACTACATCCGCGAGCAGCGCTCCGCTGCGCAGATCTCGCTGCGCCAGCTGGCGAGCCTCGCCGGCGTGTCCAACCCCTACCTCAGCCAGATCGAGCGCGGGTTGCGCAAGCCGAGCGCCGAGATCCTCCAGCAGATCGCGAAAGCGCTGCGGATCTCGGCAGAGGCGCTGTACGTCCAGGCCGGGATCCTCGAG
>DASZYY010000098.1:0-10151 GCA_035545175.1 Mycobacteriales bacterium
CGGATTCTGGTACGTCATCAGTGGATCGCCAGGCGTGGTGCGACCACTCGGGAGCGGCCCGGGTGCCCAGTAGACAACGGCGCTAGGGCGGCGGCCGGCCGCCCGAGGGTCGGTCCGAAGGGCATCCGGGCCGGATCCGGCTTCCACGCCGGGTCCGGCGCCCGCCGCGCGCCGCCGGCGGTCATTGCGCGCGATAGCGTCCGCTGGACGTGACCGTGCCCCCCAGACTCCGCGCGCTTCGGCGACCTGGCATCGCCATCGCCGCGGGCGTGGCGCTGTGGACGGCGTTTCCGCCGCTCAACTGGTGGCCCGCAGCCCTGATCGGGGTGGCCGGGATGGCGCTCGTCGTCCGGGGAAGCCGGTTGCGCGCAGCGGCCGGACTCGGCCTGCTCGCCGGCTTCGGGATGTGGGTGCCGACGGTGTCATTCCTGCAGCCGCTCGGCGTCGACGCCTGGGTCGCGGTCAGCATCATCGAGTCCCTGTGGTTCCTGGGGCTCGGGATAGCGCTGTGTCTGGTGGGGCGGCTGCGCTGGTGGCCGTTGGCCGTGGGGTTGATCTGGGTCGGCCAGGAGTTCCTCCGCGACCGGTGGCCGTTCAACGGCTTTCCATGGGCGCGGCTGGCGTTCGGGCAGGCCGACGGCCCGCTGGTTCGGCTCGCCGCGATCGGCGGCGCGCCACTGGTCAGCTTCGCCGTCGCGCTGGGGGGTGGCCTGCTGGCCTACCTCGCCGTCGAGGGTGCGGGACGCCGGCGTGGCTGGGCGACGCTCCTTGGCGGTACGGCGCTCGCCGCGATCCTGGTCGGCCCGCTGGCCGTCAGCCTCCCGACGGGGGGCACCACCCGGGGCGGCGCGCCCGCGTCGGCCGTCGTGGCCGCCGTACAGGGCAACGTGCCCCGGCTGGGCCTTGAGGAGTTCGCGCAGCGCCACGCGGTGACCCAGGACCATCTCGACGAGACCAGGGTTCTGGCGGCGAAGGTCGCGGCCGGGCAGCTCCCGGCGCCGCAGATCGTGATCTGGCCGGAGAACGCCACCGACCTCGACCCGCGCACCGATCCCGTGGCGCACGCGCAGGTGACGGCCGCGGTGGCCGCCGTCGGCGTGCCGACGCTCATCGGCGCGGTGATCGACGGTCCCGGGCCGGACCACGTGCAGAACGCCGGCATCGTGTGGTCGCCACAGACCGGGCCGGGTCAGATCTACACCAAGCGCCATCTGGTGCCGTTCGGCGAGTACCTGCCGTTCCGTAGCGTGCTCACCAAGCTCGTCGGGGAGTTCTCGCTCATCCCGAAGGACTTCGCCCCCGGTCACCGCGTCGGAACGCTCCAGGTCGGCCCGGTCCGGATCGCCGATGCGATCTGCTTCGAGGTCGCCGACGACGCCGTGGTGCGCCAGGCGGTCAACGACGGCGGCCGGCTGCTGGTGGTGCAGACCAACAACGCCAGCTACGAGCACCAGGGGGACAGCGGCGACGGGGGAGAGACCGCCCAGCAGCTCGCGATCTCCCGGCTCCGTGCGATCGAGCACGGTCGCGCGGTCGTCGTGGCCGCCACCAGCGGCGTCAGCGCGATGGTCGCGCCGAACGGCGAGGTGATCGCCCGCACCGGGGTGTACGAGCCCGCCGTGCTGGACATGCGGTTGCCGCTACGCGACTCCCGCACTCTCGCCGACCGGGTGGGCGCCTGGCCGGAGTGGGTGCTCAGCGGCGCAGCCCTGGGTGCGCTCGTCCTCGCGTTGCTGCAATCTCGAGGTCGGCGCCGCAGCGTAAGCCTCGACCTCGACTCGAGGGTTATTGGGGACGAGGCGAAGCCACGATCAGCGGTGGAGGCGTAGCCGCCCGACCGGATCGGCCGGGCTAAGCGGACTTGCGCCGGGCCTTGGGTGCCGGGTGCAGCTCGGCGAGACGCTCGTTGAGCACGTCCTCGAGCTCGGCCACCGATCGGCGCTCGAGCAGCATGTCCCAGTGGGTGCGGGCCTGCTTGGTCTCGCGGCCCTCCGGAACCTCGCCGTCACGCAGCAGCGCGGTCACGCCACAACTACGGCACTCCCAGGTACCCGGGACGTCGGCGTCGCTGGCCATGACCATCCGCGTTTCGTGGCCGGACGGGCAGTCGTAGACCACCTCGCGGCGTGGAGCGAGGTCGGTGTTGCGGTCCATCTCGTAGCTCGTCGTACCCAGGCGGCTGCCCCGCAGGACGCGCTCACCCATGTCGGCCTCCAAAATCATGCGACGTCGCGTTACCTACAACGTCGCTCATGCGGCTGAGGATTCCCTGACAGCGATCCGTTACGCCGTCTACCCAGTAAGACGCTCAACAGGCCCTAACGGTTCGCTGCCGGCCCCTGTGATTCAGAATACTGGTAGCCGATAATGGACATTATGTCAGGTCGAACAAAGGGCACCTGGGGTGACGGGATCCCCCGATTTGTCCCTCCACAGGCGGGTATGACCTCCGACTTGTTTCACAAGAGCGCAAGGACGGGCTTATACCTGGGCTCGGTGCTGCCGAGACTGGTAGAGACCGGCGCCGCCCGACGCAGGTAGGAACCCAGAACGAAGGGCACGCAGATGTGCCAGCACCAGCCGACTTGCCCATCGGCCGACGCCGCGGACCGCGACGCTGCCCGCGTGGTCGCCAGCCATCCTGAGCAAGGCTGGAGCCTGCTCTGCAACGGCGTCGTCAGCTTCGACGACACCGGTGACCTGCTTCCCGACGGCCACGCCATCCCGCCGCAGCGCAACCACCGCACGCACTCCTCCGCCGCCTGACCCGCTAACTCTCGTAGGCCTCCGGGCTGGGGCAGCTGCAGGCGAGGTTCCGGTCGCCGTACCCGCCGTCGATCCGCCGAACCGGCGGCCAGTACTTGTCCGTGCGAACCGAGGGGAGCGGGTACGCCGCGCGCTCGCGGTCGTAGCCGGCGTCCCAGACGCCGAGCAGACAGGCCGCGGTGTGGGGAGCGTTGCGCAGTGGGCTGTCCTCGAGCTTCCACTCCCCGGCGGCGATCCGGTCGATCTCGGCCCGGATCTCCGTCATCGCCTCGCAGAACCGGTCCAGCTCCGCCAGGTCCTCTGACTCGGTCGGCTCGATCATCAAGGTGCCGGCGACCGGGAAGGACATCGTCGGCGCGTGGAAGCCGTAGTCGATCAGCCGCTTGGCGACGTCCTCAGCCGTCACACCCGTCTCACGGGTGATCCCGCGGATGTCGACGATGCACTCGTGGGCGACCAGCCCGCCCTGGCCTGTGTAGAGCACCGGGTAGTGCGGGGCCAGCCGCCGCGCGACGTAGTTGGCCGCCAGCAGGGCGACCTCGGTCGCCTCCCGGAGCCCGTCCGGGCCCATCAGGCGCACGTAGGTCCACGGAATGGGCAGGATGCCCGCGCTCCCCCATGGCGCGCCGCTGATCGGGCCTACGCCCGTCTCAGGGCCCGCTTCGGCGACCAGCGGATGGTTCGGCAGGTACGGCGCGAGGTGCTCCCGGACCGCCACCGGGCCGATCCCCGGACCGCCGCCACCGTGCGGGATGCAGAAGGTCTTGTGCAGGTTCAGGTGGGAGACGTCGGCGCCGAACTCCCCCGGCTTGGCCAGCCCGACCAGCGCGTTGAGGTTCGCCCCGTCGACGTACACCTGGCCGCCAGCCTCGTGCACCAGCTCGCAGAGCTCGGTGATCCCGGCTTCGAACACGCCGTGCGTCGAGGGGTAGGTCACCATGATCGCGGCGAGGTCGTCGCGGTGCTCGGCGATCTTGGTTCGCAGGTCGTCCAGGCTCACGTTGCCGTTGTCGTCGCAGGCCACGACGACGACCTGCATGCCCACCATGGCCGCGCTGGCGGCGTTCGTGCCGTGCGCCGAGGAGGGGATCAGACAGACGTTCCGGGCGGCCTCGCCCCGGTCGCGGTGGTAGGCGCGAATCGCCAGCAGCCCGGCGAACTCCCCCTGCGAGCCCGCGTTGGGCTGCAGCGAGACCGCCGCGTAGCCGGTGATCCCGGCCAGCCAGGTCTCCAGGTCGCGGATGATCTGCAGGTGCCCTGTGGCCTGGTCCAGCGGCGCGAACGGGTGGATCCCGGCGAACTCGGGCCAGGTGATCGGCTCCATCTCGGCGGCCGCGTTGAGCTTCATCGTGCAGGACCCCAGCGGGATCATCGTCCGGTCCAGCGCCAGGTCCCGGTCCGACAGGCGCCGTAGGTAGCGCATCATCGCGGTCTCGGAGTGGTGGGAGTGGAAGACCGGGTGGGTCAGGAACCGCGAGGTACGGCGTAGCTCGGCGGGCACCCAGTCCCCCGCTGCGCCGTCGGCGACCGGCACGCCGAAGGCGTCGCACACCGCCGCGACGTGGGCCGCCGTTGTCCGCTCGTCAGTGGTGATCCCGACCCCGTCCGGGCCGATCCGCCGCAGGTTGATGCCGGCCTCGAGCGCCGCCCGGAGCACGGCGTCCGCCCGCCCCGGCACCTCGGCGTGGACGGTGTCGAAGCCGCCGTCGAAGGCCAGCTGCACGCCGCCGGCAGCCAGCGATCGGGCGATGGTTCCGGCATGCCCGGCGACCCGTTCGGCGATCGCCGTCAGGCCCGCCGGGCCGTGGTAGGCGGCGTAGGCGCCGGCCACGACGGCGAGCAGAACCTGGGCCGTGCAGATGTTGCTGGTGGCCTTCTCCCGGCGGATGTGCTGCTCCCGGGTCTGCAGGGCCAGCCGGTACGCCGGCGTCCCGTCGGCGTCGACGCTGACCCCGACCAGCCGGCCCGGCAGGCCTCGCTCCAGCCCGGCCCGCACTGCCATGAAGCCGGCGTGGGGGCCACCGAACCCGAGGGGCACGCCGAACCGCTGCGCCGACCCGACGGCGACGTCCGCTCCCCACTCCCCGGGCGGGGTCAGCAGGGTCAGCGCGAGGGGGTCGGTCGTGACCGCGACCAGGCCCTCCTGCGCGTGGACAGTGTCGACAAGTTGACTCGGCTGGAACACCCGTCCGGTGCTCCCCGGGTAGGCGACGAGGACCCCGAAGCAGCCCCCCTCGGGCAGTCCTCCGGACAGGTCGGCGGTGACCACCTCGATGCCGATCGGCTCCGCTCGGGTACGCAGGACTTCGAGCGTGTGCGGGTGACACTCCGTGTCGACAATGAAGCGGTTACTTGTCGACTTAGCGCTACGACGACAAAGCGTCATAGCCTCAGCAGCCGCTGTCGACTCATCGAGCAGTGACGACCCCGCGATCGCGAGCCCGGTCAGGTCGGCGATGACCGTCTGGAAGTTGAGCAACGCCTCGAGCCGGCCCTGCGAGATCTCGGGCTGGTAGGGCGTGTAGGCGGTGTACCAGCCGGGGTTCTCGAGGATCCCCCGCAGCAGCACCGGCGGGGTCACGGTGTCGTGCCAGCCGAGGCCGATCATCGACGTCATGACCCGGTTGCGGCCGGCGATCTCGCGGAGCTCGGCGAGGACCTCGTCCTCCCCCACCGCGGCCGGCACCGGCAGCTCGCCGGCGGTCCGGATCGCGCCCGGCAGGGCGGCGTCAGCCAGCTCCTCGATCGACCCGTAGCCGACGACCGCCAGCATCTTGGCCCGCTCGTCGGCGACCGGGCCAATGTGGCGGTCGGCAAATCGGGATGCGGATGTCGGGTACGTGGCGTCGGCCATCTGGAGCCTCCCGGAAAGGGTTCACCGACGGCGGTGGCCGGCGGTCTGGCTCCCCCTCTGTCCTTCGACCTGAAAGCTTCACCCACGACGTCCGTCGTCGGCTTGCCCCGTCGGTGAGGCGCCGAGACGCCTGCTCTCCAGAGTGCCCTGCCCGCGCGGTCCGTCGGCCTGAGAGGTTCCGGGGAGGTTGCTCCTTCGGCGCCCCGGACTGGCGTGCCGGGGTCTCTCCCACGCGGGGTAAATCAGACGCCTACGACGCTATCAGCGACCGTCGTCGCCGGGCGTCACTGCCAGGTTCGGCGCGTCCCGATCCGTGCCCGAAATGTCCGAAATCCCGAGCCGCTGAGAGGGCCGTAGCGGCCCGTTCTGTCAGGTCCCGGTGCGGCGACTGCGGCGAGCCGCCAGCTCGTCGCCAGCGACGTGCTCAGGGCCGGCGGCGGGCTCGGCGGATTCGGAGGGCAGCTCGGCGAGGCTCCCGGCCACCTCTCCGATGACCCGGCCCACCGCGATGCCGAAAACGCCCTGCCCGCCCTGAACCAGGTCGACCACCTCGTCCGGCGAGGTGCAGGCGTAGACCGTCGTGCCGTCGCTCATCAGCGTGATGCCGGTGAGGTCGGCCTCCCCCGACTCGCGAAGGTGGTTCACCGCGAGGCGGATGTTCTGCAGCGAGACTCCAGTGTCGAGCAGTCGCTTCACGACCTTCAACAGCAGGATGTCGCGGAAGGAGTACAAGCGCTGGCTGCCGGAGCCGGCCGCGGGCCGGATCGACGGCTCGACCAGCGCGGTACGCGCCCAGTAGTCGAGCTGCCGGTAGGTGATTCCGGCGACTGTGCAGGCCGTGGGACCGCGATAACCGACGGCCGTGCCGCCCGCCTGCTCCTTGCCGAACAAAGCGGTCTGGACGCCGTCCGGGGCGCTTGGCCCACCTGACCTAGGAGTCACCGAATCCTCCGTGCCCACCAGCGCGAGGCGTCACTCTCTTCGGCCTGACCCAGGGCTCGATTCGAGCCGAGGGATAGCAAGTGACGGGGAAACCTCATCGTTGGAATTTCGCGGATGACGGTAGGTAGCGCAAGGGGCGCGGTCAATGAGGCCGTCCGGCGCGTCCTTGACCTCAATCCCTAGTCGAGACTTGTTACTAGGAGTCGGTCTCGAAGTCCTCGGGAGATATCTGGTCGAGGAACTCGCGAAAACGCTCAACCTCGGTTTCCTGCTCGTCGGCGATCGCGATCCCGGCGGTGTCCAGCACGGCCTCCTCGGCATAGATCGTCGCGCCGGCGCGGATCGCAAGGGCGATCGCATCGGAGGGCCGCGCCGAGACTGACGTGCCGTCGGCGAAGCGCAGGTCGGCGTAGTACACGCCGTCGCGCAGGTCGGTGATCAACACCGCATCGAGCCGGGCCTTCAACGCCTCGACCACGTCCTTGAGCAGGTCGTGGGTCAGCGGTCGTGCCGGCACGATCCCCTGCTGGGCGAAGGCGATCGCGGTCGCCTCCACCGCGCCGATCCAGATCGGCAGGTAGCGGTCGCCGGCCGACTCCTTGAGCAACACGATGGGTTGATTTCCGGGGAGCTCCACGCGCACCCCGACGACCGTGAGCTCATTCACCGGGGACTCCGCTCGCCGCAAATCTCGTGTGTGGCGAAACTACACGCCCGCCACCGGAAGGTCAGCCGCCAAGCTGCGGGCGCAGCCCGGCACGCACGAGCGTCGCGTGCAGGCGCACCGACAGGCTGGCCAGCTCGCGGGCCACTTCGTCGGCGCGGCCGCGGGCTTCCGGGCTGCGCTGGCGCACCAGGGGCGCGACGACCTGCTCGACAAGACCGAGCTCGCGCTCGGCGGTGGTCCGGAAGGACCGGAGGTGTCGCGGCTCGAGGCCGAACCGGCTCATCGCGGCGACCGTCTTCGCGATCACGAGCGCGTCGCCGTCGTAGTGCCCGCCGGGACGCGGCGCGACAAGCCCGAAGGTCTCGATCTGGTCGAGCTGGTGGGGCTCCAGCCCGGCCGCGTCGATCAGCTCCTTGCGGGAAAGCCGCAGCTCAGAGGGCTCCGGCAGGAAGTCTGAGGCCTTCGGCAGCCCGTCGGGGTCCCCCGCCGATGCCGGCACCTGCGGGGCGCCGTGGCCCGGGACAGCGGCGGGCTCCAGGCCGCGGTCGAGCGCCTCCAGCTGGTCCTTGATGACCCGCAGCGGGAGGTACTGGTCGCGCTGCGCTGCGAGCACGTAACGCAGCCGCGTGACGTCGTCGCGGGAGAACTTGCGGTAGCCCGACGCCGTCCGGGAAGGGGCGACGAGCCCCTCGCCCTCGAGGAAGCGGATCTTCGAGATCGTCACGTCGGGGAACTCCCCGCGCAGCTGGCCGAGCACCTCGCCGATGCTCATGAAGGCGTGGCCGCCCGCAGACCCGGCCGCCAGCTGGGTCACCGGGCACCGCCCGCGACGCTGGTGAAGAACAGCAGCCGGAACTTGCCGATCTGGACCTCATCGCCGTTGCCGAGGTCGGCCGTCTCGATCCGCTCCCGGTTCAGGTAGGTCCCGTTGAGGCTGCCGGCATCCGCCACCGTGTAGCCGGACGCGGTCCGCGTGAAGATCGCGTGCTTGCGCGAGACGGTGACGTCATCGAGGAAGATGTCGCTGTCGGGATGCCGGCCGGCCGTGGTGACCTCCTGGTCCAGCAGGAAGCGGCTCCCGGCGTTCGGCCCGCGCTGGACCACGAGCAGCGCGAATCCGGTCGGCAGCTCCTCGATGACATCGGCGGCCTCCTCGCCGAGCTCGTCGACGTCGATCCCGGACAGCGCGAGCGTGCTGGTCGCGTCGGCAGCTCCCCCGCCGGGCGTTGCGCTGCGGCCCAGCTGCGAGCCGCAGCGGGCGCAGAAGCGGGCGTCCTCGGGATTCTGATGACCGCACTGGTCGCAGAACACGCTGGGCATGTGGTGCGCTCGCCTGCTTCCTGATCCGTCGTCAAGTGATCACTGGCTTCGGCAAGATCGGCTCGATCAGACGAAACCTCAACCACAGGTGGAGGGATTACAAACGGTAGAGCGCGCTGCGGACAGCGTCAACCGCGGACGGATGAACGGTGGACGCGCGGAACTGCGGCCGATCAGGAGGCCGTGTCGACCAGCGTCTGGTAGCCGGCGGCGTCGAGCAGCTCGTCGACGTCAGCCGGGTTCGCGGGCCGGATCACCACCAGCCACCCGCCGCCGTACGTGTCGCTGTTGATCAGCTCCGGGCGGCCGTCGAGATCCTCGTTTCGCGCCACGACCTCACCGGCCAGCGGGGCGTAGATCTCCGAGACGCTCTTCGTCGACTCGACCTCGCCCAGCACACCGCCGGCGGCCACCGTGGTCCCCACGGTGGGGAGCGAGACGAAGACGATGTCGCCGAGCTGCTCCTGGGCGAAGTCGGTGATGCCGACCCGGATGGTGCCGTCGTCCTCGCGGCGCGCCCACTCGTGCTCGGCGGTGTAGCTCAGGTCCTCGGGTACCACGTGCACTCCCCTGCGCTGGTCTGGCTGTCGCTCTCGCTGCCGCGGAGCCTATTCGGTGACGGCCACCCGGTTCGAGCGGGCTGCCACGAACAGCCGACGCTCATAGACCAGGTACAGCGCGCCGGTCCACACGTACATCGCGGCGCCCCAGCCCGCGAAGCCCCACGCCAGCGGCCGTACGACGTGGTCGAGCGTGGTCGGGCCCACGGACAGCAGCAGCAGCGGGAAGGCGTACATCAGGTTCAGCGCGGCGGCCTTGCCCAGGAAGGTGACGGCAGGCGGCCCGATCCCGGCGCGGTTGAGCACCACCAGCGCGACCGCCAGCACTGCCTCCCGGGTCGCGAGGATCAGCGTGAGCCACAGCGGAACGATGGAGCGGTCCGTGAGGACGGCGAGCGTGGCGAGGATGTAGAGCCGGTCGGCCGCCGGGTCCAGCAGCTCACCCAGGCGGCTCTGCAGGTTGAACCTGCGGGCGATCTTGCCGTCGGCGTAGTCGGTGAACCCGGCCACCATGAGCACGATCACGGCCCACCCGTCCGCTTTGGGACCGAGCGCGAGCCAGCAGAACAGCGGGACACCTGCCAGCCGCAGCATCGACAGGATGTTCGGGATCGTCCACACGCGGCCCAGGCCGGGCTCGGCTGCGCTGGTCACCCGCGGAGTCTAAGCAGGCTGGATCGCCTCACCCGTGCCGACACCAGCGCTGGCTAGACTCGCCCGCCACGGGCTGTGGCGCAGTTTGGTAGCGCACTTGACTGGGGGTCAAGGGGTCGCAGGTTCAAATCCTGTCAGCCCGACAAACGACGGGTACGCCGCTCAGCGGGGCTTCTTGGCGCCCTTCTCGCGCGGCTTCACGGCCAGCTCGATGGGGGTTCCGTCGAAGCCGAACTGCTCACGTAGTCGTCGTTCGAGGAACCGCTGGTACGACGCCTCCAGCGGCCCCGAGGTGAACAGGACGAAGCGCGGCGGCGCCGTACTCGGCTGCGTCGCGAACAGGATCTTGGGCTGCTTGCCGCCACGAACCGGCGGTGGAGTGCCGCCG
>DASZYY010000099.1:0-5780 GCA_035545175.1 Mycobacteriales bacterium
TCGCTGTTCTTCTCGGTACCGACGCACGAGGCGCGGAGCCGGGTCGCGCTCTACCTGCTCATCACGATGGCGCCGTTCGCTGTCGTGGCGCCGGTCCTGGGCCCGCTGCTCGACCGCGTCCGGCACGGTCGCCGGGCGGCGCTCGCCGTCACGATGCTGGCGCGGGCCGCGCTCGCCCTCGCGATCGGCCACAGCCTGGGAAACCTCGACCACACCTCGGTGACCCAGGCCTTGACGCTCTACCCCGCCGCCCTCGGCGTGCTGGTCGCGAGCAAGGCGTACGGCATTGCGCGCAGCGCCGCCGTACCACGACTTGTTCCGGAGGGCATGACGCTGGTTCAGGCGAACTCCCGCCTCACCCTCGCTGGCGTGCTCGCACCCGGCATCGCCGGCAGCATCGCCGCCGCCGTCATCAAGACGCTCGGCCACCGCACGGAGCTGTTGCTCGGTGCAGCCGTGTACGTCGTGGCTGCCATCACCGCGTTCCGGCTGCCGCGTGCGGCCGACGGCGGCGGGCGGCGGCAAGCGGCCGCGCCGGCGCCGTCACCCGGCACGACGCAATGGCTGTCCGGAGATCTCCTGCGTGCCCTTCGCACCGCCGCATCCCTGCGCTGGCTGTCCGGCTTCCTGCTCCTCTTCGGGGCGTTCGTCGTACGCGTGCATCCGATCGGCGGCCTGTCCGCCAACATCTGCCTCGGCGAGCTCGCCCTCGGCATCGGCGTCGGCAACATCCTGGGCACGGTTCTCGGAGCGCGCACCGCCGCAGCCGCGGGCGCCCGGTTGTCGGCGCTTCTGCTGGCCGCCACCACGGCGGTCTGCGTCTACGCGGCGTTCGCGTTCGGCGTGTTGTCGGTGTTCGCCGTCGCCGTTGTCGCCTCGGCGGCAGCCGCGATGTCAAAGCTGTCGCTCGACGCCACCATCCAGCGTCGCATCGACGACGACGTGCGGACGTCGACCTTCGCCCGGTCCGAGACGATCCTTCAGCTCGCGTGGGTCGTCGGTGGCGGCATCGGCATCGTCCTGCCGACCAATCCAGGCGTCGGGTTCTCGGTGGCCGCCGCGGTGCTTGCCACAGCGCTCATCATGGCGTTCGGGCGCGCGACGATGGCGCCCGCCGACCACACCGGTCCGGCGCCGTCGCGGAAGGGCTAACCCTCGAGCTCGGCCGCGATCGCCCGCATCATCTGCGCGATCCGCGGACCGGTCTGCTTGTCGGGGTAGCGACCCCGTCGCAGGTCCGGCTGCACCTTGGCCTCGAACAGCTTGATCAGGTCGTCGACCAGACCGTGCAGCTCCTCCGCCGGACGCCGCGTTGCGGCGGCAACGGACGGCAGCGGGTCCAGAACCCGAACGGACAGCGCCTGCTCGCCACGGCGGCCCTCGGCAACGCCGAACTCGACCCGAGCACCCGGCTTGAGCGTGGTGCCTTCAGGCAGCGACGACGCGTGGACGTAGACGTCGCCGCCGTCGTCACGCGCGAGAAAGCCGAAGCCCTTCTCGGTGTCGAACCACTTCACCTTGCCGGTGGGCACTGCAGACCTACTTTGCTAGAACCTCGCGCACCGGTCGGTACGCCCGGATAAGGCTAGCCGCCTCGGGCGAATGGTTATTCCGGCGCGGCGACCAACGCCTCGTTCATCGAGCCCGAGCGGAAGCCACGCTCGTCGAGCTCGACGCCGGCGAAGCCCGCCACCACGCCGAGCAAGTCGGGCCGGGTCGCCACCTGCGCGACCAGCTCACGATCGACCTCGACCCGCGCGACGTCGCCCACGTCCCGGATCCGCAGGTCCCGTACCGGGATCCCGGCTGACACCAACGCCGACCGCAGTGCCGCTTCCGCACGCTCGACCCGACCCAGCCGGTACGGCGTGACCTCGATCCCGTAGGCGATGCGACTGGACAGGCAGGCCGCCGCGGGCTTGTCCCAGGTGACCAGGCCCCACCCGCGGCTGAGCTCCCGGACCTCGGCCTTCGTCAGGCCGGCATCGAGCAGCGGGGTCACGGCACCGCGCTCGGCGGCCGCCCGAATCCCGGGCCGGAAGCCGGCGACCGCGTCGTCGGCGTTCGTCCCGGTGGCGACGTGGGAGAGGCCGAGGCCGTCGGCCAGGGGTGACAGCACATCGAGCAGCTCGGCCTTGCAGAAGAAGCAGCGGTCCGCGCCGTTTGCGCGGTAGCCCTCGCGCGACATCTCGTCTGTCGCCGGCGTGAGATGGCGCAACCCGAGCGAGGAGGCGAACTCGCGCGCCGCATCGAGCTCGGTGCCGGGCAGGCTCGCCGACACCGCTGTCGCCGCCACCACCGACCCCGCGCCCAGGGTGCGCGCCGCGGCCGCCAGCAGGAACGCCGAGTCGGCACCGCCGCTGAACGCGACCAGGACGCTGCCGAGCTCGCGCAGCCGAGCCTCGAGCGCAGCGAGGGAACCCACGGACCGCAGGCTAACCCGCTGCATCGCACGCCGAAGGTGTCAGCCAGCCGACAGGGATCGCAGTCCGGTCAGACCGAGCCGGACGACAACGCAGCAACCAACGCGGCTGCGCGCGGTACGCCGAGCCCGGTGGAGTCGTCGAAGCCGCGCCGAGCGTGCAGCGTGCTGAGGTTGCTCAGCACCCGAAGGCTGTAGGTGACGTTCGACGACGGGTCGTCCGAGGCGACGTAGTCGGGTCGCACGTTGGCGAGCGTCGTCATCCCGTTGGCCCGCGGCACCGCGACCGGGTCGTAGAACAGCCGGTTTCGGCCCGCCGCCGTGCCCGCCTTCGCGTAGAGGGTGGGCGTCACGAGGCCGAGGCGGTGATGCGCCGTCGCAACCGCGAGCGCGAGGATCCCGGAGAACAGCGGGCACGAGACGCTCGTGCCACCGATCCGGTACTCGTCGTAGCGGTCCTTGCCGTCGGCGAAGTGCTGCGTCTGGCCGATCAGGATTCCGGTCGTCGAGTCGGCGACCAGCGAGAGATCCGGCTCGACCCGGCCCGGCTTGACGCCGCCGTACGTCGCCTCGCCGCGCGGAACGACGCGGCGCTGCCACACCGGTTGGGCGTACGTCGTACTCACCCCACCGCCGGCACCACCGCTGAACTCCTTCTTGGCGTAGTCCCACGTCCCGTGGTCGAAGGGCACCTTCTGCGTTCCCCAGTAGGACTCCGAGATCCGCTTGCCGTTCTCGCCCACTTCGAGCGTCGTGCCGCCGACCGCAACCACGCCGGTGCTCGTGGCGGGGAAGTTCGCGAGCCGCTTGCCGGCGTCTGACACCTCGTCGCCGGAGTCCCCGGAGGAGAAGTCGATCGTGATGCCTTTCGCGGCAGCCTGGTTGGTGATCGCGTCGAGGATGACGGTGTCACCGGGCGTCGGGTTGTCGTTCGCGCCGCCCCACGAGTTGCTGACCACGTCGGCCTTGCCGTCGCCGACGGCCTGCCCCAGCGCGACGATCAGCGGCTCGAGGCCGACCTCGTACGGGCCCGCGTTGACGCCGAAACCGGCCAGCGCGGCGTAGTAGACGATCTTCGCGCCGGGCGCCATGCCGTGCACCGCCTCGACATCGAGGCTCTCCTCCCCGGCCCAACCCTGCGGGTCGACCAGCGGAGAGATCTCGGGAAGGCTGGCGATGCCCGGCAGCACCTGCTGGGCGAGCTGTCCGGATTCGAGCTTCGGCAGTCCCATCCGCTTCGACCAGGTGTCGACGTCGACGCCGATCGTGGGCGAGGCGAACGCGTCGACGACCGCGACGGTCGCGCCGCGACCAGTGGTCTTGATCCGGTTCACGCCGTACGTCGAGCGGATCTGGCGCGCCGTGTAGCCGCACACCGCGAACGGCTGGTGGGTGCCGTGGAACCTCGGCAGCTTCGTCGCGACCCGCTGCCCGTAGAAGCGCGAGCACGGGCGGGCGTTGAGATAGCCCGGCGCCGGGCTGGCGTCGGAGACCGCCGGGTTCTGCGCGAGCCCGATCACGGTCGAGACGACCGGCCGCAGCGCGGCTGGGAGCGTCGGCTCCGTCAGCGGGGCCCGCAACAGCCGGCTGGCAACGTGGAACAAGCCGAACGTGGTGTGGAACAGCCGGCCGACCGTCGCGGCGGGAGCGTGCGCAGTGACCAGCCCTCGTCCCGGCGTGACGCCGTCCACGACCAGCCCCGAAGCCTGCAGCCAGGTGCGGGCCGCCGACAGCGCGGCGCGGGAGGGGGCGAAGCGCCGGTTGAACTGCGCGTTCGACAGGAAGTGACGGTACGACGGCGACGCGGGGTCGCTGACGGCCGCGACGAGGCGCTTCAGCTCGGTCTGGTTGCGCCCCTTGAGCGCGAGCGAGATCTGCACCGGCGCCGCGGCCGGCTCGAGTGCCGCGGGAAGCCCGTGCGCCCACGACGGGATCGCGTCGATCCGGCTCACCAGGTTCTGCACCGGATGCGGATCGCCGGCAGCGGCGATCGCGGGCGCGGCCGTCGCCGCAATCGCGGCTACAGCGGCGACGGCAAGTGTGCGGTGGGCGGTGCTGCGCTTCATTGCACTCATTTCGCTGGGATACGTCCCATCTTGCACCGACTCGTCGGCGTACGGCCCCCTACACAGAAACGACGAAGGGGACCGACCCGAAACGGGCCGATCCCCTTCGTGAAGGACTTGGCTTAGAAGTCCATGTCTCCCATGCCGCCGCCGCCCGGCATCGCGGGCGCAGCCTTCTCAGGCTTGTCGGCGATGACGGCCTCGGTGGTGAGGAACAGCGCGGCGATCGAAGCCGCGTTCTGCAGCGCCGAGCGCGTCACCTTCGCCGGGTCGATGATGCCGGCCTTGATCAGGTCGACGTACTCACCGGTCGCGGCATTGAGGCCCCAGCCAACCTTGAGCGAGCGCACCTTCTCCACGACGACGCCACCCTCGAGACCACCGTTCGTGGCGATCTGCTTGATCGGGGCCTCGAGTGCGAGCTGGACGATACGAGCGCCGGTGGCCTCGTCGCCTTCCAGGTCGAGCTTGTCGAACGCGGTCTTCGACGCGTGCAGCAGCGCGACGCCACCACCCGCGACGATGCCCTCTTCGACGGCCGCCTTCGCGTTGCGAACGGCGTCCTCGATGCGGTGCTTGCGCTCCTTGAGCTCGACCTCGGTCGCGGCGCCGACCTTGATGACCGCAACACCGCCGGCCAGCTTGGCCAGGCGCTCCTGCAGCTTCTCGCGGTCGTAGTCGCTGTCCGACTTCTCGATCTCGGCCTTGATCTGGTTGACCCGACCGGCGATCTGGTCGGTGTCGCCGGCCCCCTCGACGATCGTGGTCTCGTCCTTGGTGACGACGATCTTGCGGGCCTTGCCGAGCAGATCGAGCGTGGTGTTCTCGAGCTTGAGGCCGACCTCTTCGCTGATGACCTGGCCACCGGTGAGGATCGCCATGTCCTGCAGCATCGCCTTGCGGCGGTCACCGAAGCCCGGAGCCTTGATCGCGACCGACTTGAAGGTGCCGCGGATCTTGTTCACGACGAGCGTCGCGAGGGCTTCACCCTCGACGTCCTCGGCGATGATCGCGAGCGGCTTGCCGCCCTGCATGACCTTCTCGAGAACCGGGAGCAGGTCCTTGACCGCCGAGATCTTCGAGTTGACGAAGAGGACGTAGGGGTCGTCGAGCACGGCTTCCATGCGCTCGGCGTCGGAGACGAAGTACGGCGAGATGTAGCCCTTGTCGAAGCGCATGCCCTCGACGAGCTCGAGCTCGAGGCCGAAGGTGTTCGACTCCTCGACGGTGATGACGCCTTCCTTGCCGACCTTGTCCATCGCCTCGGCGATGATCTCGCCGACCGTGGTGTC
>DASZYY010000100.1:0-11913 GCA_035545175.1 Mycobacteriales bacterium
CGCCACCGGGTCGAGGCCGGTGGTCGGTTCGTCGAGGATCAACACCGCGCGGTCCGCGACGAGCGCGCTCGCGACACAGGCGAGCCGGCGCTGGCCGCCCGACAGCCGCGTCAGGGGGCGGTCGGCGAGGCCGCCGAGCCCGAGCTCCTCGAGCAGCCCGCCGGCCGCTGCGCCCGCGTCGCGGCGGGACAGCCCGCGCAACCGCCCGGTGGTCTCGATGGCCCGGCGGACGTCCAGCTCGGCGAGCGCCGGCTCCTCCTGCGCGAGGTAGGCGACGAGCCGCGACGCAACCCGGCGGTCGGCAACGACGTCGTGACCGAGCAGCGTGATGTCACCGGCGTCGGGACGGACCAGCCCGACGAGCTGGCGCACCAGCGTCGTCTTGCCGGCACCGTTCGGGCCGAGCATGCCGAAGATCTCCCCCGACGGGATGTCCAGGTCCACGTCGGCATTGGCCGGAGTCGAGGTACCGCGGTAGGTCTTGGACAGCCCGCGCACCCGATATGCCGCGCGCGTGCCCACGCCTCCAGTGTCGCTCAGGCGGTACCGGCGCCGAACTCGGCCACCGTCAGGCCACGGCCCGCCAACCGCTCCGCGAGCAGCGGCAACGCGGCAACCGTCGTTCGCCAGGACCCGGGATCGCTCATCTCGTCGGAGTCGTGCAGCAGCAGCGTGCCGCCGGCCGGCCGGCCCGACTCGAGGTCGCTGACCACCGACTCCGCCGTTGCCTCCGCCCGCCAGTCGCGTCCCCACGCGGACCACAGCACCGGCCGCAACCCCAGCCGGCGCGCCGCGAGGTACGACGGACCGGACATCACGCCGTACGCCGGCCGCCACCACTGCGGCGCCCGGCCGGTCGCCTCCGCCACCGCGTCGCGACCGCGTTTCAGGTCCTCGGCGATCCCCCACGGGGTGCGCCCGATCGTGTAGCGGTGGTCGTAACCGTGCAGCTCGACCCCGTGGCCACGGCGAAGCGACTCCGCCACGACGTCCGGGTAGCGAGCGACCTGCGAGCCGACGACGAAGAACGTCGCGTGCCAACCGAGCCGGTCGAGCTCGTCGAGGACGGCGATCGTCCCCTCGGGGTGCGGTCCGTCATCGAACGTGACCGCGACCGTGCCCTCGGGCATCGGTCCGCACAGCGAGGGCGTGAGGGTCGACCGCAGGCCGGACAGCCAGGTGCCGGCCGGAACGATCTGCGCAGCCGCGGCCGCGCCGACGATCGCGCCGGCAGCGGTGATGACGTTGCTCACCATCGGTCTCGGTTCACCCCCCAGTGACTCAGAACAGCGTGCCGATCACGTCGATGGCGCGGCCGCCGCCAAAGATCTCAGCGGCTCCGCGCGGCGGCTCGGCCTCGCGAACGGCGAGCAGCAGCTCCGGCTCGTTGCGCGCGCACGCGGCAAGCCCGGTTCGCTCGAGGACGACCGCGTTGATGTGCCCGTGCCCAGCGATGGGGCGGTAGATCACCGTCGGTTTGCCGACCGCCAGCGCCTCCCAGCAGGTCGTGCCGCCGGCGTTGTCCACGACGACATCGGTGGCGGCGACCAGCCCGAGGACGTCCGAGGTCCACGGCACCGGGCGGACATTGGGGATCCCGGCGAGGCGCGAGGCGAGCCGCTTGGAGCGGCCGGTGAGCACCATGACCACGTCGGCGGCGTCAGTGAGCCGAGTCGCCGCTTCGACGACCTCGCCGACGCCCCAGCTGCCGCCGTTCACCAGGACGACGTGCGCTTCGTCACGCAGCTGCCAGCGCTGCCGCGCCGCCGCGCGGTCGACCGGCTGCGTGAACTTGGCGGCGATGAGTGGCGCAACCGGCTTCACGACCGCAGCACCCATGTGCTCGAGTGCGGCCGCGGTGTCGGCCATCGGCGCGAGGTGCAGGTCGACGCCCGGCCACACCCAGTACGGGTGTGCACCCGGATCGGTCACGTAAGTCGCGACCGGGACGCCGAGGCGGCCTTCGCTGCGCAACCGGCCGAGCACCTGGGCGGCCAGGTTGTAGACCGCGACAACAGCGTCCGCACCGAAGTCGGCGACCGCGTCGAGCAACGGCTGCTCACTGCTGCGGCCGCCGTTGCGGGTGATGAACTCGAACAGCCCGGGATGCACGAGCCAGGTGCGCATCGCCCAGTCGTAGAGACCCGGCGTCACGGCGATCATGCCGTGGTAGAAGACGCGCAACGCATCGCCTTGCCGCAGCTTCGGCATCGCCAGCAGATCGACGGTGCGGGCTTCGTAGCCCTCGGCTTCGGCCTGTGCGGTCAGGGCGGCAGCCGCCGAGTCGTGTCCCGCCCCCATCGAGGCGGACACGATCAACAACCGCTTCGCAGTCATCGAGGTCACGCTAGATCACTAACCACCTGCAACCCGACTAATGCATCGAGATCGAGTGACTGGGATGAGATCGAAACCAAGACCCGCAACAACCAGGGGCAGGCCGCCGCTGTGGCCGGCTTCCCGCTCCCCCGTTGCGTCGGGTTTGCGCGCCGAGCCCAACTTAGGTGGCCGAACTCGGGCTCACTTCCGCCCCATGCGTAGGGCTCGCTGCGGGTTACCTGAGCTTTGCGCCGCTCGGGCAGACCTAGCTGACGCAGTTGGGGCCCAACAGCTGCTTGAGATCCGCCATGAGAGCGGGGGTCGGTGCGACGCGGTAGCCGTCGCCGATCCGCATCACGGTCGATCGCGCGGCGGTAGTGAGCGACAGGTGCACGTCGGTCGGACCTGGATGCGCGGCAAGCACCTCTTTGAGGCGGTCGACCACCGGCGGCGTGCACCGGTTCGCCGGCAACGTGATCACCACCGGCCCGCGCGGGCCCTGGCTGATGTCCGGGACGCTGACCTCGATCGCGATCAGCCGCGGGACGTCCTCTCGCTTGTCGAGCTTGCCCTTGACCAGCACGACCGCGTCCTCAGCGAGATGTACTCCGTACTCCTCGTACGTGCGCGGGAAGAACAACACCTCGACGGCACCCTCGAGGTCCTCGAGCACCGCCTGCGCCCACGAGTCGCCGCGCTTGGTCATCTTGCGCGTCACGCTCGACAGGATTCCGCCGACCGTGAGCACCGCCCCGTCCGGCTTGTCCTCCGCACCCATCACCGAGATCGGACAGTCGACGGCCGCCGCGAGGACGTGTTCGACACCCAGCAACGGATGGTCGGACACGTACAGGCCGAGCATCTCCCGCTCGTAGGCCAGCAGGACGGACTTCTCCCACTCGACCACCGGGATCGTGAGGTTCAGTCCCATCGTCGGTTCGGTGGCACCGTCCTCACCGTCGGCGCTGAACAGGTCGAACTGCCCGACCGCCTCGTTGCGCTTCGTGTCCATGCACGCGTCGATCGCCTCGGCGTGGATGCGCAGCAGTCCCTGCCTCGTGTGCCCGAGCGAGTCGAACGCGCCGGCCTTGATCAGCGACTCGACGGTCTTCTTGTTGCAGACGACCGGCTCGACCTTCGTGAGGAAGTCGGCGAAGTCGGCGTAGACACCCTTGCTCCGGCGCGTCGCGCAGATCGACGCGACCACGTTGCCGCCGACGTTGCGGATGCCTGCCATGCCGTACCGGATGTCGGTGCCGACCGGCGCGAAGTCCGCGTCGGAGGAGTTCACGTCGGGCGGCAGCACCTTGACGCCCATGCGCCGGCACTCGTGCAGGTACAGCGCGCTCTTGTCCTTGTCGTCGCGCACCGACGTCAGCAGCGCAGCCATGTACTCGGCCGGGTAACGGGCCTTGAGGTACGCCGTCCAGTAGGACACCAGCCCGTAACCGGCGGCGTGGGACTTGTTGAAGGCGTAGTCCGCAAACGGGATCAACGTCTCCCAGAGTTTGTTGATCGCCGCCTCGGAGTAGCCGCGCGCCTTCATGCCCTCGCTGAAGGGGACCTTCTCCTTGTCGAGGATCTCCTTCTTCTTCTTGCCCATTGCGCGCCGGAGCAGGTCCGCCTGTCCGAGCGAGTAGCCGGCGACCCGCTGGGCGATCGCCATCACCTGTTCCTGGTACACGATCACGCCGTAGGTCTCGGCGAGCAGGTCCTCCAGCGACTCCGCGAACTCGGGATGGATCGGCTCGATCTTCTGCCGGCCGTGCTTGCGCTCGACGTAGGCAAGGTGGCTGCCCATGCCCATCGGGCCCGGGCGGTACAGCGCGTTGAGTGCGGCGATGTCTTCGAACGTCGACGGCTGCAACGCGCGGATCAGCGAGCGCATCGGCCCGCCTTCGAACTGGAACACGCCGATCGTGTCGCCGCGACACAGCAGCTCGTAGGCCTCTGGCTTGTCCAGCGGCATCGTCTCGAGGTCGATGGTCTCGCCGCGGTTCGCCTCGATGTGGCGCAGCGTGTCGTCGAGCACCGTGAGGTTGCGCAGGCCCAGGAAGTCCATCTTGAGCAGGCCGAGCGCCTCACACGCGCCCATGTCGAACTGCGTGATGATCGCGCCGTCCTGCTCGCGGCGCTGAATCGGGATCACGTCCAGCAGCGGATGACGCGACAGGATCACGCCGGCGGCATGCACGCCCCACTGGCGCCGTAGACCTTCGAGACCGCGAGCCGTGTCCACGACCTTCTTGACGTCGTGTTCGGCCTCGTACAGCGCTCGGAACTCCTTGCCCTCGCCGTACCGCTCGTGACTCGGGTCGAAGATCGCGGCGATCGGCAGGTCCTTGCCCATCACCGGCGCCGGCATCGCCTTGGTGATCTTGTCGCCGATGCCGTAGGGGTAGCCGAGGACACGTGCCGCGTCCTTCACCGCCGCCTTCGCCTTGATCGTGGAGTACGTGATGATCTGGCTGACCCGGTCCTCGCCGTACTTCTCGGTCGCGTAGCGGATCATGTCGCCGCGCCGGCGCTCGTCGAAGTCCAGGTCGATGTCCGGCATCGAGATGCGCTCGGGGTTCAGGAACCGCTCGAACAGCAGGCCGTGCATGATCGGGTCGAGCTCGGTGATCCGCAACGCCCACGCGACGAGCGAGCCCGCCGCGGACCCACGGCCGGGGCCGACCCGGATGCCGTTCTCGCGGGCGTGCCGGCACAGGTCGGCGACGACGAGGAAGTAGCCCGGGAACCCCATCTGGATCATCACGCCGAGCTCGAAGTCGGCGCGCTCGCGGTAGTCGGAAGGTACGGTGCCGCCGCCGAAGCGCTGCTCGAGGCCGCGGTACACCTCGGCCCGCAGCCAGCTCTCCTCGGTCTCACCGTCCGGCACCGCGAACTGCGGCAGCAGGTTCGCGCCCTCGTCGAACGCGACGTCGCACCGCTGGGCGATCAGCAGGGTGTTGTCGCATGCCTCAGGGATGTCGCGCCAGACACTGCGCATCTCCTGCGGCGTCTTCAGGTAGAAGTCGCGGGCGTCGAACTTGAACCGGTTCGGGTCCGCCATCGTCTTGCCGGACTGCACGCAGAGCAGCACCTCGTGCGCCTCGGCGTCCTTGGCGTAGGTGTAGTGGAGGTCGTTGGTCGCGATCGTCGGGATCCCGAGGTCCTCCGACAGCCGCAGCAGGTCGGCGTGAACCCGCGTCTCGATGTCGAGACCGTGGTTCATCAGCTCGCAGTAGAACGAGTCGCGGCCGAAGATGTCCTGCAGCTCGCCGGCCACCGTGCGTGCGCCCGCGTAGTCGCCGATGCGCAGCTTGGTCTGGATCTCCCCTGACGGACAGCCCGTCGTGGCGATGATCCCCGTGGCGTACTCGCTGATCAGCTCGCGGTCCGCGCGCGCCTTGTAGAAGTAGCCCTCGAGGCTGGAGCGGCTCGCCAGCCGGAACAGGTTGTGCATGCCGGTGGTCGACTCGGCGAGCAACGTCATGTGGGTGTATGCGCCGCCACCGGAGACGTCGTCCTCGCCACCCTCGGCCCACCGAACCCGGGTCCGGTCGAACCGGGAGGTCCCGGGCGTGACGTAGGCCTCCATGCCGATGATCGCCTTGACCCCGGCCGCCTTGCCCTTCTTCCAGAACTCGTAGGCCCCGAAGACGTTGCCGTGGTCGGTCATCGCCAGCGCCGGCATGCCCATCCGGGCGGCCTCGTCGAACAGCTCCGTGACGCGTGCGGCGCCGTCGAGCATGGAGTACTCGCTGTGCACGTGCAGGTGGACGAACTGCTCGCCAGGCGCCGCCGGGCCCCCAGACGAGTCAGTCACGAACGAGTCCTCCTGAGCCGCACGTTACGGCGAGATACCTGAGGGGAAGCTGCCGGCGGGGAAACCGGAGCCATCACAGTAAGCCCGCGCCACGACACCTTCCGGCGTGTCGTGTCGGCGCGTCGCCGGACGGTCACCTCCGTACAGTCGAAGCCATGCGCCACGCCTCCCAGCCGAGCTCGTCGCGCACCCTTTTCGGCCTGGTCGGCCTGGTCAACATCGGCGTCCTGCTGCTCGGCACGACCGCGATCATCGCGGCGCCGCCCGCCGGGGCCGGGAACGGCAGCACGGTCACGAGCGCCGCACCCGCCTCGGGTGGCTCGTCGGGCCAGCGGCTGATCAAGTGGTCCGGGCTGACCTGGTACGTCTACCCGAACTGCGGCAACTGCGGGCCGAGCCACACCCCCACCACGAACTCCCGTGACGCGGTGTACGTCGACGGCCGCGGCCGGCTGCACCTGGCGGTCACGAAGATCGGCGGCAAGTGGAGCGGCGTCGAGCTCCGCGCGCTGAACCGGCCGACGTACGGCACGTACCGCTGGATCGTGGACACCGCCACCGCATCCATGGACCAGTGGGCCGTCCTCGGCTTGTTCGTCTACCGGCCCGGGGCCAAGAAGTTCACCAGCGAGATCGACATCGAGGACTCGCGGTTCCCGCACCTGCTGCGGGCGCCCAACAACGCGCAGTTCGTCACCCAGCCGTACTTCGTCAAGGGGAACCTCCACCCGTACTCGATCTCGCCGGAGGAGCACCCGCTGACCCAGCAGTTCACCTGGTATCCGGGCACGCCGTCGGGCGGTCCCGGATCGGTCGACTTCATGACCCGGGTGGGCGACGCCAGGCACGCCCCGATCCTCGACCAGTGGTCCTACCGGGGCTACAGCGTGCCGAGCTCGCCTCAGATGCAGCTGTTCATCGTGCTGTGGATGAACCAGAACAAGGCACCCACGACCGGGGCGCACTCCGCCATCATCCGAAGTCTGACGATACGACCGTTGGGTGACTAACCCCCCGTAGAATCAATGACATGCCCAGTCGTTTTCGCGTGACTTCGCCGCGCGCGCTTGCGGCCGTGGCGATGGTCATGATCGCCGGCGTGCTGGGCCTCGGGACCGCCGCTACCGGTGCCGCCCCAGCGCAGCACGCGGGTGCGCCGACCCACGCGGCGGTCATGGCGGGGCCGGGCCGCAAGGGCGACAACGTGCTGCGCCTGATCCCATGGTCAGGCCGCTCATGGCTGGTCTACTCCAACTCCTCGAAGGGGCCCGAGGGCGTCAAGCTGACGAACTCCAGCCGGGCGATCTGGGTCGACAGCCGCGGCCGGCTGCACCTGCACATCGTCAAGATCGACGGCATCTGGCGCTCCGTCGAGCTGCGGTCGGTCAGCACCGTCAGCTACGGCACCTACCGGTTGATCAACGACACCGCGACCGCGAAGTTCGCCGACTCGACCGTGTTCGGCATGTTCGTCTACAAGCCTGGGACCAAGACGTACACGAACGAGATCGACATCGAGAACTCGCGGTTCCCGCGCTACCTCAAGGCGCCCAACAACGCGCAGTTCGCCGTGCAGCCGTACAACCAGGCCAACCACGCCCACCCGTACCACGTCAAGCCGTCGTATGTTCCGCTGTTCCAGCAGTTCTCCTGGTACCCGCCGGTTCACGGCAGTGGCACGGTGAAGTTCCAGACCCGTGTCGGCAGCACGCCGCACTCGCCATTGCTGACCCGCTGGACCTACTACGGCGGCAGCTCGCCGACCGCGAACAACATGTACCTCTACATCGACCTGTGGCTCAACCACGGCAAGGCGCCTAAGAACGGCACCCACTCCGCGATCCTGCGGTCGCTGACCGTCACGCCGTTCGGCAACGGCTGAGCCGGGCAGCCCGGGTCACTCGCCGGCGAACGACAGCGGCGGCACCGCCTCGGTGACCTCCGGCTCCAGCGGCACCACCATGAGCGAGTCGAGCGTCGCCGCGACCGGGGCCGGATCGAGGATCCGAACCGCGTCCTGGTGTTCGAGCTGCTCGAGCTGCCCGACCGGGCCGGAGAGGACGATCGAGAACACGCACTCGCAGTTCGGGCCGAGACCCGCGGCGTCGACACGCGCCGCGGCCGCCCGCGCGGCTCCCGCCGCGACCTTCGACGCCAGCTTCGCCGACGGGTTGGTGATCGACCGGCTCAGTTCTCGCTCGTAGTGCAGCGCGAGCTGTCCGGCGGCCTGTTGTGCGGCCGCGAGACCCGCGGACAGGTCGACCCCGTTGGACGGCGGCAGGACGTGCACGTCGGCCTGGCGCGGCGGCGGGACCTTCGCGAAGCCGCGCACGACCTCGAGACCGGGGGTGTCAGCGAGCAGGCTGTCGACAGCCTGCGGCGTGACATAGCCCTTGAAGTCGACGACCGCGATGAGTCGCTGCGACGCCGCGAGCTGGTCGAGTGCTCCACGCCGCTGCGAGGCGAGCGACTCGTACGCCGACACCGAGGCGCCGGTCGCCGGACCGAGCAGATGACCGCCGGACAGCTTCGGTCCGACCTGCCCCGGCGGGCGAACCGGGCCCTTGTTGTCGCCGCCGGTCGCCGCAATCAGGATCGCGGCGAAGGCGACGCACAGCACGGCGACCGCAACCACCGGCTCGCGGCGAATCCACGGCGCGACCACGCGCCCGAGCCGCCCGTCGGGCCCGACGACGGCACATACCGCACGCCCGGTACGACGCAGCGCTCGAGCGACGACCGGCAGCGCTCGGTTGTCGAGGTCCACCAGCGAGTGCCGCTGCGGATCCGGTCCGGTCACGGTTCCGCCAGCAGGTCGAGGGCACGCGCCAGGTCGGCCGGTGGCGCGCTCTCGAAGTGCACCGGCATGCCGGTGGCTGGGTGCTCGAAGCCGAGGAAGGCGGCGTGCAGCCACTGCCGGTCGAGCCCGAGCCGCGCCGCCAGCGTGGGGTCCGCGCCGTACGTCAGGTCGCCCACGCACGGATGACGCAGTGCCGCCATGTGCACCCGGATCTGATGGGTGCGCCCGGTCTCGAGCCTGATCTCCAGCAAGCTGGCCGCCCGGAACGCCTCGACGGTCTCGTAGTGCGTGATGCTGGGCCGCCCACCCGACACCACTGCCCACCGGTAGTCGTGGGTGGGATGGCGCGCGATCGGCGCGTCGACCGTTCCGCGGCTCGGGTCCGGGTGGCCTTGCACGAGAGCGAGGTAACGCTTGTCGACCGTCCGCTGCCGGAAGGCGTCCTTCAGGACGGAGTACGCCCGCTCGCTCTTCGCGACCACCATGAGGCCGGTCGTTCCGACGTCGAGCCGGTGTACGACGCCTTGGCGTTCCGCGGCGCCCGACGTCGAGATGCGGTAGCCGGCGGCGGCGAGACCCCCGATCACGGTCGGTCCGCTCCAGCCGGGGCTCGGATGCGCCGCGACGCCGACCGGCTTGTCGACCACCACGATGTCGTCGTCGTCGTGGACGACCAGCAGCCCCTCGACGAGCTCGGGCGTGACGGTCACCTGCGCCGGGGGTGGCGGCAGCGTCACCTCGATCCAGTCGCCGGCGCTGACCCGATCGGACTTCGCCGGCGCGCGGCCATCGAGCAGGACGGCGCCGCTCGTGACGAGGTCGGCAGCGACGGTCCGTGACAGGCCGAACAGCCGCGACACCGCCGCATCGACGCGAGACCCGGCCAGACCGTCGGGCAGCGGCAGCCGTCTGGTCTCAGCCACGCGAGCCGTCCATCTCGATGCCCCGCAGACCGAGGAGGACGGCGAGGATCCCGCCGATCACGATCGCCGAGTCGGCGATGTTGAACACCGGCCAGTGCGGCAGGGCGATCCAGTCCACGACATGACCACGGAACGGACCGGGTGAGCGGAAGAGCCGGTCGCTGAGGTTGCCCATCGCGCCGCCCAGCAAGAGCCCGAGCGCGACCGCCCAGCCCACCGATCGCAGCGAGCGCGCGGTACGTGCGATCACGACCACCACGCCCACCGCGACCGCCGTGAAGACGAATGTCGCCCCGGTCCCCACGCTGAAGGCTGCACCGGCGTTGCGGGTGAACGTCAGCCACAGCACGTGCGGGATGAGCGTCACGCGGTCGCGGTGCGCAAGCTTCGCGACGGCGACCAGCTTCGTGACCACGTCCACGACGAGAACCGAGCCCGCGATCCCGGCGACGAGCCGGGTATGAGACCGGGTACCGGGCGCCGCCGGCGCTTCCGGGCTTGTGGAGCCGTCTACCGCCGTTCCTCGCGCTGCTTGCATGACACACACAGCGTGGCACGCGGGAATGCCTGCAGGCGGGCCTTGCCGATCGGATTGCCGCAGCTCTCGCACAGCGGGTAGGTGCCGTCCTCGAGGCGCTGAAGCGCCCGCTCGACCTGCGAGAGCAGATCGCGGCTGTTCGCCGCCAGCGACAGCTCGTGCTCGCGCTCGAAGGTCTTCGTGCCGGCATCCGCCTGGTCGTCACCGGCGCCCTCGCCGCTGTCGCGCTGCAGCGCAGCCCAGGACTCCTCGGCCTCGGTGATCTCGCCGCGGAGCTCCTTGACCTGCGCCTCGAGCTCGGCCTGCACCTTGGCGAGCTCGGGCTTCTGCCATGGCCGCTCCCCCGGCAGGACGGTGGCACCGGGCTTCAGAGCGGGTGCTTCGGGCGCGGCGGTCTGCGCTCCGGGACGCGCCGCGGCGGCGGCGATGAGCTCGGCGCGGGTCGGAGCCGGAGGGGCCGACGGCTCCTCCGGTGCCGCCGCTTCCGGAGCCGGAGCCTGGGTGGCCTTCGTCGCCTTGGTCGCCTTGGTCGCCGTTGCGGCTTTCGCCGCCGGTGAAGCAGCGGCTTGCGCCGTCGGTGAAGCAGCCGCTTTCGCCGCCGGTGAAGCAGCGGCTTTCGCCGGGGCGGGAGCGGCCGGCTCCGCGACGGCGGCCTTGCCGGAAGCCTTCGCGGCCGCCTTGGCCGGCGCCGCCGTCACCGCCGCTTTGGCGGGAGCCTGCGTGGCGGCCGGCTTGGCCGGTGCCGCCGCTTTCTTGGCCGGCGCCGCCTTCGCGGGCGCCGCCTTCTTCGCTGCGGGCTTCGCGGGCGCCGCCTTCTTCGCGGCCGGCTTCACCGGCGCCGCCTTCTTCGCTGCGGCCTTCGCGGGCGCCGCCTTCTTCGCGGCCGGCTTCACCGGCGCCGCCTTCTTCGGTGCGGCCTTCTTGGCCGCGGCCTTCGCGGGCGCCGCTTTCTTCGCGACCGGCTTCACCGGCGCCGCCTTCTTGGCCGCAGCCTTCGCCGGCGCCGCCTTCTTCGCGACCGGCTTCACCGGTGCCGCCTTCGCGGGCGCGGCCTTCGCCGGCACTGCCTTCTTCGGTGCGGCCTTCGCTGGCGCCGCCTTCTTGGCCGCAGCCTTCGCGGGCATTGCCTTCGCCGGCACTGCCTTCTTGGCCGCCGAGGGGCTGGCGGTCTTTCTCGCTGCCTGCTTCACGAGCGCCTTTCGAGTTGCTGTCTGCTTCGCAGCCGGGCGGGCCGCTGATGCCGGGACCGGTCGCCGTAACCCGGGGCCTCTGGCGGCCGATCGAGCAGGTGGCACCGGTGCGGCTGCGGCCGCCGGGGCGGCTGTGACGGCTGGTGCATCCAGGTCGGTTCGGCCTCGATGCGGCACGAGACGGCGCAGCCGACCACCCAGGGTGGCGTGCTCCCGTGCCATCGTCGGCCTCCCGAAGCCGTCCTCGCGAGGTCACGAGGCGCTGCCGATCTTGGGTCAGCGCAGGATAGGACCGCGCACACCGACCAGCAACGCGCCGCGCCGCAGGG
>DASZYY010000101.1:0-3214 GCA_035545175.1 Mycobacteriales bacterium
GTCGACGCGATTGCCGCCGCGACCGAGTGGACCATTCGCGAGGCGTCGGACAACCCGCTGCTCAAAGCGGTCCTGACCGACGACACCCACGACCTGTTGCCGTTCCTCACCACTCGCGGTGAGGTCGTCATCGGCGCCGCGCGGCGCAACATCGCGTCGTACTGGCAGTCGCACTGGCCGGACCTGCCGGCCGAGGACGTGGAGCTCATCTCCGAGATGGTCGCGCGGCTGACCATCTCCTACCTGGTGCTTCCCAGCGATGGTCCCGACGGCTCCGCCGAGGCCATCGCCGGGCGAATGGCTCAACTAGTCGAACGACTCCTCATGAAGGGCACGTCATGACCACTGCCGAGAAGTACGTCGTCCCGACGGACGTGACCGCAACGTGGGACGTTCCGGCCAACTGCGAGGCCCGGTTCAGTTGGGAGTACGACGACGGCCGCGCGCGTCTGCTGTCGCTGTACCAGAAGGGCAAAGACAAGCAGTGGGACTCGACCAAGCGCATGGACTGGTCGATCGACGTCGACTGGGCGAACCCGGTCGGGATGCCCGAGGAGTACAACCCGTTCCTCGGCACCGACGTCTGGGACAAGATGACCCAGAAGGAGCGTGACTCCTTCACCCACCACCAGGCGGCGTGGTCCTGGAGCCAGTTCATGCACGGCGAGCAGGGCGCGATGATCACCGCTGCCCGCATCGTCGAGACCGTCCCCGACATGGACTCGAAGTTCTACGGCGCCACCCAGGTGATGGATGAGGCGCGCCACGTCGAGACGTTCGCCCGCTTCCTGCAGGAGAAGGTCGGCACCGTCTTCCCGATGAACAAGGACCTGGCGGCGCTGCTCAACGACGCGCTGCAGGCCAAGGACTGGGACTTCGCCTACCTCGGGATGCAGGTCCTCATCGAGGGCCTCGCCCTCGCCGCGTTCGGCCTGCAGCGTGACCTGGCCGGCAACCCGCTCGCCAAGCAGCTGCTCGCCTACGTCATGCAGGACGAGGCGCGGCACGTCGCCTTCGGCCGCCTCGCGCTGAAGGATGCCTACGCCGAGCTGTCCCAGAAGGAGCGCGACGAGCGGGAGGACTTCGTCGTCGAAGGCTGCTGGCTCATGCGCAACCGGTTCTTGGGCACCGAGGTCTACGAGACGCTCGGCCTGCCGGTGAAGGAGTGCCAGGAGATCGCCGACCACTCCGAGTTCCAGCAGATCTTCCGGACGCTGCTGTTCAGCCGGATCGTGCCGTGCGTCAAGGACATCGGGCTGTGGGGCGAGAAGGTCCAGAAGTGCTACGCCGAGATGGGCGTGCTCGACATGGCCGGCCACAACCTTGACGAGCTGATGAAGGCCGATGAGGACCAGGCGGAGGCGCTCGATGCCGAGCGGCAGGCCATGGAAGCGCGCGTGACGGAGGTCGAGCAGACCATCGCCGTCGGAGCTTCCGCCTAGCTACAGCGCATCGCGGGTCACCAGCAGCCGGCGGAGCGAGTCGAGTCGCTCCGCCGCTGCATGACCCGCAGCCACCCACGCGTCGAGCTCGCATGCCTCGGTGTCGAGGTGGTCGCAGTCGTTCGGGCAGTTGACCGTTCCGACCGCGAGGTCCGGAAAGCAGGTGATAAGTCGTTCCCGATCGAGGTGGCCGAGACCGAACGAGCGAATGCCCGGCGTATCGATCACCCAGCCGTCGCCCGGCAGCCTCAGCGCGATCGCGGCCGTCGTCGTGTGCTGCCCCTTGCCGGTGCGCTCGCTAACTTCGCCGATTCGTTGCGCCGCGTCGGGAACGAGCGCGTTGACAAACGTGGACTTGCCCACGCCGGATGAGCCGACGAGGACCGTCACCCTTCCCTCGAGCAGCTCGCGCAGCTGTGCGACGGCCGTCTCGAATCCGGGGCGGCCGCTGCGGATGACCGGCAGCCCGAGGTCGGCATACGTTGCCGCCAATGAGTCAGCCGGCGACAGGTCGGTCTTGGTGATGCACAGAACAGGCGTGATCTCGGCGTCGTACGCCGCGACGAGGCAGCGATCGATGAGCCTGGGTTGGGGTTCCGGGTCCGCGGCTGCAGCCACCACGACGAGCTGCTCGGCGTTCGCGACAAGGACGCGTTCGACCGGATCGGTGTCGTCGGCGCTGCGACGCAGCACCGAGCGTCGAGGGGAGATGCGAACGATGCGGGCGAGAGCGTCAGGGCCGCCCGAGAGGTCGCCGACGACCTCGACCTCGTCGCCCACGGCGATCGCGCGACGCCCGAGCTCCCGGGCGCGCATCGCGATGACGAGCGCGTCGGTGTCGACGAGGCATCCGAACCGCCCGCGGTCGACGCTCACGACGCGCGCGGTGGTCGCGTCGTCGTGCCGCGGCCGGAGCCGGCTTCGAGGCCGCGACGATCGGCCGGCGCGTGCGAGCCGGTCTTCGTCGTCGATCGGCTGACGGGTCAGCTGTCGGTCCCCGGTCCGGCGAGCTGCGACCAGGCTTCGGCGAATCCGGGGAACGTCTTCGCCGTTGTTGCCACGTCGTCGAGGACGACACCGGGAACCACAAGACCCATCACGGCGCCTGCCATCGCCATGCGGTGGTCGTCATAGGTCTTGAAGGTCCCGGCGTGCAGGAGGCCGGGCGTGATTGCCAGCCCGTCCTCCAGCTCCTCGACCTCTGCGCCGAGTGCGTTCAGCTCCTGGGTCAACGCCGACAGCCGGTCGGTCTCGTGTCCGCGCAGGTAGTCGATGCCGATCAGCCGCGACGGCGAGTCGGCGAGTGCCGCGACGGCGGCGATGACGGGGGTGAGCTCACCGGCCTGCCGGAGGTCGAGGTCGGCTCCGTTGAGTCGTTCGGGCCCGACGATGACGAGACCCCGCTCGTCCAGCCGCGAGATGGCGCCGAACTGACCGAGCAGCTCGGGCAGCATCGCGCCGGGTTGCGTCGAGTGCTGTGGCCAGTCGGGAATCGCGACCCGTCCCGTGGTGACGACGGCGGCGGCGAGGAACGGCGCCGCGCTCGACAGGTCCGGCTCGATGACATCCGCGATCGGCTGGATCCGACCGGGAGCAACCCGCCAGATGTCGTCGCCCAGCTCCACGTTCGCCCCTCGCTGACCGAGCATCGCCACGGTCATCGCGAGGTGGGGGGCGTTGGGAACCGGTCGGGCGCCGACGTGGCGCACCTCGATGCCGGCGCCGTACGACGGGCCCGCCAGGAGCAAGGCGCTGATCAGCTGGCTGGACGC
>DASZYY010000102.1:0-23368 GCA_035545175.1 Mycobacteriales bacterium
CCAGGCCCGGGCCGCCGCCGCCGAGTACCTGGCCTCCGGGGTGCCGGTGCTGGTCGAGGAGCGGGTCGCGATGCGCCGGGAGCTCTCGGCGCTGGTCGCCCGGTCGCCGTTCGGCCAGGGCGCGGCGTGGCCGGTGGTGGAGACGGTGCAGGAAGACGGGATCTGTGTGACGGTGATCGCGCCCGCACCCGATCTTCCTGCTGAATCTGCTGCTGCCGCACAGCAATTGGGGCTGCGCCTGGCCGACGAGCTGGGTGTGGTCGGGGTGCTGGCCGTCGAGCTGTTCGAGACCACGGCCGGAGAGCTGCTGGTCAACGAGCTGGCGATGCGGCCGCACAACTCCGGGCACTGGTCGATCGAAGGATCCACCACGAGCCAGTTCGAGCAGCATCTTCGCGCCGTCCTCGACTGGCCGCTCGGGGACACCCGCGCGCGGGCACCCTTCACGGTGATGGCCAATCTGCTCGGAGGTCCGACGACGAATCTCGCGAGCACCTTGCCGGCAGCGCTCGAGGCGGTGCCGAACTGCTCGGTGCACCTGTACGGAAAGGCCGCCCGGCCGGGGCGCAAGCTCGGGCACGTGACGGCGCTCGGCGATGATCTCGAGGAGACTCGCGACCGTGCCCGCAGGGCGGTCGCTGTGTTGAGGGGGGACGCCTGATGGCGGCAACAATCGGGATCGTCATGGGGAGCGATTCGGACTGGCCCACGATGAAGCCGGCCGCGGAGGCGCTCGCCGAGTTCGGTGTCGAGACCGAGGTGCGTGTGGTGTCCGCGCACCGGACGCCGGCCGACATGCTGGAGTACGGCGCGACCGCGGCCGCCCGCGGGTTGAAGGCGATCATCGCGGGCGCGGGGGGTGCGGCACACCTTCCCGGGATGCTCGCGTCGGTCACGCCGCTGCCGGTGATCGGCGTACCGGTTCCGCTGTCGCACCTCGACGGTGTTGACTCGCTGCTGTCGATCGTCCAGATGCCCGCGGGCGTGCCGGTCGCCACCGTCTCGGTTGCGGGCGCCCGCAATGCGGGTCTGCTCGCGGTGCGGATGCTGGGAATCAGCGATCCGGCACTGCGGGCGGCGATGACCGAGTTCCAGGCCGGTCTCGCCGACACCGCGCGGTCGAAGAACGACGCCCTCCAAGCAGAGCTCGAAAAGCCCGGCGGATGAAAGAAGCGGTCGCCGGTGTCGCGGCTGCCGAGCTGGTCGCGTGGAGCGTCGAGGTCGATGACCCGGGCGATCTCCTGACCTGGCTGCCGGCCGGGCAGGCATACGGCTTCCTGCGGGGCGGCGACGGCATCGTCGGCTGGGGGGAGGCGGCCCGCCTCGCCACCCGTGACCCGGGCGAGGTGGGTGCGGCGCTTGCCGCGATCACGACCCGTGACGACATCGGGATGCCAGGATGCGGCCCGGTCGCCTTCGCCTCTCTCGGTTTCGATCCCGTCGTCGACCCGTCAGTCGTGGTGGTGCCCAAGGTCGTCCTCGGACGGCGCGAGGGCCGGTCCTGGGTCACCCTCGTCAACCCGCCCGGGGCCGTCGCGGTGCCGGCCTTGCGGCGGCGGCCGGTAGCGGCGGCGACCGCACCTCCGGCGAAGCTGTCCGCCGCTGTGCCGTCCGAGCACGAGTGGGCCGACAGCGTGCGACGCGCCGTCGCCGCGATCCGTGAGGGCTCGATCGACAAGGTCGTGCTCGCGCGAGCGTTGGACGTGGTGGCGCCGGCTGTCCTCGACCCGCGCGCCGTCGCAGCGCGGCTCGCCGCGCGCTTTCCGTCCTGCTTCACCTTCGTGTGTGACGGTTTGGTCGGCGCCTCGCCGGAGCTGCTCGTTCGACGGCTCGGCCGCCACGCTGAGTCACTCGTTCTCGCGGGCACCGTGGCCCGGGGTGGTGACGCCGCCGAGGATGCGGCGCTCGAAAGCGAGCTGCTCGCTTCGTCGAAGAACGCCATCGAGCACCGGATCGCCGCGGACTCGGTGCGCGAGGTGTTCGCCTCGGTCGCGGCGGACACGGTCAGCGACGGGGCACCGCACCTGCTGCGACTGGCCAACGTCACGCACCTGGCGACGCACGTGGAAGCGTGGCTGGGTGCGGAGCCGCCGTCGGCGCTCGAGCTGGCGGCAAGGCTTCACCCGACTGCCGCGGTCGGCGGCATGCCGCGCGACGAGGCGCTGGCGATGATCACCGATCTCGAGGCCGCGCCGCGGGGGCGCTACGCCGGTCCGGTCGGCTGGATGGACGGCCGCGGCGACGGAGAGTTCGCGATCGCGTTGCGATGCGCGCAGCTGTCCGGTGACACCGCCCGGCTGTGGGCAGGCGCCGGCATCGTCGCGGAGTCGGACCCCGACGCTGAGGTCGCCGAGACGGCCGCGAAGTTCGACGCGGTGCTGTCGGCGCTCCTCTAGGGTCGACGACATGGCAACCGTTCGCGATCGCCGGTCCGTCGCGGGTGCGCTGCGGCAGGCCTCGCGCTACCCGCAGCGAGCCAAGTGGTACCTGCGCCGGCTGCGCCGCAACGCAAAGCTGCGGCTTCGCCACCACGACCATCTGTCCTACTACGGCGCCGTCGTCGACGACCTGGTGGTGCAGGGCAAGGCCACCGCGGTTGGCACCGACATCACGGCGCGGTCCCGACGGGTCGGCAAGCTGCAGTTCGACTACCTTCGCGAGCACGGCCTCCAGCCGCATCACCGGGTGCTCGAGATCGGTTGCGGAAACCTGCGGGCCGGCTGGCGGCTTATTCGCTACCTCGATCCGGGCAACTACTACGGCCTCGACATCTCCCAGCAGGTGCTGTTCGCCGCGCAGCAGACGGTTGCCGACCGTGGTCTGACCGCCAAGCTGCCCTACCTCGTCCTCGTCCGGGACCAGAGGTTCACGTTGCTACCCGACGCGACGTTCGACGTCGTCCACGCGCACAGCGTCTTCTCCCACGCACCGCTCGACGTGATCGAGGACTGCTTCGCCCACGTCGGCCGGATCATGAAGCCCGACGGGTTCTTCGACCTCACGTTCAAGCGGACCGAGGGCAAGGAGTACGGCAAGCTCCGCGAGGACTTCTACTTCCGGACCGAGACCCTCATCGACGCCGCCGCCCGGCACGGCCTGGCGGCCCGCTTCATGGACGACTGGGAAGCGATTGGCCACTCGCAGTCCAAGATCCGGGTGACGCTTCCCAGCAGCTAGTCGGCGATCGACAGCAGTCGCCACTCGCCCTCGACACCCTTGAGTGCATGGGTGCCACGGTCCGCGAAGGCGAACTCCGAGCCGAGCATCAGGTCGCGCACCGTGCTCGAGACGACCGTCTCGCCGCTGTCGGCGAGTGCGGCGACGCGGGCTGCGATGTGCACGGCGATGCCGGCGACATCCTCGCCGCGTCGTTCGATCTCGCCGGTGTGTAGCCCGGTGCGGATCGGAAGTCCGGACTCGGCGCTCGCGGCGACCATGGACCGCGCGGCACGCACCGCGCGGCTCGGGCTGTCGAAGGTCGCCAGGAAGCCGTCACCGGTGCTCTTCACCGCAACGCCGCCGTGCTTGGCGATCTCCTGACGCAACACGGCGTCGTGACGGTCGAGCAACGACCGCCAGCGTGCGTCGCCCATCTCGCTCGCCCGCCGCGTCGAGTCGACGATGTCGGTGAAGAGCACCGTGGCAAGGACCCGATCGACGTCATATCGGGGCTGCGTCGTTCCGGTGAGGAACTCCTCCATCCGGTCGATGACGCAGTCGGCGTCGCCGGTCCACGGAACATGGTCGATCCCGGGCACCTCGATGATCCGGGCATTCGGAATGTGGTCGGCGAGGTAGCGGCCGTGCCTGACGTCGACGATGAGGTCGCCCGCCCGGTGCAGGATCAGCGTCGGCGCCTGGATCGCGCCGAGGACGTCACGAAGGTCGATCTCGCGGATGAAGCGCCAGATCTCCCGGATCGCGCCCGGGCTGGCGCAGGCACGTTCGTACGTCGGCATCCATCGCTTCGCTGCCTCGTTGTCCGCGAGGCTCGGCATCCAGTAGGGCAGCAGCAGCGATTCCGAGGTGGCCCAGTGCTCGACCACCTGGGCAGTCAACCCGTCGAACTCGTCGCCCGGCAGACCGATCGGGTAACCCGGGCACGACGTGAACCGGGCGGCGGTGCCGCACAGCAACAGCTTGTCGACGCGCTCCGGGTACGTCGCGGCGAACAGCATCGCCATCGGGCCGCCTTCGGAGATGCCGCCGATGCTGGCCCGCTCGATGCCTGCGGCGTCCATCACCGCGCGGATGTCGTCGATCCGTTCCTCGATGCCGCTGAGACCGCTCACCCGGTCCGACAACCCGGTCCCGCGCTTGTCGAAATGAGTGACGCTCGCAAACTCTCCGACCCGGTTGAGGAAGTGCGGGTAGGTGCCGGTCGGGTCGTCCCAGCACGCCTCGATGTTCTGGGCGAACGGCGGGACGCCGACAAGCTGCGGGCCGCTGCCCCAGGTCTGGTAGGCGATGTGGACGTCTCCGCTGCGGGCATAGCGGATCTCGGGAACGCTGGGCATCGCAGCAGTCTCGCAGGACCAGCTGAACCCGCGTTGAATAGGTCGTCATGACTGAACGGCTCGAGGTGTCACGCGAGATCGCCGCTTCACCGGACGCGGTGTACGCCGCGATCTCCGACGTGACGCGGATGGGCGAATGGTCCGAGGAGTGCCATACGTGTGAATGGCATGACGGATTCGACGGACCCGTCGTCGGCGCGACGTTCGACGGCCACAACCGCGCGGGTGATCACGAGTGGACCAGCCAGGGAAAGGTGATCGAGGCCGATCCTGGTCGCGCCTTTGCCTTCGAGTGCTCGATGTACGACTTCCACTTCTCGACGTGGGGCTACCGCATCGAGCCCACCGATGCCGGCTGTCGCGTGACCGAGTGGAGTGACGACCTTCGGCCTGAGTCGGCGATGGAGATCAGCAAGCAGCTGTCCGGCATCGAAGACCGCACCGCGCGCAACCGGCAGACCATGAGCGGCACCCTTGAACGGCTGGCCGCAGCGCTGGAGGGCTAGCTGTCTGTCAGCCGCCGGCGGCGGTGACAGTCCGGCGCAAGTGCTGGTAGGCCGCCCGGCGAGCGCGCTCCGCGTCGCCGGCGCCGATCGCGTCCGCAACCTCGCGCAGCTCGCCGACGTGGCGGTACTCCTCGCGCGCCAGCTCGAACACGCTGTCGTCGCCGAGCGAGGCGTCGAGAATTCGCAACCCGTCGAGCAAGGTGTTGAGCGAGAGCCGGTAGAGCAAGTTGGCCGAGCCTTCGACGATCGCGGTCCAGAAGACGACGTTGTCCGCATCGAGGGCGGCGAGGTCGTCGAGATGGCGGTCCATCGCGTCGGCAACCTTCAACAGGGCCTTGTGAGTCTTCGGGGCGCGGGCCGCGCACAGCGCCGCCGCGTCGGCGCCGATGGAGGCACGCATCTCCAATGCCGAGCGAGCGACCTTCCAGTCGACCGTCCCCGCCCGGACCAGCAGGTCCGCGAGCAGGTCGAGCCGGCCTTCGGTGCGGTAGTCCAGGACCTTGGTGGAACCGCCCTGGCTGACCTCGACGAGCCTTGCCTGCTGTAGCCGCTTCAGCGCCTCGCGGACGGCATGACGGTTGACCTCGAACGTCGCGGCCAGGTCCCGCTCCGACGGCAGGATGCCCTCGACGAACTCGTCGGCGAGGATGGCGTCGAGCAGGCGCCGGTAGACCTGATCGGACAGCGGGGCGGCCGCGACCGGGGCGAGCGCCATGGCGTCACCGTAGCACCGAACCCGCTACTGGTTGACTGGTTGTACCAGTTGTGTCACAGTGTCGGCCATGACGACGGCGCAGATCATCCTCCTGGCGGCAGGCCCGGGATTCCTGCTGAGCATCCTCGCCGAGCGGTACCTGGTTCGTGGCGCGCGGAGGGCCCGCTACGCCACCCGGGACACCTGGGCCAACATCGCCACGGGCGCCGGAAGCCAGATCCTCGGCGCGCCGTGGGCACTGGTCGAAGTCGCGGCGCTGACCGCCCTCTACAAGGTTGCGCCGCTGCATCTCGATCACGGATGGGTTGCGTGGGTGGCGGCGATGTTCGGCGTCGACCTCGCCTACTACTGGTACCACCGGCTGCACCACGAGTCGCGGATCATGTGGGCGATCCACGTCGCCCACCACTCCAGCCAGCGTTACAACCTCTCGGTCGCGCTACGTCAGCCATGGGTAGTGGTCTCGACGCTGCCGTTCCTCGCCCCGCTTGCGGCACTCGGCGTGGCGCCGGCGTTGATCCTCACGAGCTTCGCGATGAACCTGCTCTACCAGTTCCTCATCCACACCGAGACCGTGGACCGCTTCTGGTCTCCGATCGAGTTCGTCTTCAACACGCCCAGCCACCATCGCGTGCACCACGGTTCCAACCAGCAGTACCTCGACAAGAATTACGCCGGGATCCTGATCATCTGGGACCGCTTGTTCGGCTCGTTCGAGCCTGAGGTGGCGCCCGTGGTGTACGGCCTCACCAAGAACATCGCGACGCACAACCCGTTCCGCATCGAGACCCACGAGTGGGTCGCGATGTACCGCGACGTACGACACGCGTCCTCGGTGCGCAACGCGCTCGGCTACGTCTTCCGTCACCCCGGATGGGTGCCCGCGACGAGCGAGTCGCTGGCGCCGGTGGCGGTTGCGGCGTAGCTAGCCGAGCTTGGCCTTGAGGAAGTCCACGGCTCGGCCCCAGGCCAGGTCCGCCTGTTCCTTGTCATAGGTACCGAGCAGGTTCTCGTCGTTGTTGAACGCGTGGCCGGCTGGATAGAAGAAGTACTCGACGTCGGCGCCGGACTCGCTGCGGATCTGCTGCTCCTGCGCGCGTGCCTGGTCGGCCGGGAAGAAGTCGTCGTTCTCGGCGTAGTGCCCCTGCACCGCGGCTGTGATCCCGGCATAGGCGTCCGGTACGGCTGGGCCGACGCCGTAGAACGGCACGGCCGCTGCGATCCGGTCGCCCTGCTGGGCGGCGAGCATCAGCACGAAGCCGCCACCCATGCAGAAGCCGATCGCGCCGAGCTTCGCGGAGGTGACTGCCTCGTGGCCGAGCAGGAAGTCGACCGCGCCCGCCAGGTCCAGCGCGGCCTGCTCGACCGGGAGGCTCATCATCAGCGAGCCCGCGGTGTCGGCGTCGTGCGCCGTCTTGCCGCCGTAGAGGTCAGGTGCCAGCGCGACGAAGCCTTCGGCGGCGAGCCGGTCGGCCATCCCGGCGATGTGGTCGGTGAGTCCCCACCACTCCTGGATGACGATCACGCCGGGGCCGCTGCCCGAAGACGGGACGGCGAGATAGCCGTGCGCCTCGCTGCCGTTGTTCGGGAAGGTGACGTTCTGCCGCGGGTTCTCGTCGCTCATGGCGCTGACCTTACCCAGGACTGATCGCGCGCATCCTGGCGTGCAGGTCGGCGTTGGCGGCACGGTCGGTCCGCACCTCGACGATGCGGACTCCGAGCGGATCCGAGACCGCGCTGGCTAGCTCTTCTGCCGATGCGGCCAGCCGGTGCTCGACGCCGTACGCCGCAGCGAGCCCCCCGATGTCGACGCCGTGCGGCGTCCCGAACAGCCGCTCGAACGCGGCCGGTTGGACGGCGCTGCCCTGCGGCAGCAGCGAGAAGATGCCGCCGCCGTCGTTGTTGATCACGACGAACGTGACGTCGGGCGGCGCCTCGGGACCGAGTGCCAACCCGTTGACGTCGTGCAGCAGCGACAGGTCGCCGCACAGCGCAACCGTTGGCGCATCCGGTCGCGCCCTGGCGATCCCGATCGCCGTGGACACGAACCCGTCGATCCCGCTCACCCCTCGGTTCGCGTAGACGGTGATGTGATCGCGCGGCTCCATCAGGAGGTCGAGGTCGCGGACCGGCATCGACGACGCGACGACCAGTGAGCCACCTGGTGGGACCAGCCGGGCGACGTCTCGGGCGACCTGCGGTTCGGTCAGAGCGGCAGTCGCATCGACGAGTCGATCGAGCTCCGTGCCGGCCCGGTCGGCCGCCGCGAGCCAGTCTGCGAGCCAGGTCGGCTCGGCGTGATGTGCTTCGGCCATGACTTGGTCGAGCACGTCGGCAGCCGCTGTGATGACGGCGGCGGCTGACCGGGTCGTGTCCCAGTTGCCACCGTCCGGCGACAGCACGATATGGGGCACCGTCCGAAGCCAGTCCTGCAGCACGCGCGACAGTCCGACCCGGCCGATGACGATGACGAGCTCCGGGCGGTGGCGGTCGAGGAAGGCCGAGTCGCGAAGCAGCGCGTCCGCGGCGCGGACAGCACAGCCGCCGCGTCGGGCGTTGCTGTGCGGCTCGGCGATCAGCGGCCACCCCGCGTCCTCGCACCATCGGATGATCGGCTCAGGATCGCCTGCCGCGTCTCCCACGACGACCACCCCGGATCGTCTCCCGGCGAGATGCACCGCGAGCGCGGTCACGCTCGTGGCTGTCCCGCGAGTACGGCGGACCGTGACACGTGGTGCGTTCATACCGAGGTCGTAGGGGAACCCGGCTCCGTCGTCGACCGGGATGAGCGGCTCGCGCAGGGCCAGGTTCAGGTGGACCGGACCGGCCGGAATGCCTTCGCCGCCCGTGCACGCGACGACGGCGCGGAAGGCGAGCTCGCGCCATTCCTTGACCGCGGACGGTGTGGCTTCAGGAGCCGGGACATCGACGCTCAGCCGGACGGCGCCGCCGTACAAGCCGCTTTGCTCGACGGTCTGGTTCGCGCCGATGCCGTGCAGCTCCGGGGGTCGGTCGGCGGTCAGCACCAACAGCGGAACGCGCGCCAGATCCGCTTCCATCACTGCGCCGTGGAAGTACGTCGTAGCCGTGCCCGACGTGCACAGCACCGGCACCACCTGGCCGCTTGCCTTCGCGATCCCGAGAGCGAGGTACGCGGCGCTGCGCTCGTCGATGCGGACGTGCACGTCGATCTCAGGATGCTCGAGCAGCGCAAGGGCGATCGGCGTCGATCTCGACCCGGGTGCGACGACGGCGTGCCGGACGCCCAGCCGGGCGAGCTGGTCGACGAGGACGAGCGCGAACGCCCGCCCGGCGTTCTCAGCCGGCATCCAGGACCGCCTGGGCGTCATCGATCCGTTGCTGCCACTCGCGACAGGTCGCGTCGGTGGCGCAGTGCCGCGCCAGCTCCGCCGGGTCGGGCGCCACCGGTCGCACGACGAGCTGTCCGTCGACGGGGATCAGCGGGTCTGCGCACACGTCGCCGGCCAGCAGCGTCACCGTTCCGAGACCGCAGGCGAACGGCAGCTCGGGAAGCGCGGCGGCCAGTGCCACTCCGGCGGCGATCCCGACCGAGGTCTCGACGGCGCTCGACACGACGACCGGGAGTCCGCACGCCTCGGCGACCGCGAGACAGCTGCGGACGCCACCGAGCGGTTGCACCTTCAGCACGACGACATCGGCGGCCTCGAGGCCGGCGACCCGCATCGGGTCCGCCGCCGTGCGCACCGACTCGTCAGCCGCGAGCCGAACATCCACCCGCCGCCGGAGCAGCGCCATGTCTTCGAGGCTGCGGACCGGTTGCTCGGCGTATTCGAGGTCGAAGCGCGACAGCGCCCGCAGTGCCTCGGTCGCGGCGTCGAGCTCCCAACCGGCATTCGCATCGATGCGCAGCGCACCCTCGGGACCGAGCGCGTCCCGCACGGCCTCGACCCGTGCGATGTCGTCGGCGAGGCGCTGGCCGACCTCGGCGACCTTGACCTTCGCGGTGCGGCAGCCCGCGGCGGTCACCATCGCGTGTGCCTGTTCGGGGCCGACGGCCGGAACGGTCGTGTTCACGGGTACCGACTTCCGGACCGGCTCGGGCCAGCCGGTCGACGCGGCTTCCTGCGCGGCGGCCAGCCAGCGCGCCGACACGGTGGCGTCGTACTCCGGGAACGGCGAGAACTCACCCCACCCGGCCGGGCCCTTGATCAGCGCACCGACGCGGCGTACCTGGCCTCGGAAGCGGACCCGCATCGGGATGTCATAGACGTGCGGGCTCACCGAAGCAGCAGGCCGGCGGCCAGCAGCACGGCGACCGCGAGCTCGAGCTTCCCGGTGCCGCCAAGTGCCGGGATCAGCGCGCGGCCCACGCCGCCGCCGCGAACTGCGGCGATCGGTTCCCGCGCCAAGGGCAAGGCAAGCAGGGCCAGCAGCGGCCACGCCGATCGCGCGGCAACCGGCTCGCCGACCACTGCTAGTGCCAGGCCGAGTGCGATCGCCGCCACGAACAGCTGGCGGGTGCGGGCTTCGCCGATCCGCACCGCGAGCGTTCGCTTGCCGGCGATCGCGTCGGTGGGCACGTCGCGCAGGTTGTTGACGACGAGGATCGCGACCGCGAGCACGCCGGTGGCGAGCGCGGCGATCCACGCGGTCGCCGGCAGCCGGCTGTGCTGGACGTAGGACGATCCGAGCGTCGCGACCGGGCCGAAGAAGATGAAGACGAACACCTCTCCGAGCCCGGCGGAGGCGTACGGTCGCGGGCCTCCGCTGTAGCCGAGCAGCGCGAGGAAGGCGGCGGCCCCGACCAGCAACAGCCACCACGACACGATCGCTGCCAGCGTGAGTCCCGCGGCCGCAGCGACCCCCATGGCAACGGCGATCGCGATCCGCATCGCGCGCGGTGACGCCAGGCCACTCGCGACCGCCCGCCGGGGGCCGGCCCGCTGCACCGTGTCCACGCCTCGAACCCCATCGAAGTAGTCGTTGGCGAAGTTGACCGCGACCTGGACGGCGAGCGCGACCACGACGACAAGGGCGAAGCGGCCGGCCGACAGATGCGAGAAGCCCTCGTCGCCGGCCCCCGCCGCGGTGCCGACGAGGACCGGGGCCAGTGACGCGGGCAGGGTCCGCGGCCGGGCAGCCTCCACCCACACCATCGCTGTCGATGGGTGTTCGTCGGCCACGGCTCGGTGCTCCTCTGGTGTGCGGCAATTACCGTCTTATAACGATGACAGCCGCCGCTTCGCGATCTCTCATCAGCCTGGCCATGCCGCCTGGTGAGGAGTTCGCCGCTGCGCTCGAGTCCGCCTGGGCGGCCGGTCACGCCGTCCTGCCGCTCGACCCGACTGCCCCCGTGGGGGCGCGCGCGGCGCTCCTTGCGGCGATGGGACCCGACCAGCCGGTCGTGGACGACGTCGCGCTCGTCATCGCGACCTCGGGGTCCACGGGCCGCCCCAAGGGAGTCGAGCTGACCCACGCGGCGCTGGAGGCGGCCAATCTCGCCGTCCATGCCCGTATCGGCCGGGAGCCCGACGACGTTTGGCTTTCCTGCCTGCCGTGGCACCACGTCGGTGGCTTGCAGGTCATGCTGCGGGCCCGCCGCCTCGGCATCCCGCTGGTCGTGCACGAGCGTTTCGAGGTGTCGCGGTTCGCGGCCGCTGAGGCGACGATCACCTCCCTCGTTCCGGCCCAGCTGGTCACGCTGCTCGACAACGGCGTCGATCTGACCCGGTTCCGCGTCGTGTTGCTCGGGGGAGGTGCGGCTGGTGAGGACCTGCTCGAGCGCGCGACGGCGGCGAAGGTTCCGTTCATCACGACGTACGGCATGAGCGAGACCGCCGGCGGGTGCGTGTACGACGGCGTTCCATTGGACGGTGTCGAGGTCGAGGTGCGACCCGACGGCCGGATCGCAATTCGCGGTCCGATGCTCATGAAGGGCTATCGGTTGGCGCCGGAGCTGACGTCGGCTGCCATGTCGGACGGCTGGCTCGTGACCAACGACCTCGGTCAGCTGGATGCCGACGGTCGGCTGCGCGTCCTGAGTCGCATCGACGACGTCATCGTCAGCGGCGGCGAGAACGTGGTGGCCGGCGATGTCGCGCGAGAGCTCCGCCGCCACCCGGCGATCGCCGATGCCGAGGTCGTCGGCGCATCGGATCGGCGCTGGGGGGAGCGGGTGGTCGCCGTCGTGGTGTCCCGCGTCGAGCCCGCGCCGTCGTTGCCCGAGCTACGTGAGTGGTGCCGCGCGGTCCTGCCGGCAGCCGCCGTCCCGAAGGGGCTGGTCGTGGTGGCGGCGATGCCGCGACTGTCCTCCGGGAAGCCGGACCGGCTGGCCTTGGGCCGGCTGGCGGAGGCCGCCAGCCAGGACGGCTAGCGGACGGCGGCGCTCAGGAGGGCGCGCCGGCCAGCCAAGTGACGTCATCGGCCGGCTCCTCGCGGTAGAGCTCGTCGGAGTGCGGCGGTGTCGCGAGATCGAGCAGCAACGACAGCGGGACGCCGTCGGACAGCAGATGCAGTGCCACATCCAGCTCGTGCTCGCCGCTTGCCACCAACGCCTCTTCATCCGTCACGGGGGCCTTGTACCCGGGTTTGTACGGTTCAGTCGGGCTGGGCAGCAAACTCAGTCTTTCGGGCCAACCTGACGACCGCAATCCGCCGACCGGGCGACTCAGCGCTACGGACGGCCCAGGGCCCGGTAGGTCCAGCCGGCGCTGCGCCAGCGCTGCGGGTCGAGCGCGTTGCGGCCGTCCACGATGTTGCGGGCCGCCACGACCTCGGCGAGGACCGCCGGGTCGGCCTCGCGGAACTCCAGCCACTCGGTGAGCAGCAGGACGAGGTGGGCACCGTCGGCCGCCGCCGTGGTCGACTCGGCGTAGGTCAGGTCCGGGTAGCGAACGCGGGCGTTGTCCATGGCGGCCGGGTCATAGACCGCAACCTCCGCGCCGGCGTTGTGCAGCCGGGTCGCGACGTCGAGCGCCGGGGAGTCGCGGATGTCGTCGCTGTTCGGCTTGAAGGCAGCGCCGAGAACCGCGATCCGGCGGTTCGCGAACGAGTCCTCGAGCAGCTCGCGGGCCAGGTCGACCATGCGTGCGCGCCGGCGCAGGTTGATCGCATCGACGTCGGTGAGGAAGGTGAGCGCCTGGTCGACGCCGAGCTCGCCGGCGCGTGCCATGAAGGCCCGGATGTCCTTGGGTAGGCAGCCGCCGCCGAAGCCCAGGCCGGCGTTGAGAAAGCGGCCGCCGATGCGGGTGTCGTGCGACAACGCCTCGGAGAGCTTGGTGACGTCTGCGTGGGTGGCCTCGCAGACCTCGGCCATCGCGTTGATGAACGAGATCTTCGTGGCGAGGAAGGCGTTGGCGGCGACCTTCACGAGCTGCGCGGTCGCGAGGTCCGTGACGACCACGGGCGTCCCGCCGGCGATGACGGGGGCGTAGGCCTCGCGCATCAGCTGCTCGCCGCGCTCCGAGATGACGCCGAAGACGAGGCGGTCCGGGTGCAGCGTGTCGTCGACGGCGAAGCCCTCGCGCAGGAACTCGGGGTTCCAGACGACCTCGACGTCCTCGCCGGCCGGTGCGGTCGCATGGATTCGGGTGACGATCCGTTCCGCGGTGCCGACCGGCACCGTCGACTTGCCGGCGAACACGCACGGGCGGGTCAGGAGCGGGGCGAGGCTGGCCACTGCGGTGTCGACGAAGTCGAGGTCCGCGGCGTACTCGTTCTCCTTCTGCGGCGTCCCGACGCACAGGAAGTGGACGTCGCCGAACTCGGCAACCTCTTCGTACGACGTCGTGAAGCGCAGCCGACCCGAGGCCAGCGTCTTGCGCAGCAGGGGCTCTAGGCCCGGCTCGTAGAACGGGACTTCGCCGGCGGACAGCCGCTCGATCTTCTTGGGGTCCACGTCCAGGCCGAGCACGTCGAAGCCCAGGGATGCCATGCACACGGCATGTGTCGCGCCGAGGTAGCCGGTGCCGAGCACTGTCATGCGCGGGGCGGTCATGGGAGAAAGGGTAGGACGAAGCGCGCCCTACGATGTGCGAGTGAATCCGGGCTTCGACCTTTACACGCTCCCAGAGGAGCACGACCTCCTCCGCAAGACCGTGCGGGAGCTTGCCGACGACAAGATCGCGCCGCGCGCCGCGGAGATCGACGAGAAGGCGGAGTTCCCGTGGGACGTCCACGATGCCCTCGTCGCCGCAGACCTCCACGCGGTGCACGTGCCTGAGGCGTACGACGGTGTGGGCGCCGACGCCATCGCTTCGGCGATCGTGATCGAAGAGGTCGCCCGGGCCTGCGCCGCGTCGTCGCTGATCCCCGCGGTGAACAAGCTCGGCACCATGGGCCTGCTGCTGTCGGGCGGCGAGGAGCTGAAGCAGGCCTACCTGCCGAAGCTCGCCGCCGGCGAGGGCATGTTCAGCTACTGCCTCTCAGAACCCGAGGCTGGCAGCGACGCGGGCGGAATGAAGACGCGCGCGGTGCGCGACGGGGACAGCTGGGTCCTCAACGGAACGAAGCGCTGGATCACGAACGCCGGCGTCTCGGAGTTCTACACCGTCATGGCGGTGACCGACCCGGACAAGGGCGCCAACGGCATCTCGGCGTTCGTCGTCGAGAAGGCCGATGCCGGGGTGAGCTTCGGGGCACCGGAGAAGAAGCTCGGCATCAAGGGCTCTCCGACCTGCGAGGTCTACTTCGACAACGTGCGGATTCCGGCCGACCGGATGATCGGCGATGAGGGCACCGGTTTCAAGACGGCGTTGCGGACCCTCGACCACACTCGCCTGACCATCGGCGCGCAGGCGCTCGGCATCGCCCAGGGCGCCGTCGACTACTGCACCCGGTACGTCCAGGAGCGCAAGCAGTTCGGCAAGCCGATCGCGGAGTTCCAAGGCGTCGCCTTCATCCTCGCCGACATGGCGATGAAGACCGAGGCTGCTCGGGCGCTGATCTACCAGGCCGCCGCGATGTCGGAGCGGCTCGAGCCGAACCTCACCTTCATGTCTGCCGCGGCGAAGTGCTTCTCGTCGGACGCCGCGATGGAGGTCACCACTGACGGCGTACAGCTGCTGGGCGGCTACGGATACACCCGCGACTTCCCGCTCGAGCGCATGATGCGCGACGCCAAGATCACACAGATCTACGAAGGCACCAACCAGATCCTTCGTGTGGTGATGTCGCGCAACCTGCTGAAGGCCAACCCGGTGCGTTAGCTCGGGCTGACTTGACCTACGACGCGCTGCTCGTCCTGTCGTTCGGGGGCCCGGAGGGTCCCGACGACGTGATGCCCTTTCTCGAGAACGTCACGCGTGGTCGTGGCGTCCCGGCCGAGCGGCTGCGGGAAGTCGCGGAGCACTACCTGCACTTCGGTGGTGTCTCACCGATCAATGCGCAGAACCGCGCCCTCGTCGCGGCGGTCACCGACGACTTCGCGGCGCATGGCATCGAGCTGCCGGTGTACTCCGGCAACCGCAACTGGGCGCCTTACGTCGGTGACGTGGTGGCGGAGATGGCTGCGGCCGGCGTGCGCAACGCCTTGGTCTTCGTCACCTCGGCGTACGCGTCGTACTCCGCCTGTCGGCAGTACCAGAACGACCTCGCGGGAGCCGCGTCCGGGCTCGGCACGACGGCGCCGCAGCTGCACAAGCTGCGGCACTACTTCGACCACCCCGGGTTCATCACGCCCCAGATGGACTCGGTGGCCGACGTCGTCGACCACATCGACCCGGACCGCTCCACCATCCGCCTGTTGTTCGTCGCGCATTCGGTTCCGGACGCGATGGCTGCCGCTGCTGGTCCGGCCGGTGGGTTGTACGTCGCCCAGCTCGAGGCGGCGGCCTCGCTGGTCGCGGCTGCGGCGCCGGGCGTCCGGTGGGAACTCGCTTTCTCGAGTCGCAGCGGGCCACCCACAGTGCCGTGGCTGGGCCCGGACGTCGACGAGGCGCTTCGCACCGTCGCGGCGACCGGTGCCACCGATGTGGTGGTGGTGCCGATCGGGTTCGTCAGCGACCACATCGAGGTGCGCTGGGATCTCGACGTCGCGGCTGCGGGGACTGCCGCGAAGCTCGGGCTCCGGTTCCACCGAACCGATCCACCGGCAGCGGACCCGCGCTTCGTCGCGATGGTGCGTGAGCTGGTCGTCGAGCGGCTCGATCGGGCCGCGCCGCGGCGTGCGCTGTCAGCGCTCGGCCCATCGCACGATGTCTGCCCGCCGGGCTGCTGTCGCGTCCCAACTCGTTAGTTTTCACACGTGGTCAGTGAAGGCGATCTGCTTTGGGTGCCTAGCCCGGAACGCATCGAACGGTCGCGGCTCGCGGACTTCCAACGATGGCTTGCGGCCGAGTTCGGTGTGACGTTCGCGTCGTACGCCGAGCTGCAACGCTGGTCGGTCGAGCACCTGGAGGAGTTCTGGGGCGGGTTCGACCACTGGGCCGGGATTCGCTGGTCCACGCCGTACGACACCGTTCTCGGCAGTCGCGAGATGCCGGGCGCGCAGTGGTTTGCGGGCGGGCGGACCAGCTATGCGGAGCACCTTCTCTATCCGTTGCAGCGCGTCGACCTCGAAGACATCGCCGTCATCGCAGTGCGCGAGGACGGCCGGGAGGTGCGGGTCACCTGGCGCGAGCTGCGCACCCAGGTCGCCAGCGTGCGGAACTGGATGCTGCAGCAGAAGGTCGGCAAGGGCGACCGGGTGGTCGCCCTGCTGCCGAACGGGCTCGAGGCGCTCGTCGCGATGCTGGCCACCGCATCGCTCGGTGCGATCTGGGCGAGCTGCTCACCCGACTTCGGGCCTACCGCGATCGCCGACCGATTCACCCAGATCGAGCCGGTGCTGCTGTTCACCGTCGACGGCTACCACTACGGCGGCAAGCGGTTCGACATCTCCGCGACGGTCGAGGAGCTGCGGACGAAGCTGCCGACCCTTCGTGGCACCGTGCTGGTTCCGTACCTGGATTCCGACGCCGCTCTTGCGGCGTCCGCATCCTGGGCTGAGCTGTTGGCCGTCGGTGGCTCGATCGCATTCGAGCCCATGGCGTTCGAGGACCCGCTGTGGGTCCTCTACTCGTCGGGAACGACGGGATTGCCCAAGCCGATCCTGCACGGCCATGGCGGGATGCTGCTCGAGCACGCCAAGCAGCTCGCGCTTCATGTCGATCTCGGACCGGGCGATCGCTTCTTCTGGTTCAGCACAACGGGCTGGATGATGTGGAACCTGCTGGTCTCCGGACTGGCGGTCGGCGCGTCGATCGTCTTGTACGACGGCAACCCGGCATATCCCGACCAGATGACCTTGTGGCGCCTCGCGGAGCAGACCGGCATCACCTGCATGGGCCTCGGTGCGCCGTTCATCCAGGCCTGCGAGAAGGCCGGCTTGCGCCCAGCGGAGGCCGCTGACCTGTCGAAGGTGCGGACCGTGGGATCGACGGGCGCGCCGCTTCCGCCGGAAGGCTTCGCCTGGGTCTATGACGCGGTCGGCAACGACGTCATGTTGTCGTCCCTGTCGGGCGGCACCGACGTGTGCACCGCCTTCGTCGGTGGCGCGCCGGACCTCCCGGTGCGTGCCGGCGTCATTCCGGCAAGTCTCCTGGGCTGCGCCGTCGCCGCCTTCGACGAAGACGGGCGAGCGGTTCTCGACGAGGTCGGTGAGCTTGTGATCACCGAGCCGATGCCCTCGATGCCGGTCGGCTTCTGGAACGACCCCGACGGTGCGCGGCTCCGGGCCTCGTACTACGAGACGTATCCGGGCGTCTGGCGGCACGGGGACTGGGTGAAGTTCGCCACCGACGGGTCGTGCGTGATCTACGGGCGCAGCGACTCGACGCTCAACCGGGGCGGCGTGCGGATGGGTACGTCGGAGTTCTACCGCGTGGTCGAGTCACTGCCGGAGGTCGCCGATGCGCTCGTCATCGACACCTCGGCGGCCGGCGTCGAAGGTCGGCTGCTGCTCTTCGTCGTGCTTGCCGACGGTGCGTCCCTGGATGAGGTGAGCGCGCAGGTGCGCCGGCTGACTCGCTCGCAGCTCTCGCCGCGTCACGTCCCCGACGAGGTGATCGCGGTGCCCGTCGTGCCGCGAACGATCAACGGCAAGAAGTGCGAGGTCCCGGTCAAGCGGGTGCTCGCCGGGGTGCCGCTGGAGAAGGCTGTGTCGCGCGGAGCGCTCGCCGACCCGGCATCGATGGCTCCGTTCGTGCGGTTAGCCGAGGCGCGGTAGCCCGGCGACGTCGACGCCGGCCGTGTGGGTGACCCGCTCCGCCGCCGTCATCGCCTCGAGGTCGCCCGGCCCTGTCGCGAAGACGGCAGATCCGCCGGCCGCGAGTGGGCCCAGCAGCCCGAGGCCGATGCCGAGGTCGTCGAGCGGCAGCGTGGTCAGCACCCGCGCGCCCGCCGGGAGGTCCGGTGCGGCTGCCACCTCGGCCTGCCCGCTCGGCGATGACGGCACATACCGGTCGGGGTAGGCCGCGACCACCCGGCTGAACCCGGCGCCCATCGGATCGAGCGGGACCTCCAGGCGGGCAGCGTCCGGGTTGGACTCGGGCCGGACCTCCGCCCCGACCGTCCAGCCGGCGAGGAGGGCGACGGCGGTGAGCCAGTGCAGCGTCGGGTCGATGGCGAGCGGGTCGCCGGGCTCGAGCCCGAGCTCGTCCATCAGGTAGCCCGCCGTCTTGGCGACCCAGTTTGCGACGGTTGTCACCGACAGCTCCACCCGGTTGCCATCACCGTCGTAGGCGGTGATGAGGGGGCGCGCGCCGTCGCGGCGAAGTTCGGACTCGAGCAGACTTGCGGGTGTGGCCACCTCGACAGGATTACTGGTCCGTGTCGCGATGACACCTCGACCTAGGAGGTATCGGGCAGGGCTACGCTGAAATGCAAACGAACCAACTTCGAGATCAGACGGGGAGGGAGCCGCTCGTGGCCCCCCGAGTGCTGGTCGACGCGACCGCTGTGCCCGCCGACCGTGGTGGGGTAGGGCGTTACGTCGACGGCCTGCTGGGCGCGCTAGGCGCCGCTGGCGCCGACCTTGCGATCGTCTGCCAGCGAGCCGACGCCGCGCGCTACTCGCAGGTTGCCCCGCAGGCGACGATCGTGCCGGGACCGCCGGCCATCGCGCACCGGCCGGCTCGGCTCGCCTGGGAGCAGACCGGTCTGCCGCTGGTCGCGCAGCAGCTTGCCGTCGACGTCATCCACTCGCCGCACTACACGATGCCGCTGCGTGCCGGCCGCCCCGTCGTCGTGACGATTCACGACGCGACCTTCTTCACCGCGCCGGACGACATCGCCGCGGTGAAGGGCACGTTCTTCCGATCCGCGATCCGTACGGCGCTTCGCCGCGCGACCCGGGTGATCGTCCCGAGCAAGGCCACTCGCGACGAGCTGGTGCGCGTGCTCGACGCGGACCCGACGATGATCGACGTCGCCTACCACGGCGTCGACCCGCAGCTGTTCCACCCGCCGACCGACGCCGACAAGGCGCGGGTGGCCGCCCGCCTGGGCATCCGGGGGGAGTACGTCGCCTTCCTCGGCGTGCTCGAGCCCCGCAAGAACGTCCCCGCGCTGATCCGTGGGTGGGTCGAGGCGGTGAGCTGGCGTGACGATCCGCCGGCGCTCGTTCTGGCCGGCGGCCGCGGCTGGGACGAGGACGTGGATGCCGCTGTCGCCGAGGTGCCGAGCCACCTGCGGGTGGTGCGGCCGGGTTACCTGCGGTTCGCCGATCTTCCCGGCTATCTCGGCGGAGCGATCGCGGTCGCGTTTCCCAGCCACGGCGAGGGGTTCGGGCTGCCGGTCCTCGAGGCGATGGCCTGTGGCACGCCCGTCCTCACGACACAGCGGCTGTCCTTGCCGGAGGTCGGCGGCGACGCCGTCGCCTACACCGAGCCCGACGCCGCATCGATCGGTGCTGCGCTGTCCTCGCTGCTCGACGATGCGGCGCGCCGGCGCGCCCTCGCCGACGCCGCGCTTGCCCGCGCCCAGGAGTTCACCTGGGCCGCCAGCGCCGAGGCTCACCTTGCTGCCTACGCCCGCGCCGTGTCGCAGGCCTGACCCGCCACCGATACGTGGAGGCTGTCGTCCTCGTCGGGGGACAGGGCACCCGCCTGCAGCCGCTGACGCTGCGCACTCCCAAGCCGATGCTGCCGTTTGCCGGCGCGCCTTTTCTGTCTCACCTGGTCCAGCGGTTGCGGGTCGCCGGTGTCGAGCACCTGGTGCTTGCCACGTCCTACCGGCCTGAGGTCTTCCATGAGTTCTTCGGCAACGGCCGCGACTTCGGAATGCGGATCGACTTCGTCACCGAGACCGAGCCGCTCGGGACGGCCGGCGGGATTCGCAACGTCGCGCGCCGGCTCGAGTCCGGGCCCGAGGACCCGGTGTTGGTCCTCAACGGCGACGTGCTCTCCGGCCATGACATCCAGGCACAGCTCGACATGCACCGGCGTCGCAACGCCGCGGTGACCTTGCACCTCGTCGAGGTCGAAGACGCCCGGGCGTTCGGGTGCGTGCCGACCGACTCGCATGCGCGGGTGACGGGGTTCATCGAGAAGTCCGACGCGCCGGTCACCAATCGCATCAACGCCGGGTGCTACGTGTTCACCCGCAAGGTGATCGACACGATCCCGGAAGGCCGGGTCGTCTCGGTGGAGCGTGAGACGTTCCCCGACCTGCTTGAGGCAGGGGAGATCCTGCTCGGGTACATCGACACGTCGTACTGGCTTGACGTCGGGACGCCGGCATCGTTCGCCAAGGGCAGCTCCGACATCGTCACCGGTGTGCTGGAGTCTCCGGCGCTGATCGCGCCGCCCGGCGAAGCGCTGCTCGAGGAAGGCGCGGTCGTGCACTCCGGCGCAGTCGTCAACGGCGGCTCTGTGATCGGCCCGCGTACGAAGGTCGATGCCGGTGCACAGGTGACCCGCTCGGTGGTTGCCGACGGCGTGCATATCGCGGCCGGCGCGACAGTGTTCAACTCGCTCATCGGACGACGCGCGAAGATCGGCCAGCGAACCGTGATCGCCAATGCCGTCATCGGCGAAGGCGCGGAGATCGGCGCGGACAACGAGCTGACGAGCGGGATCCGGATCTGGAACGACGCGGCCATCGCTGACGCCGCGCTGCGGTTCAGCCCGCTCCCGTGAGCTCTACCCGGCGCTGACGTCCAGGCGCGCGCCGTCTGCAGTCGGCTCCGGCGCGGTGGCACGCAACCCCTCCGCTGCCAGCGCGCCCATCAGGCGTCCCAGCGCGTAGCCGACGTCCAGCGGCTCGCCGATCGCCACGATCGAGCGTCCGTTGTCGGCGATGTCGAGCTTCACCGCTGGCGCCCAGATCGCATCGATCGCTCGCTGGACGCAGTCACGATCCGGCTCGGCACCCGACGCCGCACTCAGCGGCGCACTGTCGCGAACGAGCTGGACCCGCGCGTCTCGGGTGCCGGCCGAGAACATGTCGTCCGCCGATGGCCGCACCAGCGGCTTCGCACCGCGGTCGACGTCGGGCCGGCGCACCTGGAAGCCGCGGATGACGGCGACCGGCCGGTTCGACAGCTTGCCCTTCACGAGGTCCGCGGCGGCGGCGAGCTCGTCGGCATGAGCGGTGACGGTGACTTCGAGGACGTGCCCGAATGTGTCGCTGCTGCCCCGCAGGTCGTCGAGGACCTCGATGCCGGCGGCACCGATCGCGGTGTCGATGACGCCGTCGCGCCATGGCCGTCCCATCGTGTCCGTGACGAGAACCGCGACATCGACACCCACCAGCTCGCGCAGCCCGGCGCGGATCCGTCTCGCCGAGGAATCGGGGTCCACCGGCAGCAGTGCGACGGTCCCGTCGGGCACGTTGCTTTCATCGATGCCCGCGGCAGCGAGCACAAGACCGTGACGGGTCTGCACGATCTGGGTACGACCGCGCCGCGCGACGACCCGGACGGTCTCGGCGGCGAGGTGGTCCTCGCGGTTGCCCGGGACGAGTCGACCCTCAGCCTTCGACACGATCTTGCTCGTCACGGCGACGACGTCGCCGTCGCGGAGCTCGACACCGGTGGCGACGATCAGGGCGGCCAGATCGTCGCCCTCGGCGACCTCCGGAATCCCGTCGGGCGCCCACACCTCGATCGAGAAGCTCATCGGAGCGTGCCGGCGAGGTCGATCGCTGCGCGCGCCATCGCTGCGGTGGCGGGCACGTCATGCATGAACAACGGCACGGCCCGGCACTCGATGCCGGTCTCGCGCAGCGGCTCGACGAGCTCGGCGTCGACGTCGTCGACCAGCCAGCCGTCGAGCAGTCCGCCGTCCTTGCGACATCCGTAGTGGCGCGCGACGGCTCCGGCGGTCGTCGCCACACCGATCGCGGCGAGGCATGCGTCCGCCATCCCCCGGACCGGCGCACCGCCGATGATCGGGGACAACCCGATGACTGTCGCGTCCGTCTCGCGCAGCGCGGCCGCGATGCCGGGGACCTCGAGGATGCTTCCGATCGACACGACCGGGTTGCTCGGCGCGAGCAGAACGACTTCGGCATCCGCGACCGCCTCGATGACGCCGGGCGCCGGCTTCGCGGAGTCCGCCCCGCGTACCTCGAACCCACTCGCCGGGAGCTGCGCGCGATGACGAACCCACCACTCCTGGAAATGGATGACCGCGCCGTCCGCGAGCCGCACGTGGGTCTCGAGCCAGTCGTCGCTTGCCGGGATCACTCGTAGTCCGGTGCGCCACCGTTCGCACAGCCACTGCGTCACTGTCGACAGCGCGACCCCGTCGGCCAGCCAGCGGGTGCGCAACAGGTGGGTCGCAAGATCGAGGTCGCCCAGCCCGAACCACGCCGGCACCATCGGCTCCGCCGCAGCGACGACGCCGGCGTAGGCGGCCAGCTCGTCGCGAACCCGGAAGCTCTCACCGTCGCGGCCCCACCCGCGCTCCGCGGAGATGCCCCCGCCCAGCGTGTAGACGATGCTGTCCAGATCCGGGCAGACCCGAAGGCCGAGCACGGTCATGTCGTCGCCCGTGTTGGCGATCGCGGTGACGTCGTGACCCAGTTCGCGCAGCCCGAGCAGGAATCGGGCGCCGCCGATTCCGCCACACAGCGCTGTCACACGCACCCCGAAAGTGTTTCGCATCGTCGTGCGGGTGCGACGAGCGCCCATGCCGAATCCCGCGTAGGGTTCCCAGGCAACAGGGCGCTGCGAATGCCACATTTCGTGACATAAGCCCCGTGCCCAACGAGAAGCCGGGCCGATCGAGAACCAGGGGAGTCAGCGTGACGCAGACGCAGGTAGGCGACCGGCCGGCGCTCATCAACCGGCTCGAGACGCTCGTCGCGCGTCCGGTTTCGACCAGTGCCGAGGCCGGCCTGCCCGTCGGGCCGGTCGTGGCCGCCTCGCTGACCGGGCTGCGGGCCGAGCTGACCGAGCTCGAGGAGCGGCTTGCTGCCATCGAGGACACGGTCGATGCGCTGTCGGAGCGACTGGAGTCGCGGATCGCCTCGCTCGATGACCGTCTCGCGGCGCTGCTGCAGTCGATGAACGCGGAGCGCGCCGCCGCCTCGCAGCACCGCGAGAAGACCTCGGAGGCGCTGCAAGAGCAGGCCGGCGCGCTCGACGAGTGGGCCGAGGCGGTGCGAGCCGGGCTCGAGGATCTGGGCGAGGCGGTGGCCAACAGCCTCGGCACCCTGGGCGAGAC
>DASZYY010000103.1:0-29780 GCA_035545175.1 Mycobacteriales bacterium
CCTCGATCTCACGATGTACGAGCTCGACGACGCGACGGCCGAGTCCATCCTGGCCGCGGATGCGGCGCGCGGGGTGCGGGTCCGGGTGATCCTCGACCGGCGACTCGAGCGCAGGCGCAACCTGCCGGCCTACGACTACCTCTCGCATCGCGGGGTCCGGGTCGTGTGGTCGTCGTTGCGCTACTTCGCCACTCACGAGAAGGCGTTCGTCATCGACAACCGCACCGCGGTCGTGATGTCGCTGAACCTGACGTCGCGCTACTACGCGACAAGTCGTGACGCCGCGGTCGTCGACGTCGATCAGGCGGACGTCGCCGCGATCGAAGCGGTGTTCGTCGCGGACCTGCATGGCGACGGCGGGACACCCGCCGCCGACGACCTGGTCTGGAGCCCGCGGCAGTCGTGGGCCGACATGCTCGCGCTGATCGCTCGCGCCCGGCGCTCGGTGGCAGTCGAGAGCGAGGAGCTCAGCAGTCCCGCGGTCGTGTCCGCGCTCGCGGACGCGGCTCGTCGTGGCGTGCGGGTGAGCATCGCGATGACCTACCAGGACAAGTGGCGGCCGGCGTTCCTCGCGCTGAGCCGGGCGGGTGCGCAGATTCGAGTGATGTACGGCGAGACGCCGCTGTACCTGCACGCGAAGCTGATGGCCGTCGACGCCGGCCGGCCGCACGGCATCGCCTTCGTCGGCTCCGAGAACCTCGCCGACGCCTCCTTGCTGCACGACCGCGAGCTGGGCGTCGTGCTGCTTCAGGCGCAGCTGGTGCGGCGAGTGGCGAACCTCATCGGCAGCGACTCCCGAGACGGCAGGTCCTGGCTGCCGTGACCTGCTACCGCGCGGCGGCGGCGGACATGTCGCGCTCGCGGGAGCGCAACGCGCGGGCGAGCGCGTCGCGGCCCTCGAGCAGCATGCGGCGCAACGCGGCGCCCGGCTGCTCGTCGCGCAGGTAAGCCTCGGTGCGCTCGATGGTGGTCTCGTCGGTCGCCCAGTACGGGTAGAGCCCGACGATCACCTGCTGTGCCATCTCGGCCGAGCGGGTGCGGTACACGTCACCGATCGCGCGGAAGTAGCTGTCGACGTACGGCTCGAGCAGCTGGCGCTGCTCGTAGCTGACGAACCCGGCGATGGTGGCGTTCTGCTCGGCATTGGGCAGCTCGTCCAGCTCGACGACCTGCTGCCAGGCCTCGGCCTTGGCTCGCGCGCTCGGTCTGGCGGCACGAAGGGTCAGCGCGTGACAGCGGCCGGCTGACGTGTCGTCGCGGGCCAGCTCGGCGTCGATCCGCGCGTCGTCGGCACGGCCCATCGTGACCAGGCGGCGCAGCAGCAACCAGCGCAGCTCGGTGTCGACGGCGAGGCCGTCGAGCTGCTCGTCGCCGTCGAGCAGCGCGGCTACCCGGGTCAGCTGGTCGTCACTCGTCGCGCTGCCCGCCGCCGCTCGCGCGAACGCGAGCTGCAGGTCGCTGCCCGGGGCGCTGGCGTCGAGCAGCTCGAAGGCGCGAGCGGCGAGCCGGGTGCGCCGCTCGTCGCAGCGGGCCGGGTCGCCGAACGGGTCGATGGCCTGCGCCGCGAGCCGCAGCAGGCTCTGCACGGTGCCGACCTCGGTCTCCTGCCCGATGCCGCCGAGGACCAGGTCGAGGTACTCGCCGGCGCTCACCTCGGCGTCGCGGGTCATGTCCCAGGCCGCGGCCCAGCACAACGTCCGGGCCAGCGGGTCGGTGAGCTGCCCGATCGAGCCCACGAGCGTCTGCCAGGACTGGTCGTCCAAGCGGATCTTCGCGTAGGTCAGGTCGTCGTCGTTGAGCAGGACGAGGTCGGGGCGAGCGACGCCGACGAGGTCGGGAACCTCGGTCCGCTCACCGGCGATGTCGATCTCGACCTGGCGTTCCCGGCGCAAGCCGTCGGTGCCGTTGACATACAGCCCGATCCGCAGCCGGTGCATGCGAAGCGTCGGGTGGTCGGCGGGCGCCTCCTGGCGCACGGCGAACGAGGTGAACCGGTCCTCGGCGTCGGTGGTGAACTCGGTGCGCAGGGTGTTCACGCCCGCGGTCTGGATCCACTGCCGGGTCCACTCCGACAGGTCGCGGCCGCTCGCTGCCTCGAGCGCGTCGAGCAGGTCCTGCAACGTGGTGTTGGAGTGCGAGTGCTTCGCGAAGTAGGCGCGCGTGGCGGAGAAGAACGCGTCTTCGCCGACCCAGTGCGCGAGCAGCTTCAGCACCGAGGCGCCCTTGGCGTAGGTGATGCCGTCGAAGTTGGTCGTGACCGCTTCGATGTCAGGGATGTCCGCGGCGATCGGGTGGGTCGTGGCGAGCTGGTCCTGCCGGTAGGCCCACGTCTTCTCGATGTTGCAGAACGACGTCCACACATCCGGCCACCGCGTGTACCCGGCGGTGACGTATGTGGAGACGTACTCGGCGAACGACTCGTTGAGCCACAGGTCGTCCCACCACTTCATCGTGACGAGATCGCCGAACCACATGTGCGCCATCTCGTGCAGCACCGTCACGGCGCGCCGCTCGTAGGAGTAGTCGGTGGTCCGTGACCGGAAGACGTAGTCCTCGGTAAAGGTGACGCACCCGGCGTTCTCCATCGCTCCCATGTTGAACTCGGGGACGAAGATCTGGTCGTACTTGGGCCAGCCGTAGCGGGTGTCGAACAGCTCGTGAAAGGCATCGAAGCCCTGCTTCGTGACCTCGAGGATGTCGCCGGGATCAAGGTGTTCGAGCAGCGACTTGCGGCAGTAGACGCCGAGGTCGATCCCGTCGTGGGAGTCGGTCGTGCCCTCGTACGGACCCGCGACGATCGCCGTGATGTAGGTCGACTGGCGTGGCGTCGGCTCGAAGGTGTGCCTGCCGCCGTCGCGCGTCGACGGCATGTTGGACAGCACCCGCCAGTGCGTAGGGGCGTCGACGACGAAGCGGAACATCGCCTTGAGGTCGGGCTGGTCGAAGCAGGCGAACATTCGGTGGGCATCGAAGGTCTCGAACTGCGTGTAGAGATACACCTCGTCGTCGACCGGGTCGACGAAGCGGTGCAGGCCCTCGCCGGTACGCGAGTACACGCACTGCGCGACGACCGTCAGCTCGTTCGCCGCGGCCAGCGGCGGCAGCTCGAGGCGCTGGCCGGTGAAGGCCTGCTCGACGTCGATCGGCGATCCGTTGAGGGTCGCGGACTCGATCAGGTCCGCGGTGATGTCGACATGCGTGGTCGCTCCCGGCTCGACACAGCTGAACGTGATCGTGGCTGTTGATCGGAACCGGCGCGCTTCTGACAGCGCGGTGGTCAGGTCGAGGTGCACGTCGTACAGGGCGACGTCGAGCAGCTGCCGTCGCACCTCGGCTTCGGTGAGGGTCAGGTTCTCGGCCGTCACGGTGCCCGAGCGTACGGCGTACGGAGGTTGCGATGGAAGCCGTCGCCGATTTTGCGACTGACCGCGGCGCGGGCTTCGGCGACGCCGCGGACTTGCTCCGCCTGCAGGCCGGCAGCGCGTGCCCCCTCGACGTTGATGCGGTTGTCGTCGAGGAAGAAGACCTGCTCCGGTTCCACGCCGAGTGCGTCGACCACGTGGTGGAAGACCTCGGCATCCGGTTTGATCAGCCCGAGCTCGAACGACGTGAAGACGTGGTCGAAGCGCTTCACGAGCGACCAGGCCGACACCGCGCGGTCCCAGTGGACGGCGTTCATGTTCGACAGCATCGCGACGGGCACCCGCTGGGCGGTCTCGGTCACCAGGTCTTCGGCCCCGTCGTACGGCGCCTGCACCCACTCGCCGAAGGCCGCGAGGAACTCCGGTGCGGTCATCGGCAGCCGCCACTCGCCGACCATGCCTTCGGCGAAGTCCTCCGGGCTGCACTGACCGCGCTCGAACCGGCGTACCCAGTCACAACCGAGCCAGCGGGCCCACAGCTCCTCGTCGGAGGAGATCCGCGCGAGCTCCCGCATCGTGGCGACGCCGCTGAACTCGGCGAGCACGCCGCCGAGGTCGAAGACTACGGCCTGCACGGTCACGTGGCGACGCTACCTCTGGGTTTATGCAAGGCCCCGGCATACCCTCAGGCCATGACGGAAACGATCATCCGGGACAAGTTCTACATCGACGGCCAGTGGGTGGCCCCCTCCGGCAGCGAGTTCATCGAGGTCGAGAACCCGGCCACCGAGGAGATCATCGGCAAGGTGCCGGCCGGCACCGCCGAGGATGTGGACCGCGCGGTCACCGCGGCGCGCGCCGCCTTCGACGGCTGGGCGGAGACGCCGGTCGAGGAGCGGGTGAAGTACCTGACGCGGCTGCAGGAGGCGATGGCCGCCCGGATGGACGAGGTCGCTCGCACGATCTCGGCCGAGATGGGCTCGCCGCTGAAGTTCGCGCAGCTCGTGCAGGCCGGCCTGCCGCTGTCCGACATCGGGACCGCCGCGAGTGGTGCGAGCGAGATCCGGTGGACCGAGCAGATCGGCAACTCACAGGTGGTGCTGGAGCCGGTCGGCGTCGTCGGTGCGATCACGCCGTGGAACTACCCGCTGCACCAGGTCACCGCGAAGATCGGCGGCGCCCTCGCCGCCGGCTGCACCGTCGTGCTGAAGCCCAGCGAGGTCTCGCCGTTGTCGGCGTACCTCCTCTTCGAGGCGATCCACGAGATCGGTCTGCCGGCGGGCGTGGTCAACCTCGTCACCGGCTATGGCCCGACCGTCGGCGAGGCGATCGCCTCCCACCCCGAGGTCGACATGGTGTCGTTCACCGGTTCGACCCGCGCGGGCACGCGGGTCGCCGAGCTCGCCGCGCCGACCGTCAAGAAGGTCGCGCTCGAGCTCGGTGGCAAGAGCGCCAACGTGATCCTTCCCGACGCCGACCTCGAGAAGGCGGTCAAGGTCGGCCTCGCCAACTGCTTCATCAACTCCGGTCAGACCTGTACCGCGTGGACCCGGATGCTCGTGCACGAGTCGCAGTACGACGAGGCGGTGAGGCTCGCGGCCGAGGGTGCGGCGGCGTACACCACGGGTGACCCGAACGCGGACACGACGCGGCTCGGTCCACTGGTGTCCGGGACGCAGCGCGAGCGAGTCGTGGGCTACATCCAGAAGGGCATCGAGGAGGGCGCCCGGGTCGTCGTCGGCGGCGCCGAGCGGCCGCACGAGAAGGGCCACTTCGTCAGCGCCACGGTGTTCGCCGACGTGACGAACGACATGACCATCGCGCAGGAGGAGATCTTCGGCCCGGTGCTGTCGATCATCAAGTACTCGACCGAGGAAGAGGCGCTCGCGATCGCCAACGACTCGCAGTACGGCCTCGCCGGTGCGGTCTGGGCCGGCGACCAGGAGAAGGCCGTCGCGTTCGCCAAGAAGATGAAGACCGGCCAGGTCGACGTCAACGGTGGCTCGTTCAACCCGATCGCGCCGTTCGGCGGCTACAAGAAGTCCGGCATCGGCCGCGAGCTCGGCCGCTACGGCATCGAGGAGTTCTTGCAGCCGAAGTCGATGCAGCTGTAGCGATGCGCATCTACATCGGGTCCGACCACGCCGGTTGGACGTTGAAAGCACGCCTGCTCGAACGCCTCGCCGAGCTCGGTCACGAGCCGGTCGACTGCGGGCCGTCCGAGCTGCGAGACTCCGACGACTACCCGCCGTACTGCCTGCTGGCCGGCACCAAGGTGGTGGCGGACCCGGGCAGCCTCGGGATCGTGATCGGGGGCTCCGGCAACGGTGAGGCAATCGCCGCCAACAAGGTGCCAGGTGTGCGTTGTGCGCTCGCCTTCAGCGAGGAGACGGCGAAGCTCGGCCGCGAGCACAACAACGCGAACGTGCTGGCGCTGGGTGCGCGGATGTACGACGAGGCGACGGCGGTGGGTTTCGCGGAGGCGTTCATCGCCACGCCGTTCAGCGAAGCCGAACGGCACATCCGCCGGATCGAGCTGATCACCGGGTACGAGAAGACGGGGAAGCTGCCGCCGCGGCGAGAGGACTCCTGACGGAGCAGCCGGCGCTCGACAGCGGGACCGTCGCGCAACGTGCGCGGCGGAAGCTCGGCCTGCTCGCCGCGCCGGAGTCCGTTCGCGGTCGGCGGATCGCCTTGGCCGTGGTGGCGTCGCTCACCGGATTGGTGCTGTTCCTCAACGCCGAGTTCGGATCGCTCGCGTTTCCGGCGCTGACCGTGGTCGTGCCGGTGATCCTGGGCGGGTTGCTGCTCGAGCCGATGCCGTTGTACTTCGCGATCGCCGCCGCGTTCGCGGTCGTGGTCGCCGAGAACCTCGGCGTCGGGAAGGGTGCCGTCCGGCCGGGGGTCTACATCGTCGTGGCGATCGTGTCGGCGATCGCCGTCAAGCAGTCGAGTGACCGCAAACGCCTCGGGTTGTCCGCCGGGCGCGGCGAGGCGATGCTGCTCGAGCTGCGCGACCGGTTGCAGCTGCAGGGCGACCTTCCGGCGCTGCCCAGCGGCTGGCGGGCAGAGGTCGAGCAGCAGTCGGCAGGCGGGGTGTCCTTCGGTGGTGACTTCCTGCTTTCCGCGCTGACGGACAACGGACGCACCCTCGAGCTGGTGCTGGTGGACGTGTCGGGCAAGGGGCTCGAGGCCGGGACCCGGGCACTGACGCTGTCAGGCGCACTGGGTGGGTTGCTCGGAGCGGTTTCGCCGGCGCGGTTCTTCGCCGCGGCGAACGAGTACCTGCTTCGGCAGGACTGGGACGAGGGCTTCGCGACGGCGTTGCACGCCACGCTCGAGCTGAGCAGCGGCAAGTACCGCATCACGAATGCCGGGCATCTGCCTGCGGTGCATTACTCGGGCGGCGCCGGTACCTGGGCCCTGGTCGAGCCGCCGGGAACCGTTCTCGGGCTGCTGCCCGAGGGCGAGTTCGGCGCGGTCGAGGGGGTGCTCCGGCCGTACGACGCACTGTTGCTCTACACCGACGGGCTCGTCGAGGCGCCGGGTCGCGATCTCGCGCTCGGGATCGACCGGTTGCTGGGCGCTGCGGAGCGGCTCATCCCGCGCGGGTTCGACGGGGGAGCGAGGCGGCTGCTCGAGGACGCCTCGCCGGACGCCACGGACGACCGCGCGCTGGTCCTGATCTGGCGCACCTAGCCGGTCGCTCGCGCGATCTGCGCTAGCTGGTCTCGACCTGCACCACTACGCCGGTCTCCACCAGACGGTCGACCTCGGCCTTCTCGATGCCCCACTCCGTCAGGGCGGCGACGGTGTCAGTCCCCGGATGCTTCGGCGGTCCGGCTATGCGCCCGGGCGTGCGCGAGAACCGGGGTGCCGGCGCGGGGTTCGTGACGCCGCCCATCTCGACCAGCGTCCCTCGGGCGGCCAGGTGCGGGTGGCTCTTCGCCTCGGAGAGCCACAGCACGGGTGCGACGCACGCGTCGACGTCGTCGAAGATGGCCGCCCACTCGTCACGCGTCTTCGTGGCGAACTTCTCGGCGAGCATCTCGCGCATCTTGGGCCAGGCCGCGTGGTCGCCCTGGCCGGGCAGGTCGGGCAGCTCGAGGGTCTGCTTCAGTGCTTCGTAGAACTGCGGCTCGATCGCGCCCACCGACATGTACTCGCCGTCGGAGCACTTGTAGGTGTCGTAGTACGGCGCGCCGCCGTCGAGCAGGCTGCTGCCGCGAGCGTCCGGCATCATGCCGGCGCTCGCCTGGCCGTGTGCCATCGACAGCAGGCTCGAAACCCCGTCGACCATGGCGACGTCGATGACCTGGCCCTCGCCGCTGGCCTGCCGCTCCAGCAGTGCCGCGAGGACACCCATCACGCAGAACATCGAGCCACCGCCGAAGTCCGCCACCAGGTTCAGCGGCGGGACCGGCTTGCGGTCCTTCTCGCCGATCGCCGCGATGGCACCGGTGATCGAGGCGTAGTTGATGTCGTGACCGACGCGGTCGGCGAGCGGGCCTTCCTGTCCCCAGCCGGTCATCCGCGCGTAGACCAGCCGCGGGTTGGCCTCGCGGCAGTCCTTCGGGCCGACGCCGAGTCGTTCGGCGACGCCGGGCCGGAAGGCCTCGATCAGGACGTCGGCCTCCTTGCACAGCTCGAGCACGAGCTCGCGGGCGCCGGGCGCCTTCAGGTCGATGGCGACGGATCGGCGGCCGCGCGACAGCACGTCGTACCCGCCGAGCACCCCGGAGATCGTGCCCTTGGCGCGTTCCAGGCGCAGAACCTCCGCGCCCATGTCGGACAGGAGCATGCAGGCGTACGGCGCCGGGCCGATGCCGGCGAGCTCGATCACCTTGATGCCGTGAAGCGGTCCAGAACTCTGTTCGGTCACCGGGTCACGGTATCGGCGGTCCCCATGATGATTCGCGGGTGGTGGCTCGGTCGCAGCCAGCGCAGCAGCCGGATGACCTCGGGCCGGGGGAGTGCCACGCAGCCGTGGGTCGCGCTGTGGTGCGTGACGTGCAGGAAGATCGCGCTTCCGCGACCCGGGGTGCGCGCCGCGTTGTAGTCGATCACCGCCACATCGCGGTACGACGGCGTCACGTGCAGCGGCTCGGGTGAGCGGCCGGCCGGGTGGCGGCGTGTGTTGACCCACTCGTTGTAGCGGGGGCTCGACGAGTCGTCGTCCCAGTAGTCGTAACTGTGGGCGTGACGCCACCGGAAGTGCAGGCCGCCGGGGTTGGGGTCGACCCCGAAGAAGTACGAGATCCGGTACGACCCGCTCGGGGTGCGGCCATCGCCCTCGCGCTTCGCGCCCGGGGCCGCGAAACCCGCCTGGCCGATCCAGGCCGACCACGGTCCGAACACCTGGTGCCACGTCCCGTTGCGTTTGGCGAACGCACGGACCGTCGCGGTCGTCGAGCCGTAGCCGGCGGCCACCACCGAGATCACCTGCGTGGCGTCGTGGACACCCTTGAGCCGGGTGGGAAGCGCATGGCCTGACGGGTGGCGCGCCGGCGCGGTGGCCGCCGGCGCGGCTCCCGCGCCGAGCAGGGCCGCTGCCATAAGGCCGACGAGCAGACGGAGTTTCATCGCGCTTCTAGTCTGGCCTCATGGCGAGCCTGCTAACCGGCGTTGCGGCGATGTTGATCGCCATGGTGGCCGCGCCGTCCGCCGCAACCTCGCCGACCCCGTCGGCGACGTCGGCGCAGCTCGCCTCGGCGCCTGCGTTCGACTTCGACTCCCACGGCGTCGCGCCGGTGACCGCGAAGCAGCTCGGCAAGAGCTGGCACCACGGCTGCCCGGTGCCGCCGCGCGACCTCCGGGCGCTCCGGGTGCGCTTCTGGGGATTTGACCGGCAGCGCCACACCGGCGTCCTGATCCTCAACGTGTCCGCGGTCCATCCGGTCCGGGTCGCCTTCCGGAGCATCCGGCACGCGCACTTCCCGATCCGGCGCATCGAGCCCATCTCCGAGTACGGCGGCAGTGACGACAAGTCGATGGCGAAGGACAACACCTCCGCGTTCAACTGCCGGTATGCCGTCGCCAACGGTCCGAAGACGTGGTCGGAACATGCCTACGGTGAGGCGGTCGACGTCGATCCGCGGGAGAACCCGTACCGGTTGAACGGCAAGATCCTGCCGCCGTCTGGTGCGAAGTACGCCGACCGCTCGAAGCACCGGCGGGGCATGGTCTTCGCCCACGGCCCCGTGGTCCGGGCGTTCGACGCGGTGGGCTGGGGTTGGGGCGGACGATGGAGCTCGAGTCCGGACTACCAGCACTTCTCGGTGAACGGGCGGTAGCCGGCCTAGCGGATCCGGACCTTCGTCCCGTCGTGCACCCAGTGGAAGAGCTTGCGCATCGCCGGGGTCGGCAGGTGCACGCAGCCGTGCGACCCGTGGCGTGCGAACTTCGGGGTGCCGAACGGGATCTTCTGCCATGCCGCATCGTGGAAGCCCCAGATCCCCGCGCGGAACGGGACCCAGAACCGCACCGGGTACCGGGCCCCCCTGCTGGTGCGCAGGACGGTGTTGCGGGTGTGCCCCTGCACTGCGAACGTGCCGCGCGGAGTCTTGTCGCCACGGACGGCCCTGCCGGTCGTCACCGGGGTGCTCAGCTCGGTGCGGCCGCCCGAGCATGCCCAGGCGTGCTGCCGTTCGATGCTGACCACGACGAGCTGTCGCCGCTGGTTGTGGCGGCACGGAGACACCGACGTCGGCGTCGGGCGCCGCACCGGGACCGGTGACACGGTGGCGGATGCGGTCAGCAGGTCGCGCAGCGTCGGGCGCGGGACCTGGCTGCTCACGGCCGAGGCCTGGGCGGTCGCGGCGTACAGCGCCTTGTCATGCACCACGACGAGGGCGCCGATACCGAGGTTGACGGCGACCACGACGCCGATCGCGTTCCGATAGGTGTGTGCTGGGGTCACGACATCTCTACGTATGAGGGGCTTGGTCGGTTGTCATGCCTATCAGCCGCTGTCCGGCTGGATGGTGCCCGACGGCCGCCACAGGCACTCGTGGTTGCTGCACGAGCCAGTCGCGGCGAGAAACAGCTTCTCCTGCGTGCCGTCGGGGCGGGTGAGCGTCAGGTGGATCTGGCAGTTGTAGGTCTGGGTGTCACCGGTCTCGACGCAGTCGACCGCGGTGATCTTGCCCTGGGAGCCGGGCTGGTTCTGGTCGAGGTAGGCCTGGAGCTGGTGCTGCCCGTCGTCCCGGATCGACTTCTCGATCGCGCTGGAGTGGTCGCTGCGGGGACCGACCAGCGCTCCGATCACGATCAGGCCGACGAGGATGCCGACCGGAATCAGGAATGCCTTGCGCTTGTACCAAGCGGGCTTGGCGGCCGCCGGGAGGCCGCCTCCCGGCGTCATCGGCGACCACGCCGGAGTGGCGGTGGGTGGGGTCGGAACCGCAACCGGCGGTGTCGGCACCGTGACCGGCGGGGTCGGCTGCGGTGGTTGAGCGGGCGCGGTCGGCGTCGCCGGGGCCGTGTGGCCGGTCCAGGCCGTCCCGTCCCAGTAGCGCTGATGGGTGGCGTCCTGCGGGTCCGGGTACCAGCCCGCCGGCGGCAGCGCCTGAGTCACGTTGTCCCCCTTCGATCCTGCGCGGGACAGTACTACCCATGAGCGCGCTCGCACCCCTCACGACGGAGCGCTTCTTCGGCACCTGGAGCTTTGACCCGTGGGTCACCGCGGCGTGCGTGGTCGTCGCGGCGGCGTACCTGCTCGGCGTGCGCCGGGCCAGCCGTAACGGGGCGCCCTGGCCGGCCGTGCGGGTCACGGCGTTCCTCGTCCTCGGGCTCGGTGTGGTCGTGGTCGCGACCATGTCGTCGCTGGCGGTCTACTCCCGGGTGTTGCTGTGGCCGATGGCGTTGCGGGTGACGCTGCTGCTCACGATCGTCCCGGTCGGGCTCGGCCTGGGCGATCCGGTCGGCCTGGTGAGCGCGGGGCTGACGCCGGCCGGAGCCGCGCGCTGGCAGGGCCTGCTGCGCCCCTCGCCGATCCGCCTGCTGACGTTTCCCGCCGTCGCTCCATTGCTCGCGGTGGCGACGCAGTTCGTCGTCTTCTACACGGGGTACGTCGGCGCGGCCGAGCGACATGACGCGGTGATGCGGCTGCTCGAGCTGCAGCTCGTCGTCACCGGCTGCCTGTTCGCATTGCCGCTGCTCGGGGTGGAGATCCTGCCGGTCTGGTGCACCCAGCCGGTGCGCATGACGTTTGCCGCCGTCGACGGCCTGCTGGACGCCATTCCCGGCATCGCGCTGATGACGAGCAGCTCGCTCGTCGCGCACGGCTACTACGGGACGGTTCGGCGGAGCTGGGGTCCGACGCGAAGCTGGGACCAGATCATCGGGGGCGGGCTGATGCTCACCGTGGCCGAAGTGGTCGCCGTGCCGTTCGTGGCGATCTTGTTCGTGGCGTGGATTCGCGAGGACGCCTCCCACGCTCGTGAGGTCGACGCCGCTCTGGACGTGGCGGAGGCGCGTCGCCGGGCGTTGACGCCCGTCGACGAGGAACCGGCCACCGAACGCCCGTGGTGGGAGGTTGACCCCGGGCCGCTGAGCGATCGCGCAGCGAGGTACGGCTGGAAACGCGCGGACGGTGCAGGACCGGACTCCGGTAACCGCGAATAGCCTGTTGCGGGTCTGGTCAGCGTTCGCAAGGAGTCCTCTTGATGAGTCGTCATCGGTTGCTCGCCGCCGTCTCCGTCGCCGTGATCTTGGCCGGTTCCGGCGACCTGATCGCGCGTTCCGTCGGCGAGCACGAGGGCCACGCGCCGGCCATCGGGATTCCGAGCTCGGAGTTCTGGGCCCACCGGCTCTACCCGAAGCAGACGCTGGGGGACCGCGAGGACGCGGACGGCGGCGATGCCGATGCCGATGGTGGCGGTGACCCCGACGCCGGCGAGGCGATGAGCCCGGTCGCGAACGCGCTCTACCAGGGCAACACGGACGAGAAGTTCCTGCAGCTGACGAACCAGGCTGCCAACCTCGGGAAGACCGGCGGCACCTGGGTCAACAAGGGCCCGTTCAACGGCGTGAAGGACATCCTGGGCACCGGTAGCGGCGCTGAGCTGCTCGGCAAGGTCGGGGGCATCGGGACATCCATCACCGTCGACCCGAACGACCGCTCGGGCAACACGGTGTACTTCGGCACCATCGGCGGCCTGTACAAGACGACCAATGGCGGCCGCACGGTCCACAACATCACCGAGGGCAAGGTCGCCCGCGAGTCGGTCGGCGCGATGGCCGTGGATCCGCACCACCCGAAGCTGCTCTACCTCGGCACCGGCGTCTCGATCTTCACGCTGTCCGATGACGCAGCGGGGACGGGTGTCTACGTCTCGCGCAACGGTGGCAAGACCTGGAAGCGACCGAAGGCGAACGTCCACGGCTACGGCATCAATGCGGTCACCGTCGATCCCAGCAACGGCTACGTGTTCGTCGGCACGACGTACGGCTTGTGGCGCTCGACCGACCACGGTCACAGCTTCCAGCGGGTGCTGCTGCCGACCCACGCGAAGTACGGTCTGGGCAACTGGGTCCCCTCGGTCGCCATCAACCCGTTCAACCCGCGTGAGGTCACCGTCGACGTGGGCTACGCCTTCGGCAAGAAGACCTACGACGGCAAGGTGCTGGCGCCGGGCAACGGCCTGTACCGCTCCACCAACTACGGCCGGACGTTCAAGTACATGGCCAGTAACGCCCAGCTGAGCCAGCCGCTGTCCTCCAGCGACCCGCTCGGCCGGATCAGCCTGTCCTACAGCACCGTCCAGAACGGCGGCAACGGCGTCCTGTGGGCGCTGGTTCAGGACGCCGGCCTGGCCAACGGCGACCACCTCACCGTCGACAACCCGGTGCTTCCGGTCGTGGTCGACGGCAACACCGAGCTCAACGGCCTCTACCGCTCCAACGACGACGGCAAGTCCTGGCAGTTGCAGGCGAACGCGCAGACGCTGACCGCGACCCTCGGTGCGGCCACCGGCCTGGTCGGCTATCCGCTGGACTACGCAGCCGGTGTGCAGGCGTCGTACAACAACTGGGTGCTGGCCGACGGGAAGGACCCCAACCGGGTCTACATCGGGCTCGAAGAGGCCTACACCGGCGAGTACCACGGCCCGACCAACACCAACGCGCCGCTCGGCACGTCGTTCACGGCGATCGAGAAGTACGCGAACGTCTGCGGGTTCCTCACCTACTTCAACACCATCCCGAACAGCAACGGCGTGGCCTGCCCGTCGGTGGTGCCGGAGTACGGCAAGGGCACCACCCACCCTGACCAGCACAGTGCCGCGATCGTCGTGACGCCGCACGGTGAGCGGCTCTACAGCGGCAACGACGGCGGCTGGTGGGCGCAGAACACCCATACGGTCACCGACACGACCGGCGTCGGCTACGCCGGTTTCGACAACGCGACCTGGACGTCGCTGAACTCTCCGGCGACCGTCCTGCCGTGGGACGTCACGCGCCTGCAGGACGGCTCGTACCTGCTCGCGCTCCAGGACAACGGGGTGGCGCACGTCATGCCGAACGGCAGCGCCTACCAGGTGTGCGGTGGCGACGGCGTCTACGTGTTCCCGGGGGCGAATGCCCACTCGTACTACTGCGGCATCGACGGCCAGACGATCCTGGGCACGAAGGACGACTTCAAGCACACGATCGACGTCACGCCCGATCTCAACGCCACGGGCGCGACGTTCCTCTCGCCCTGGTGGGTGGACCGCACGAACCCCGACCACCTGATCGCGGCGGCCGGCAACGTCGACGAGACGACGTACGGCATGGCGAGCAACACCTACGACCCGACCGAAGAAGAGCTGCTCACCTCGACCTGGAAGACGGTCTTCACACCGGGCAAGGCGCCGAACGGCAGCTGGGACTCGAGTGCGGTCTTCACGCAGGGCAAGACGTCCTACGTCGCGTTCTGCTCGCTGTGCCGGCCGTCGCTCGCGACCGGCTCGGCGGCGACGCCCAAGAAGGTCATCCCGAAGATCGCGACCAACGTGAAGCCCGGTTGCGCCAACGCTGTGGCGAGCTCGAAGTGCTGGCACATGGCGGCGTCGAAGGGTCTGCCGCACCAGCAGGTCGGCGAGATCGCCGTCGACCCGCGCAACCCGAAGACGGTGTACGTCGGGATGCGGAAGATGATCGTGATGGGCGCCAGTGACAAGGCGGTGGGCTACGCCAAGGTGCTGGTCAGCCATGACGGCGGCAACCACTTCAAGGACCTCACCGGCAACATGCCGCGGGCCGACGTGCACCGCCTGATCCTGCGGGCGGGGCACCTGTACGCGGCGACCGATGTCGGGGTGTTCACCTCGAAGGCCGGCAGCACCCACTGGAAGCGGTTCGGCACCGGACTGCCGGAGGTCACGTTCCGGAGCATGGCGCTGTCGCTGGACGGGAAGCACCTGGTTCTCGGTGCTTACGGCCGGGGAGTCTGGGACTACACGTTCAAGAAGTAGCAGTCACGGGGCTGCGCCAAGCGCGGAGGCACAAATGCGAAAGCGTCGGACCAGTTCGCGTTATCGCGCTGCCATCGCCGCGCTCGCCGTGGCGATCACGGGGACCGGTACTGCCGGAATCGGGATCGTCACGGCGCACGCGGCGCCCGTAGCCCAGTCCTCGCCGGCGAGCGTGCCGGCGGACTCCTGCCCGCTGCCGATCCCGATCCCCGGGCTGTGCGACACCTCCTCGCCCAGCCCGTCGGCCACCAGCAGCTCGACCGCCACGGCGACCTCGACCGACGCGTCGTGCCCGCTGCCGATCCCGTTGCCCGGGTTGTGTGACAGCACGTCGCCAAGCCCCTCCGCGACGACCTCGGCGACGTCGACGGCGACGGCGAGCTCCACCGCGGCCCCCACACATTCGGTCACGCCGACGCCGACACCGACCCATCCGACGGCGACGCCCACTCCGAGCCCGTCGTCAACCGCACATCCGCCGACGATCGGCTTCCGTCACGAGACGGCAACGGACTCCCACCCGACCCGGCTCGTCATCACGATGTTCGCGCGGGGGAGCCGGATCAATAGCCTGGTCGACGTGAAGCTGCGTCACTGCGCATGGAGCCTTGGATCGGCGACCGCGAAGCACTTCAAGAAGAGTCGCAGCAAGCTGAAGATCGTCATCACGCGAAAGAACCAGGCAACCAAGGGCCTGGTCCGGTTCCGGGTCGTCAACGCAGCCGGCCAGCGCAAGCTCGTGAAAGCCCGCGTCTAGCCTCAGGGCATGCTTCGCCTCAGACCAGCCGGCGTCGCCGCCGGCCTGCTCGGTCTTGCCCTCGTCGTCACCGTCCGCGAGCCCGTGGCCGGCGCGGCGCAGCCGAGTGACGGGCCGAAGGTGCTCGATGCTCCGGCGAGCCTGGTGGGGCTGAGCCCGGAGCTGCCGAAGAAGGTCATCGCCGCGAGCACCTCATCGCGCAGCGGATGGCAGCCCGAGCGCGCGATCTACGGCACCGCGTCGCGCAACAACATCGCCGTGACGGGCGCCGGCGGTACGACGATCCGGGTCAACGAGATCTACCCCACCACGAACGGCAAGCCCGCGAAGGGGCCGTTCCCGGTGATCATGACGATGACCCCGTACGGCAAGGGAAGTGGGGGATCGAGCGGTCCCGGCACGGCGCAGAACCCAAGCGGTGGCAGCGCGACCGGTGGCGCCAACAACTACCTCGTGCAGCGCGGCTACATCGACGTGGTGGAGGACGTCCGGGGCACTGGTGACTCGAACGGCCGCTGGGGGCTGTTCGACCCGATCCAGCAGAAGGACGCGATCAGGGTCCTGCACTGGGCCGCGCACCTGCCGCACTCCAACGGCCGGGTCGGAACCTACGGGCCGTCGTACCTCGGGATCGACCAGGCATTGCTCGCCGGCGTGGTCGGCAAGCACTCGCCGCTGAAGGCGATCTTCCCTATGGTCACCGCGAACGACCCGTACCGGGACACGTCGTTCATGGGGGGTCTGCTCGACGCCGAGTTCAGTACTGCCTACCTCGGCCTGACCGGGACGCTGAACACGGAGGGGCCGGTCACCGACACGCTGACCGACCAGGACCTGCTCAGCCGGCTCGAGACCATCGAGACCGAGCACGTCAACGGGCTCGCCAGCTATCACGCGGCGTTCACCGCGAACACGCTCACCGGCGGTCCGGCGGCCTACGACGAGCACTACTGGAAGCAGCGATCGCCGCAGTCGATCCTCAAGCGAATCGTCGCCAACCGCATCCCGGCGTTCCTCGTCGGCGGCGAGTTCGACATCTTCCAGCACGGCGAGCCGATCAACTATTCGGAGCTGCAGAACGCGTGGGCCGGTCGCAGTGTCACCGCTCCGATGCGGCCAGGGCAGCGGGTGACCGGCCGCTACCAGCTGATCGACGGCCCGTGGGAGCACCTCAACGGATCCTCGGTGGATGTCGACTATCTCGAGCTGGAGTGGTTCGACACCTGGCTCAAGCACGAGCACACGGGCATGGCGCACACCCTGACGCCGCTGCACTACTACGACCTCGGGACCGGCAAGTTCGACGAGACCACCACCTACCCGTTCACCCGCAGTCACGCAACCCGGCTGTTCCTGCAGCCCGGCGGCGGCCTGGGTGCGAAGCCGGCGGCTCCCGACACGTCGCAGATCGCCTGGCTGCCCTCGGGAAGCCCGTGCGCCCGGCCGATCGACCAGTGGGCGATGGGTGGGGTCTCGATCCCGGCGCACATGGCCGGACTGATGGCCCCTTGCGCCGACGACGACACCAGCTCGAAGGTCGGTCCCGGTCAGGTGAGCTTCACGACGGCGCCGTTCGCAACGGCGAGGACGATCGCCGGTCCGCTCGCCGCGACGGTGTATGCCAGCGCAACCACGACGAACACCGAGTGGGTGGCGACCGTCGACGACGTCACCCCGAGCGGTGACTCTTATCCGCTGTCGGAAGGTGCCCTGCTGGGGTCGCTTCGTACGATCGACCGGAAGCGAAGCTGGATGTCGAACGGCTTGCGGGTGCTGCCGTACCACCCGTACACGCTGGCGTCGGCGCGGCCAGTCGTGCCGGACAGCGTCACGCCCTACGAGATCGAGATCTTCCCCACGCTGGCGACGATCGGAAAGGGCGACCGGCTGCGGCTCACGCTGTCCACTTCGGACACCCCGCACTTGACGCCGCTGCCGGCGCAGCTGCCGGAACTGGCCGGTGGCTTCTACACGATCAGCTACGGCGGGGAGACGGCATCGTCGTTGACGGTCGAGTTCCGCAAGCCCTAGGCAGTGCTCAGCCTGTCTTGCGGGCTTCCTTGTTGCCCTCGATCGTCTTGTCGATCAGGTCGACCTTCTCTTGTGCCTTCAGCGCCTCGTCGGTGAGGTCCAGCGCCGCTGACTCGGCGCGCAACGCTTCGCTCTTGGTTGCGCGCTCGCGTCGCTCGAGCACCTTTTCCTGAGCAGCTTCCTGCCGGCGGATCGCACTCTGCTTCTTCGCGGCTTCCTCGCCCGCTTCGCGCTGCTTGGCGGCGGCCTGTGTCTTTGCTTCCTGCTTGCGCTCACTGGCGGCGCGCTCGGTGCGCCTGCGTTCCTGCGTGATCTGCGCCTTGCGCTTGCGCTCCTCGTCGCGTGCGTTCCCGCGCTCGACGTCGGCCGCGGCCTTGAGGGTGCGCGCCTCCTTGAGGTTCGCCACCTTCTCCTCGCGCTGTTGCGCCGCGAGCAGCAGCTCCTCGTCGCGCAGCAGCATGCCGGCCGCGCCTTCGAGCTTGGCCTCGATCGACTCGAAGGCCAATGCGGGCGGCCAGCTGTCGTTGTCCTGCTGGCGGGCGAGCCGCTCAGCCGCCGACAGGGGCAGCCGGATCACTCGCAGGTAGCTGTTCACCGCAGCTCGCGGAATCGTTCGAATGGCGCTCATCGCGCTGTGCCTCCAGGTTGCTCAGTGGTCGTTGTCGGGGTCCACCCGCTGCGCGTCGCGCTCCGCGGCGGCGGCTTTGGCCTTCAGCTCGGCGGCTTCGGCCTCCGCGCGCGCCCGCTCGGTCGCGGCCTGCTGCTCCTGCCGTTCGAGGGCCTCCCGCTGGGCCTGCGCCTGCTGGTCCGCCGCTGCGGCGAGACGGTTCGCCTCCTGTTCGGCGGCGCGTTCCTCGGCCGCGCGCTCCCGCTCGACGCGCTGCTCTCGCGCGTCGGTTTCCGCCTCGACCGCGAGCTGCCGGCGTTCGGCCTCGACTTCCTGCTTGCGCTCGACGACCTCGGCCTTGCGCTGCTCCTGTTCGGCGGCCGCACCCAACGCGGCAGCGTCGGCGGCAGCGTCCGCCTTGTCCTGGTGCAGCTCGGCCTCGCGCTTGAGGTCGTCGTCGCCGAGCAACACGCCCGCCGCGTGTTTGGCGACGCCCTTGAGGCGGTCGGCGATACCCGAGATCGCAGTGCTCACGAAGACTCCTCCGTGGTTGGTCGTGCTGGGGACTAGGTAGGCATGCCCGCCCAGTGCCCGCAAAACCACACTGCGAGGTTGCTCACAACCCTTTCGCGGCGCGCGACCCGGCGCGTTTGCTCGGTGTGCGCTTCGCTGAGCCGTTGGGCGAGGTGATCCGCGCCAGGGCCTCGGCCAGCGTCTCGCCGTCGAGCGTCTCCTGGTCGAGCAGCTGCGCCACGAGCGCGTCGAAGCCGGCGCGGTGCTTGCGAAGAACCGCCGTCGCGTCGTCGACGGCTGCGTCCACCAGGCGTCGTACCTCGGCATCGAGCGTCTCCTGCTGCTGCTGCGAGACGTCGGCGAGCGGGGTGTCCTCATCCAGGAACCCGGCCCCCGAGGCCGCGAGCAGGCGGACCGGGCCGATCCGGTCGGACAGCCCGTAGCGGGCGACCATGTCCCGGGCCAGCACAGAGGCCCGGGCGATGTCCGGCTCGGCCGCGGTCGAGCCGGTGCCGAGCACGAGCCGTTCCGCGGCCAGCCCGGACACGAGGTTGGCGAGACGCCCGGCGAGGTCGTCGCGTGACAGCACAGCAGCGTCGTCCGCAGCGACCTGGGTCGTGCCGCCGACCGCGCCGCGGGTCAGGATCGAGATTCGGTGCAGCGACGACGGGTCGCCGTGCGCCGCGATGTACGTCGCGTGGCCTGCCTCGTGGACGGCCAGCCGTCGCCGCTCCGCTTCGGTGAGGAGCCGGCCGCGGCGCTTGGGTCCGGAAAGGACCCGCTGCACCGCCTCGTTGACGTCGGCGAGGGTCACCTCGTTGCGGCCGTCGCGGATCGCGAGCAGGACGGCTTCGTTCATCACGTTGGCGAGGTCCGCCCCGGTGAAGCCGGGAGTGCGGCGCGCCACCTCCTCGATCGAGACATCGGCGGCAAGCGGCTTGCCGCGCGCGTGGATCCGGAGGATGTGCGCGCGACCCTCGAGGTCGGGCCGGTCGATCGTGATGTGCCGGTCGAAGCGGCCCGGACGCATCAGGGCCGGGTCGAGGATGTCGGGCCGGTTGGTCGCGCCGACCACGACGATGCCCTGGGCGATCTCGAAGCCGTCCATCTCGACGAGCAGCTGGTTCAGCGTCTGCTCGCGCTCGTCGGAACCACCGCTGCCGGCGCCGCTGCCGCGCTTTCGCCCGGCGGCGTCCAGCTCGTCGATGAAGACGATGGCGGGAGCTGCGGCCCGGACCCGGGCGAACAGGTCGCGGACACGAGCCGCGCCGACGCCGACGAGCGACTCGACGAACTCCGCGCCGGCGACGTTGAAGAACGGGACGCCTGCTTCGCCGGCGACGGCCTTCGCGAGCAGCGTCTTGCCGGTTCCGGGTGCGCCGAACAGCAACACGCCCTTCGGCGGTGCGGCGCCGAGCGCCTGGTAGCGCTCGGGATCGGCCAGGTAGTCGCGCACCTCGCGCAGCTCGGCGACCGCCTCGTCGGCACCGCCGACGTCCTCGAAGCTGATCGTCGACTCGCCGCGCTTGAGCCGGCCGCGACCGATCGTGCCGAACACCATGACCTCACCGATCGCCGAGCCGCCGGCCCGGGTCACGGTGAACAGCAGGGCGAACAGGTCGGCAAGGACCATCAGCGGAAGCAGGAAGGTCGAGATGGCCTGGACGGCGTGCTTCGTGCCCTGCTGGTCGACGACGTAAGGCGTGTTGGTGTCGCGCAGGATGTTGCCGAGCGCCTGGAACGCCGACCCGCCGCCGGGGACGGCGGCGTGCACGATGCCCTGCGCGGTGGGGCCCAGCAGGCTCGACCCGGCCGTCGGCGTCGCAGCCGGTGTCGCAGCCGGCGTCGGCCTTGCCTTCGGCGTCGCCGTCGCCTTGCTGCGCTTCCCGCCCTTCGCCTTGTGCTGCTTCACCGGGGCGGGCGGGGCCGGCTGCGGTCCGTAGTGGGCGACCACGACGTTGTCGAAGTCGAGCAGGGTGACCTGTGACAGCCGGCCCTGCTCGGCGAGTGTCCCGATCACGCCGAGCCCGACCGGCTGGCCGGGAACGGTGTCGTTGTAGAGGTAGGACAACGAGGCTCCGAACCCGGCGAGCAAGGCGAGCAGCGCGACGAGCAGCGCCGCGGTCATGCCGCGGTTCTGGCTGCGTCCCTTGCCCTTGATCGCACGGTTGCGAGCCCACTGGCGCACTGCCGTCCGGATCGTCGCGATCGGGTCGCGACGCGGTCCCCGTTGGTCGGCGGTCGTCATCTGGTTCCTTTCCTGCGAACTCGGGCGAGGTTCGGCGCTGGCTGCGGGCGTAGTCGGAAGGCAAAGGCCGCGGCTGCGGTGAGCAGCAGCGCGGCGGCGTACAGCATCGGGGCACCCATGTCAGGCCCGTCGCTGTCGACCGCCGGCTGGGCGTCGGTCGACTGGCTGAGGTCGGCGAGGGCGAGCTGGTTCTGCTGCTCCTGCTCGGTGGCGGCGCCGGTGCCCGGGTTGACGTTCGGGTTGATGTTGCTGCTGACCGGCGGTGGGGGCGGCGGCTGCGCGGCGACCGCCGGAAGCGCGACGGCGGCCGGCGGGATGAACGGCGCGTCGTTCGGGACACAGTGCAGCAGCACGGTCGTGCGCGCCACCGCGGTCTTGCCGACCGCTCCGGACAGCGTGATCGGTGTCGTGCTGCCCGCAGCGGACACCGGGCAGCGGTAGGTGACGGTGACCGGCAGCAGGCTCTTCGTGTGCAGGTTCGCGTGCTCGGTCGACCGGCCGGTGATCGACGCGACCCCCGGGCGTGCGCTGTGAAGGTGGGCGGAGAGCAGGCCGGGTGCGACCACCTCTTCGATGAGCCGAGCGACCGGACCGGCGAGCACCGCGATGCCGGCGCCGGTGATCGGCACGCTGCAGACCATCGGCGCGCCGGCGGGCACGATCTCGTGGTTGCCCGCGCGGCACGCGACGCCGCCCGCCGGTGCGTCTGTGCGTGAACCGCCGGCGAGCGATCGCAGGTCGGTCGCGGCTTCGTTCAGGCCGTCGTTGATGCTGATCCCGACGAGCCGCACGTCGTAGGCGCGCAGGGCATCCGTCGTCACCGCCAGCGACGGGTACGGATCATGCAAGTGCATCGGTGCGTCCGTGATGAGGACGATCACCTTCGTCGCGTTCGGGCGGAACCCGGCCTCTTGGCCTGGCGCCACCCAGTTGGGAACGCCGGAGCCGGTGATGGCCTGCATGACGGCGATGGTGTCGGCCTCGGCGATGTCGCCGCCGCCTCGGTCGGTGAGTCGCCCGAGCGCTCGACCGAGGCTCGCTCCGACCGGGGCGATGCGCTGGTCCAGGACGTACAGGTGGCGCTTGCGCAGCAGGCCGTCCGCAAGCTGCCCGTCCACTCCGGGCACGGTGATGCCTTCGCCGTCGTTGTAGTCCCGGAAGTCGGCGAGGCCGACCTCGAGGTCCGGCGTGAGCCGGCCGAGCGCGCCGATGATCTGCTGCATGCCATGGCGCAGGCCGTCGATCGCCGGAAGCATGCTGTTCGTGGTGTCGACGAGGAAGTCGACGTCGAGCGGACCGGACCGCGCGGGTACCCGAAGCAGGTAGTGAGCGGTGCGCTGCGCACCGACGTGGAGCGTGATCGACTTCGCCGCCGGCGCGAACGACGGCAGGTCGTTGCCGAACCCGCTCACGCCGTGCAGCGACACTGCGGCGCCGGGCGTTTGGCCGCCGGGTCGCTCGACGACGAACGCCGCCGGGAAGTGCAGCGGGAGCTCGAAGATGAACCCGGCCGTGACGCCGTACAAGGTCGGCGGAAAGCTCGGGCTGACCAGCTGCAGGTGCCGGGCGATCTGGCCCAGCGGGCTGATCGGCAGCCACCGCTTCACGGTCGGGTCGTAGCCGAAGTCGCCGTACGCCGTTTCCACCGCGCGGACGCCCGGTTCGAGCTGCACGTGCGTCGCGCTCACCACGCCCGCCGGCGCCGGGATCGACGGATGCTGCGTTCCCACCGTGAGCAGCCGGCCGGACGCCATGTACACGTCGAGATATGGACCGGAGGCATCGATCGCCGTGATGCGGCTGGGCACGCGGTGCTCGGTTGCGAACGTCTCGCCACCGTTGGCCGAGCGGGCGTAGGCGTACGGCGAGGCGACGTCGACCAGGTCGGGGATGTTCGGGTCCGCGGAGATTGCGGTGAGCTGGATGAAGTTGGGCACCGTGCGCGACTGCCATGCGACCGCGCTGCCGACCGCCGGTGACGACGCGTAGAGCTTCGGGCCGGACAGGGTTTGGACGAGCGCGTAGGCGACGCCGGCCTTCGTGGTCGGCACCAGCTGCATCACCGAGCCACCGACCGGAAGTCCGGCGCCGGCGAAGGAGAAGCTGCCGGTGCCGTCCGGGCTGCGCCACACCGCCGGGGCGCCGACCTTGCCGGCGGCCGCCGTGGTGGTGACCCAGACGCCGGCGCCGACGACGACGTTGTCGATGTGGCTCTGCGCCACGTTGCCGGGCCGGGTCTGCACTGTCGCCGGCGCGTTGAACACCGACTTCCACGAGCAGCCGCCGTCGTCGGAGCGTTCAACCGTCGTGGCGTTGTAGGCGTACAGCCGGCCGTGGACGTGCGGGTCCGCGGTGGCGCCCCGCATCGCGGTGAGGTTCGCCGGCGGCCGGATCGAGGTCCACCCGTCGGTGCGCGCAACCACGCCAGAGGTACGCCGGCAGGCCTGGTTGTACGGGCCCGCCGACGTCGCGGCAACGGCTAGTGGCGCCACGACCGCCGGTGTCACGACGGCCGCAGCGACCAGGAGCCGCCACCGCCGGCGGCGAGTCAGCACGTCGTCAGGCTCGGCAGCGTGCGCCGAGCTTGAGACCCTGGCCCGGCTGGGGTGCCGTGGCGACATCCTCGGTGAACGACAGCGGGTTGGTCGCCGGCGTCTCACCCGACAGGTTGTACTCCGACTCGGCGTAGGGGTACTTCAGGATCGTTCCGCGTTTCGGCGCCCCGACGTCCTTCAGTGGGATCTTCATCGTGACGGTGCCGGAGCGGAACGATCCGGTGATCGTGTGTTTCGCGGTGTAGCTCGTCTTCGAGACACCGGCGGCGTAGGACGTGTTGCCCTGCGCGGTCACCGTCGCGGACGCGAAGTACGTCTTCGGGCCGGCCGTCCACAGCAGGTAGAACGACTTGCCGCCCGATGCGCCGAGCGGGGGAGTGGCGTTGAGGTTCTGGCCCGAGATCGTGGCGATCAGGTTCTTGCCCGACACGTGCAGTGCCGCGTTGGTGATGTCCATGCCCGGATCCGTCGTGCCCGGGTACAGCGGGTTGTTGGCGTTGCCCGCGGGGCTTGTGAACGCGACACATCCGTTGAGCTTCAGCGGCAGCTTGCGCTGAGCCACCGGGAACGACGGGGTGAGTCGATGGTCGACGTCGCGCAGCAGGTTCTTCACGTTCATCGCGCCCCAGCCGGTGACGTAGTCCCAGCCGGCGCCGGCGCGGTAGTAGAAGTTGCCCGCGGCGGTCTCGCTCTTCGTGATGTCGGTGAAGTCGCGGCTGTAGTCACCGCTCTTCCCGACCCGGTAGAACGTCTCGTTCGCAAAGCCGAGACCCTTGCGGGTCGGCGCGCCGGCCTGGATCCGCGACCACATGCCGACGGCGAGCGGGGAGGACAGGCTCGTCCCGCCTTCGCCGCCATCGCTCATGTCGGACTCGATCTCGTAGAAGTTCTCCGCGAGCAGCGAGCCGGTCTGGAACGACTGCGCCGTTCCTGACATCGCGGCGATGTCGCCGACGCCGCGGCAGAGGGTGCCTGGGGTGTACGGCGTCCCGCTCGGATCGACCACGCACGGCTGGTCGATCGCGGTCATGCCCTTCTGGTAGTCGGGCTCGGCGATCCAGAAGCTCGATCCCCCGCCGGAGTAGGTCCAGCCGACCTCGCTGTCGCGATGCGTCGCGATCATTCGCGGCGGCTGCGTCGTCGTGGTGACCGTCGTGCCGTCGACACCGGTGACGTGCGGGCTGGCGGCGGGGTAGTTCTGCTCCGGGATCGGCTGCGGCGTCAGGCCGTTGCCGGCACCGAGCACCGGCACGACGATCACGGGGCAGGACCCGCCCGTGTCGCCGGTCGAGGCGAACAGCGTCCGGCCTTCGAGGTTGGCCTGCTGCAGGATCGGCTCGGCGACCGGCTCGAGCTCGTCGCCCGCCTCGGTGCCGTAGTAGAACGGCGGCTGCGCGAGCGGGCCGAGGACCGGGTTGGCGGGCGAGGTCTCGCACTCGCCGAAGCTCGCGTTCATCTGCTGGGGGCCCTTGGGGTCGTTGGCCCAGGTCGCCATCGCGGCCGCGATTGAGGCGTCGAACAGCGCTTTGGTCGTGTAGAGGTCGAGCTCGCGCAGCTTCGGAGCCATGCCGGTGATGGCGTCGCTGTCGAGGTACCACTCGATCGCGTCGAGGTTGTCGCCGTACTGCGCCGGCGTGCCCTTGCCGCCCGCCTTCACGACGCGCACCGGCACCTGCGGCAGCTTGTTGTGCTGTTCGAACAGGCGCATGTTCGCGATGACGCTGTTGGTGTAGCCCTCCATGAACAGACCGGCGGTCTGACCCTCGCCCTCGTTGCTGCTCGGCAGGTTGTAGACGCCCCACAGGTTGCGCGGGTAGAGCAGCCCCGTGTACGGACCCTTCTTCACCTTCGCGTGCGGGAGTGCGGCCGGCCCGGCCTTGATGCCGTTGGCGGCGTTGACCCGGGCCACCCCTGCGCTCGTCCACATCTGGTGCAGGGTGTCGAGCCCGAGGACCGCGGTGATGGGCAGGTTGGCGGGCACCTCGGGCGCGATCTCGTTGGCGATGAAGTGCACTGTGCCGACCCGGAAGGCGCCGAAGGTGGTGTGCATCAGCTTGCCGACCTGGGCCACCGTGCCGGTGGCGGTGATGTAGTCGCGAGCACCGGACACGGTTTCGATCTTGAGGTCGCCCGACCGCAGCCACGACGCGGCGGCGCGCTCGGTGGCGACGGGTACGCCGAACATGGCGTCGTACTGCTTCGGGGTGAGGAAGTGGCGGTACAGCGAGCTGCTCGGCCGGTACAGCTGCTTGTAGAGCTGCTGCTCGAGCCCGGGGTTCGGATGCGCCAGGCCCAGCCCGACCGTGAGCTCGGTCGACGGGCGGGCGGGGCCGATGCGAGTCGCGTGGGCAAGGCCGGGCAGGACGGCCTTGGTACGCACCAGCTGCACGCCGTGCGTGGCGGCCGCATGGGCGGCGCTCACCGAGGTGCCGAGGATGGAAAGGCAGGCAAGGCCGACAGCAGCGCGCCGGACGTTCATCGTGGGCGTCCTTATTACTTGGGCGCGCAGGATCGCCGCGCGCCGGGTGGAACTGCGGGTTACCGGTGAGTTTTCGTCCCCGGGACCCGGAGTCCTGCCCGGTTCCGGCCTCAGTGGGTGGCTTCCCACACCTTCTGCATTCGGCGGGCCTCCGGGCGTACGCCCAGGTCGAACAGCGGCGGGCAGAGGTTCTTGAAGATCAGTGACGGGCGCAGCCACCGCGGGATGAAGATCTCGGGGATCTCGCGTTCGATGGATCGAATCGTGCGCTTGGCGACGTGCTCCGCGCTCGCCGGCCGCGGGAAGCTGCGGTCGTACGGGTGTCCGCGAGCCTCGCCGAAGTCGGTCGCGACCGGCCCAGGGTTGATCAGGCAGATCCGCACCCCGGAGTCGTGAACCTCGGCGCGGACCGTCTCGGACAGGCCGATCACCGCGAACTTGCTGGCGCAGTAGGCGGCTTCGCCGGGCGCACCGATCCGGCCGGCGATGGAAGTCATGTTCACGATCACCCCTTTGCCGCGGGCCTGCATGTCGGGCAGCACCTCGGCCATTCCGTGCGCGACCGCCGCGACGTTGATCGGCCAGAGGTGTTCGAGCTGGTCGGCGCCGCCTGCGGTGAACGGTCCGTAGGCGCCGATGCCGGCGTTGTTCACGAGCACATCGATCGGACCGAGCGCCTCGCGCACGCGACGCAGCGCCCCGATGAGGTCGGCTTTGCGGGTGACGTCCACCGGCACGACCAGTGACTCGGTCGCCAGGGATGCGGCGAGCTCGTTCAGCTCTGTCTCATTCCGGGCGAGCAGCGCCAGCCGTGCGCCCTTGGCGGCGGCAAGCCGCGCGACGGCGGCTCCGATCCCGCGCGACGCTCCGGTCACGACGACGACTGATCCGGCCAGTTTCACGATTACCCCTCCGGCGGTGGTGACGGTTGACCGTATCGGGATGGACGATGGGGTCATGCAGAAGATGTCGCTGGACGCAATCGGCCGCGAGCAGCTCGAGGAGGCGCGGCGCGGGTCGGGTCGCGCGGCGAGCACGGTGTTCGGCGGGCACGAGCAGGTGCTTCGCCAGACCGTGATCGGGCTGGTGGCGCAGGCGGAGATGAAGGAGCACGAGAGCCCGGGCGCCGCGACGTTGCATGTGCTGTCCGGTCGGGTGCGGCTCACGGCCGCGGACAACAGCTGGGACGGCCGAACCGGCGACTTGATCGTGATCCCGAACGAGCGGCACGGCCTGGTGGCGCTCGAGGACTCGGTCGTGCTGCTGACCGTGGCGAAGGTCTGACGCTTCGCGCCGCCTGACTGGACCGAGCTCGCCGGGGTGGTCGACCGGGTTGTCACGTCTTTTCGGGTGATCGTGGCCGACCACCTCTTGACATTCGATTTGACAAGGGCTGTCAATAGGCATCGGGGAACGGCGGGGGCGGGTGAATGATTGACGGCATCAGATGACGTGGACGGCACGCCGCTGGTCGACGCGCTGTCCCGGTTTGCGCGGAATGTCGCCAAAGGTTCCGGGTCCACCGACGTGTTGCACGAGCTCATGGCACAGGTCACGGAGCTGCTCGTCCTGTGCGGCGCGGCGGTCTGCTTGGTCGATGGTCGTCGGCTGAGGTTCGTCAGCGCATCCGTTGCCTTCCTGGAAGACCTGGAACGGTTGCAGGAGCGGCAGCAGGTCGGCCCGAGTGCAACTGCCGTCCACACCAGGCAGGTGGTCAGCATCCCGGACCTGGCGACGGCCTCTCAGGCCGCGGACTGGCCCGACTTCGCCGAGGCGGCCGTGCAGGCAGGCGTACGCGCGATGGTGGCAGTCGCGCTGAAGGCCGAAGGCGGGCCGATCGGTGCCCTCAGTCTCTACAGCTGCCAGCCGCGTGCCTGGTCCCCGGCTGACCTTCGGGCCGCCATCCTGCTCACCGAGGTTGCGGCCTCGCACCTTGCGTTTGCTAAGGCGCTCGAGGAGCAGCGGCGCGCGGGTGAACGCCTGCAGGAGGCATTGGCGAGCCGCATCGTCATCGAGCAGGCCAAGGGGGTGCTTGCCACCACCCACGGGCTGACGATCGACGAGGCGTTCGCGCTGCTGCGCAAGCACGCGCGCGACCGCAACGCGCGACTGCGCGACGTTGCCGCCGCCGTCGTCGACCTCGGTGTGCGGCTCCAGCTCTCCGCTGCCGACCCCGCCGGTGCCGAGGACGTCGAAGGCAATGGCTGACGGCTCGGATCGCTGAACTCAGCTCGGCGTATCTCAGCGGCGGGAGCCGCATCACCTATATATGGAGCCTGACGACGGTCTGGCCGGTCTCCTGGTGGACTTCTCCAGAACCATGCTCACCGAGTTTCCGGTGCAGGACGTCCTCGACAAGCTCGTGACGCGGGTCGTCGACCTGTTCCCGGTGACCGGCGCCGGGGTGACGCTTCTTCGCCCGGACCTTTCACGGGAGTACGTCGCAGCGTCCAGCGCGGCAGCGGAACAGATCGAGGAGCTGCAGATCGAACACCGCGAGGGCCCGTGTCGCTTGGCGTTCATGACCGGCGACGCCGTGGCGGTGCCGGATCTACGCGCGGTGCGCGCATACCCCGTGTTCGGTCCCGCCGCAATGGCAGCCGGGACAGCGGCCATCTTCTCCTTTCCGCTGCGTCACGGCGCGATTCGCCTTGGCGCGCTCGACCTGTCGCGGGACACCCCCGGGCAGCTCACCCCCGACCAGCTCGAGGCGGCCCAGACGCTCGCCGACGTTGCCGCGGCGTACCTGCTCAACGCGCAGGTCCGCTCGCAGACCCAGCAGGAGGCCGAGGCATACCGCGAGCGCGCCCTGCATGATCCGCTGACCGGTTTGGCGAACCGCGCCTTGCTCTTTGAACGGATCGAACATGCGGCAGCGCAGGCAACCCGGACGGATGCTCGGTCGGCGGTGATCTTCGCCGACCTCGACGGCTTCAAAGCTGTAAACGACCGCTACGGACACGCCGTCGGCGACCAGCTGCTCGTTGGCGTCGCCCGGCGACTCTCAGGGGTGGTGCGGCCCGGCGACACCCTTGCCCGGGTGTCAGGTGACGAGTTCGTCGTCCTCTGTGAGGGCGTCGGCAGTCCTGACGAGGTGATGTCCCTGGCCCGGCGCATCAAGGCGACGTTCGACCGGCCATTCGAGCTCAACGGCCTGACGTTGCACATGACGGCAAGCCTCGGGATCGCTCACTCGGGCCCGAACCTCCCGTTGAGCGGCGACCTGCTTCGGGAGGCGGATGCCGCCATGTATCGAGCGAAGCGGGCCGGCGGCGGGGTCAGCCAGGCCGTCATCCTCACTGACGCCGAGACCGCCGGGCGGGCGAGGTTTGTAGCTAAGCCCGCTGAGTCATATACCAAGAAGTGCTCCGCCCCGGACCCCGGCGGAGCTTCCCCCGCTCCAGACCCCGGCGGAATCCATCAGCCGCAAGCCCAGCCCTTCCAGTCGTCGGGGTGCTAGATGTCTTCCCTTGAGTTCGCATCCGCAACAGATGTTTCGACGGTGCCTCCGACCGTTGACAGCGTGCCGCAGGTCGTCGGCTCCCAGGTCAAGGTCACCGCGCGCAGCGGCGTCACGGTCAGCGGCCAGTGCCTCAAAGCATGGCGGCTGCGGACCGGTGGTCTCGCGCTGACGATTCGGCTCGCTGACGGATCCGGGGTCAAGCACCTGTCCACGGTGCGCCCGATCGCCGTGCTGCCGGCTCGGCCGGATCTGCGAGCCAGTCAGGATCTGCGGTAGATCCGGATGTAGTCGATGCGCAGCTTCGCCGAC
>DASZYY010000104.1:0-6874 GCA_035545175.1 Mycobacteriales bacterium
AGATGCCGTCTGCACTGAGGGCGGCGACAACGGGCAGGATCCGGCGCTGCTCTTCGACCGCGTCAACCCGCTCGGCCCCCGGCCGGGTCGACTCGCCGCCGACGTCGACGATGTCCGCCCCGCTCGCCACCAGCACGCGGCCCTGCATGATCGCCGCGTCCGCGTCGTAGAACCGACCCGCCTCGCTGAACGAGTCGGGGGTGACGTTCACCACCCCCATGACGAGGGTGCGTCCGAGATCGGGCAGCACCCGACGACACTAACTACGCGGTCGTGCCGGGTGCCTGACGGCGGCGGCTCGTGGTCCGCTTGGTCGGCGTCGCCTTCTCCGGCGTCTTCGCGGTGCGGTTCGCGCGGCTGCGTGACCCGGCGGCCGACCGGGAGCCGTTGGCCTTGCCGTTGCCGTTGGCGAGGCCCGCCACGTCCTTCGGACCCATCAGCGCGAGCTCGGCGGGCGTCAGCACCGGCGGCCGGTTCTTCGGCGCCTTGCGCGCCATCACGATCTGGCGCGCCGGTCGCTTGTCGACCGACTTGAAGATCTCGGCGAGGTCACTCTTGCTGAGCGTCTCCTTGTCGAGCAGCTTCAGCACCAGGTCGTCGAGGACGTCGCGGTACTGGACCAGGATCTCCCAGGCCTCGTCGTGCGCGCGCTCGATCAGCTCGCGCACCTCGTCGTCGATCATCGAGGCAACCTCTTCGGAGAAGTCACGCTCGTGGCCGAGGTCACGGCCGAGGAAGACGTCGCCCTCGGTGCGGCCGAACTTCAGCGGGCCGAGCTTCTCGCTCATGCCGTAGGTCATGACCATGGCGCGCGCCGTGGCGGTGGCCTTCTCGATGTCGTTCGACGCACCGGTGGTCGGCTCGAGGAAGACCAGCTCTTCAGCGGCTCGCCCGCCGAGTGCGTAGGCGAGCATGTCCATCATCTCGGAGCGGGTCTGGTTGTACTTGTCCTCTTCCGGCAGCACCAGCGTGTGCCCCAGCGAGCGACCGCGGGCGATGATGCTGATCTTGTGCACCGGGTCGGTGTTGGGAAGGGCCCACGCGACCAGGGCGTGACCGCCCTCGTGGTACGCGGTGACCTTCTTCTCCTTCTCGCTCATCACCCGGGTCTTGCGCATCGGGCCGGCGATGACCCGGTCGATCGACTCCTCGAGCAGTCCTGTGGTGATCTGCTTCGCGTCCGTACGGGCAGTCAGCAGCGCGGCCTCGTTGATCACGTTGGCGAGGTCGGCGCCGGTGAAGCCCGGCGTACGGCGGGCGATGACCGCGAGGTCGACCTCCTTGTCGAACGGCTTGCCTTTGGCGTGCACGCCGAGGATCGCCTTGCGGCCTTCGAGGTCAGGCCGGTCGACGACGATCTGCCGGTCGAAGCGACCCGGGCGCAGCAGCGCGGGGTCGAGGATGTCGGGACGGTTCGTCGCGGCGATCAGGATCACGCCACGGTTGACGTCGAAGCCGTCCATCTCGACGAGCATCTGGTTGAGGGTCTGCTCGCGCTCGTCGTGCCCGCCACCCAGGCCGGCGCCACGGTGACGGCCGACGGCGTCGATCTCGTCGACGAAGATGATCGCGGGCGCGTTGGCCTTCGCCTGCTCGAACAGGTCACGCACGCGGGAGGCACCGACCCCGACGAACATCTCGACGAAGTCCGAACCGGAGATCGAGTAGAACGGCACGCCCGCCTCACCGGCGACGGCGCGGGCGAGCAGGGTCTTGCCGGTTCCGGGCGGCCCGTAGAGCAGCACGCCCTTGGGAATCTTCGCGCCGATCGCCTGGAACTTCGCGGGGTTCTCGAGGAACTCCTTGATCTCCTGAAGCTCCTCGATCGCCTCGTCCGCGCCGGCGACATCGGCGAAGGTGGTCTTGGGGGTGTCCTTGCTGACGAGCTTCGCGCGGGCCTTCCCGAACTGCATGACCCGGCCGCCGCCGCCCTGCATCTGGTTCAGGAAGAAGATCAGCACCGCCACCAGCAGGACGACCGGGAACAGGCTCTCGAGCAGTGAGACGAACGGGTTGGTGTGGGTCACCTTCGGCGTGTAGTTGACGCCGGCGTCCTTCAGCTCCTGATCGAGCACGTTGTCGTAGTGCAGCGTGTAGTCCGACTGCACCTTGGTCGCGCCGTCGATCTGGTGCCCGTCGGACAGCGTGACCTGGATCTGCTGCTCGTTGTTGAGCACGGTGGCGTCGGAGACCTGGTGGTTGGCGATCGCCTGCTCGATCTTGGGCAGCGAGACTGTCTTGTAGCCCCCGCCTGCGGTCGCGACCTCGAGCAGGCCGAACACGACCAGGATCGCCAGAACAACCCAGAAGATGGGGCCCCGGAAGGTCCGTCGAATGTTCATGGCTCCTGCTCGCCGCGGCGGGTGGGTCCGGTCGGGACAACTGCAAAGACACGTCCCCCCGTACTAACGAAGGTACACCGGGGGCCTCGCCCCCGTCGCCCGCCAGTAAGCGGCAAGGGGAGCCGCTCCAGGCCCCGAAATGCCCGATTCAGTGGCTGTAGACCTCGGGCCGCAGGGTGCCGACGTAGGGAAGCTCACGGTAACGCTGGGCGTAGTCCAGGCCGTACCCCACGACGAAGACGCTGGGGATGTCGAAGCCCATGTAGGAGACCGGGACCTCGACCTGTGCCGCCTCGGGCTTGCGGAGCATGGCCAGAACCTCGACCGAGCGTGGCGACCGGGAGCGCAGGTTGCGCAGCAGCCAGGACAGGGTCAGCCCGGAGTCGATGATGTCCTCGACCACCAGGACGTCACAGTCGCTGATGTCCCGGTCGAGATCCTTCAAAATGCGTACGACGCCGGATGACGAGGTCGCGGACCCGTACGACGAGACGGCCATGAACTCCATCGACACGGGGATCGTCAGGGCTCTGGCCAGGTCTGCCATGACCATCACGGCGCCCTTCAGGACACCGACGAGGACGACCTCACGACCGGCGTAGTCAGCGTCGACCCTCGCTGCCAGCTCTTTGATCTTCTCGGCGATCTGCTCCTCGGACACGAGCACCGACTCGACATCCGGGTGCAATGACTTGGGTTGCACGGCATCGGTTTCCATCGGGTGCAACGACTCGACTGGGAGCAGCGGCGCGGTCATCGGAACGAAAGCCTGTCATACGAGCGATAGGCCTCCAACCCCCCGGGGAGGCTCACCGCGCGCTGCCCACGCCAGGCGGTGACCAGCGCGTCGATGTCCTCGACGTGAGCCGCGGTCAGTGCGCCGGCCGGCACCCCGGCGTTGATTGCAGCGCGACGCAGCACCCGCGTTCGCACGGCGGCAGGCAGCGCCTGCAGCGCGGCGACGTCGCCAACGTCGGTGACGCTCGACGCCCACGCATCGAGAGCGTCTGCGTCGTCTCGAAGCATCCGCGCGGTTCGGGCGAGCGCTTCCGGCACGCCGGGCCCGAGCGCGGCCTCCAGGGCCGGCATCGCCTCGGCGCGCACCCGGACCCGGGTGAACGCGGGGTCGAGGTTGTGGGGGTCTTCCCAGCTGGCGATGCCGAGGGCGCGGCAGGCGCGCACCGTCGTCTCCCGCCGGATCCGCAGCAGGGGGCGGATCACCCGGCCGCGGCGGGGCGCCATCCCGGACAGCGAACGAGCCCCCGACCCGCGCGCCAGACCGAGCAGCACGGTCTCGGCCTGGTCGTCGAGGGTGTGACCGACGGCGATCGCAGCGGCATCGAGCCGGTCGGCCACCGCGTCGAGCGCGGCGTACCGCGCGGTGCGAGCCGCAGCCTCCGGTCCGCCGTGGCGATCGACGCTGACGGTCGCGATCTCGACCGGGTCCAGGCCGAGCTCCTTGCACGCGGAGGCGACGATCCCCGCGCGCTCCGCCGAGCCCTCCTGCAGTCCGTGGTCGACCGTGACCGCACCGGCGCGCAGCCCCCGCTTCGGGGCCTCGGCCGCCAGCGCGGCGGCGAGCGCCATGGAGTCCGGCCCGCCACTGACCGCGGCGAGGACGAGGCCGCCGGCCACCAGGTCGAGCGACTCACGCACGGCGAGCCGCACCGCCGCGACCGCCGGGTCCATCTTCACGCCGATGCCGCTCGCAGCGGGTCGGTGCGCTCGAGCCACAGCCTCGGGTTGCGGATCTCCTCGCCCGTGGGGAGCAGCTCGGGGCCTGACCACACGGAGTTGAGGCCTGGCATGCCGATCTCGTCGATGACCGCGCGGACGAACTGCGCACCCTCGGCGTACTGCTTCATCTTCATCTCGAGCCCGATCAAGCGGCGGAACACCTTTGCCACCGGACCCACGTCGCGGCGCCGGTTCTCGAACCGGGCACGAATCGACTCGACCGAGGGAACCGATGACTTGCCGGCGAGATCCATCACCACGTCGGCGTGGCCTTCGAGCAGGCTCATCAGACCGGTCAGCCGGTCCAGTACGACGCGTTGCTCGGGTGTCTGCACGAGCTCGACGAGGCTTACGTCACTTCGGCCGCGGACGACGTCGACGAGACCGGACAGCGCCGACCGCAGCCGGGCGACGACGGCCGCCGTGTCCAGCTCGGAGGCGAGCAGGAACTCACGCAGCTGGTCCTGGACGTGACCGTGCAGCCACGGAGCGGCGGCAAACTGGGTGCGGTGGGTCACCTCGTGCAGGCAGACCCACAACCGGAAGTCGGACGGATCGACCTTCATCGCCTGCTCCGCCGCGACGATGTTGGGCGCAACGAGGGTGAGACGTCCCGGAACGTCCTCGTCGGGCGACGTGCGTGGCGGTCCGAGCAGCTCGAACTGGCCGAGGACGCGGGTCGCGAGATAGCTCAGCAGAACCCCGACCTCGACGCCCGTGACGCGGGCACCGACGGCGACGACCACCGGGCCCGGCATCGCGGTTCCGCGCTTCTCCAGCAATGTCTCGATCAACGGGTCGGTGAGCAGCGCGAAGCTCTCGACATTCGCGCTGATCCACGCCGGCCGGTCGACGACGACCGTCGTCGCCGAATCGGCCGCGACATCGAGCCCGGTGATGGCAGCGACGTGCTCGTCGGCAATGGCGGCCTTGCGCCGAAGATCCTCGACAGTGGCAACCGCCTGGTCGAGCGGTACCCGGGGACCGGGTGGGACCAGCCGGGCGCCGGTCGCTGCGGCAAGTCGCCAGTCAACGATGCGCAGGGCCATCTCTTCAGTGTGCCCCTAGGCCAGCCCGGCCAGCGCCGACGCCATGTCGTCCAAGCCGGTCTGTACCGCGTCGGTCTCGACCGTCCCGGACCCCATCAGGGCGAACGCCAGCAGTCGGCCCGACCCGTCGACGACGACTCCGGCGAGGGCGTTGACGCCGACGAGCGAGCCCGTCTTCGCGCGAACGTAACCGGTCCCCGCGCCGGCGTGCCGGCCGCGGTACCGGTCGGCAAGCGTGCCGGTGAACCCGGCGACCGGGAGTCCTTCGATCAGCGGTCGCAGCATCCCCGGGGTGCTGCCCGCCGCTGAACGAAGCACGGCGGCCAGGGCGGCGGGCGCCACCCGGTCGTCATGGGAAAGGCCACTCGCGTCCTGCAGCGCGAGCGCGCCGGCCGCGACGCCGAGCGGCGCGAGCTCAGCGGTGATGGCGGCGACTTCACCGGCGAAGGTGGGCGGCTGCCCGTCGTGAACCGCCACCGCTCGGCCCAACGCCTCGGCCAGGTCGTTGTCGCTGTCGGTGAGCATCCGCTGCACGAGCGCCGCCAGCGGCGGCGAGGAGACCGTCGCGAGGCCGGTGGCAGCCGTCGGGGTGGTGACCTTCTTGATCGGGCCGCGGACCGTGACGCCGTCCTTGCCCAACAGCGACGCGAACTCCGCCGCCGCCTGACCCGCAGGGTCAGTCGTCCGCGGCGAGTCGAGCTCGCCAGGGCGAAGCCGGCCACCGTCGAGCTCCAGCGCGCTCGGCGGCGTGACGTCGCCTTCGGCGACGTACCCCTCGTTCCAGCCCTTCGCGAGAGTCGGCGTCGACCAGCCGGCTGTGTCGGCTCGCAGGTGGATCGGCTCACCGGCCGGAAGGGCAGCAGCGGTCTGGCTCGCCAGCTCGGTGAGCGTGGCCGGCTCGGGATAGCGCATCGGGCGATCGGCCGGCGAGCTCGAGGCGGCAAGGGTCGGATCGCCACCACCGACGAGGTAGACGGTGTTGCCGGCCAAGCGGGTCGTCGTGGTGAACCGGTAGTCCGGTCCGAGGCGGCGAAGGGCCGCTGCCGCCGTGAGCACCTTCAGCGTCGAAGCCGGCGCGACGCCCGTGCCGGCCTTGCGGCCCCACAGCGTCACACCCGTGTCGACATCGACGACCGTTCCGCTGACCTGCTCGCCGGCGGGCATGGCGCGCAACGCCGCGCCGAGGGCGTCGTGAACCGCGAGCTTGGAGGGCGGCGCTTCGGAGGCTGCCAGTCCCGAGAGGACCGGCGACCGAAGCGGCGACGGCGCCACGCCGGCGCGGGCACGGTGGGGCGAGGAGCCGTTGCGGTCCACCACCACGAAGACCGCTCCGCCGGTGACGGCGAGCACAACCGCGAGGGGCAGGACAACTCGCCAGCGCACGTGAAGGCAGACTAGTTGCCTCACATTCCTGATCGGCGAAGGCCAGGAGGCACGCGTGGAGTTCGACGTACTCATCGAGATCCCGAAGGGATGTCGCAACAAGTACGAGGTCGATCACGAGACCGGCCGCCTCCGGCTGGACCGGACGCTCTTCACCGCCACCCAGTACCCGGCGGACTACGGCTTCATCGAGAACACACTCGGTGAGGATGGCGACCCGCTCGACGCCCTCGTTCTGCTGTCCGAGCCGACCTTCCCCGGCTGCCTCATCCTGTGCCGGGCGATCGGCATGTTCCGCATGACCGATGAGAAAGGCGGCGACGACAAGGTCCTCTGCGTCCCCGCCAACGATCCCCGCCAGGA
>DASZYY010000105.1:0-16559 GCA_035545175.1 Mycobacteriales bacterium
CGCGTGGTCAGGGTCGTCGTCGATGTCATGCCGAAGCCGGAGATCCTCGACCCGCAAGGGCAGGCGATCGTTCGGGCGCTGCCCGGTCTCGGGTTCGACGGCGTCGCGTCGGTCCGCCAAGGCAAGCGGTTCGAGCTCGAGATCGACGCCGCCGACGCCGAGGACGTCGCGCGCCGGGCTGCCGAGGAGCTGCTGGCCAACCCCGCGATCGAGGACTTCACCGTTCATCTCGAGGCCTGAGCCCCGAGGTCGGTACAGCTAGCTCTCAGCCTCGAGGGGCGCTCGACCCAGCGCCTGGCTGACGTCGGCGACTGCGCGGTTCGCCCGGCCCGGGGTGGCGAAGACGAGGCCGTCGAGGTACAGGTCGTCGCCGGTCTTGAGGCGGAGCACGACGCGGGCGCTCGCGAACTCGAGGAGCGGGAATGCACCGCGGATGTCCCCTCGCCGAAGCCGGGTGTCGCCGCGGAAGTTGCGAGCGATCACGCCGTCCTCGGTCACGATCAGGCAGACCGCCCACAGCCGCCAGAGCCCGACGAGCAGCGAGAGCTCGACGATGCCCGTGATCGTCATCGCAGCGGCGCGCAGCGTCGTGTCGATCCCGTAGAACACGCTTTCGGCATAAAGCGCCCAGCCGAGGCCGACCGCGATTGCCGCGCACAGGATCCCGCGGGCGACCCGGGTCAGCCGAGCGCGAAAGACCACGCCGGCGACCCTAGTGGGCCTACGGGCTCAGTTGATGGAAGGCATCGCACACACGTCGAGCGAGCCTGCGGCCGCCGCCGCGTGCTCCAGGCCGAACCCGGTCGCCGGGATGACCTGGAGCTCGCGCCGCGGCCGGGGGACCCGCACCGTCGCCGGCTTGGGGACGTGGGCTCCGCACTCGTCGCAGTGGTCGTCGCGCACGAACGTCTCGCGGGCGCAGGACGGGCATTTGCGCATCGGGCACAGCACCAAGGCGCGGTACCGGCGCGGTGTGTAGTCCGCCATGGTTGCTCCCAAGATCGTCTGATTCCCGCAGTGTTGCGCCTGCGCCCGATTCGCCGCTATCGCCTCTTCGGACCGTTTTCGCGTGATCTGGGATGACTAGTTCGTTCGTGGTGCTGTGTCGGGCCATGGGCGAAAGTGGCCGCCACTTAGGATGGGCGGGTGCCCACCACCAGTCGCGTCGGTGTGGTGACCTTCCCTGGATCGCTCGACGACCGCGACGCCGCGCGAGCGGTCAAGGCGGCGGGGGGCGAGCCGGTCAGCCTCTGGCACGGTGACGCCACCCTTCAGGGTGTCGATGCGGTCGTCCTGCCCGGCGGCTTCTCCTACGGCGACTACCTGCGGGCGGGCGCGATCGCACGGTTCTCCCCGGTGGTGGCCGAGATCGTCGCGGCGGCGGCGGACGGCCTGCCGGTCCTGGGGATCTGCAACGGCTTCCAGGTGCTGTGCGAAGCCGGCCTGCTGCCGGGGGCGCTGATCCGCAACGCCGGGCTGCACTTCATCTGCCGCGACCAGCGGCTGCGGGTCGAGTCGACCTCGACGCGCTGGACGTCGCACTACGGCGACGGCGCCGAGATCGTCATTCCGGTCAAGCACGGCGAGGGCCGGTACGTGGCCGACGCGGCCACGATCGAGGAGCTCGAGCGCGAAGGACGGGTCGCCTTTCGATACCTCGACGGCAATCCCAACGGCGCCCTCAACGACATCGCCGGGATCCGCAACGCCGCGGGCAACGTCGTCGGGCTGATGCCCCACCCCGAGCACGCGATCGAGCTGCTGACCGGCCCGTCGCTCGACGGCCTGCCGATGTTCACGTCCGTCGTCCAGGCCCTCGTCGCCGCGTGAGCGGGCGACGAGCGCAGGTGGCGGTCTCGGCATGACAGACGTCGACACCGTCGAGCTGGCTGCGGCAACCCCGGACCAGCAGCAGCCGTACGCCGAGCTCGGGCTGAAGGACGACGAGTACGCCCGGATTCGCGAGATTCTCGGCCGCCGGCCGACCGACAGCGAGCTCGCGATGTACTCCGTCATGTGGAGTGAGCACTGCTCCTACAAGTCCAGCAAGGTTCACCTGCGGCAGTTCGCGGAGAACCCGCCGGCCAGCGACGCGATGCTCGTCGGCATGGGCGAGAACGCCGGCGTCGTCGACGTCGGTGACGGCCTCGCCGTCACCTTCAAGGTCGAAAGCCACAACCATCCGAGCTACGTCGAGCCCTACCAGGGTGCGGCGACCGGTGTCGGCGGCATCGTGCGCGACATCCTCACCATGGGCGCCCGGCCGATCGCCGTCATGGACTCGCTGCGCTTCGGCGACGCCGACGCCCCGGACACGAAGCGACTGCTCACCGGAGTCGTCGCAGGGGTCGGCGGCTACGGCAACTGCCTCGGCCTGCCCAACGTCGGCGGCGAGGTCGGCTTCGACCCGACCTACGGCGGCAACCCGCTCGTCAACGCGTTGTGCGTGGGCGTGCTGCCGCACGAGCGCCTGCAGCTCGCGCAGGCGAAGGGCGCCGGCAACCAGGTGGTCCTGCTGGGTGCACTCACCGGCCGTGACGGCATCGGCGGCGTCTCCGTCCTGGCGAGTGCCACCTTCGACGACTCTGTTGATGGCAGCGGCAAAGCCGCGGGTCCGAGCAAGCGGCCCAGCGTCCAGGTCGGCGACCCGTTCACGGAGAAGATCCTCATCGAGTGCTGTCTCGAGCTCTTCGATGCGGGCCTCGTCACCGGGATCCAGGACCTCGGCGGCGCCGGCCTGTCGTGTGCGACGAGCGAGACGGCGTCGCACGGCGACGGCGGCATGCACGTCGAGCTCGACAAGGTCCCGCTGCGTGAGGCGTCGATGTCTCCGCTCGAGATCCTGATGAGCGAGTCACAGGAGCGCATGCTCGCGATCGTCACGCCTGGCGATGTCGAGGCGGTGCTCGAACGTTGCAAGAAGTGGGGCGTGCTCGCCACCGTCATCGGAGAGGTGACCGACGGCGACCACCTCGTGATCACCTGGCACGGCGAGACCGTCGTCGACGCGCCGCCCGGATCACTCGCGGACGACGGCCCGGTGTACCACCGGCCGTTGGCCCGGCCGGACGACGCGCAGGACGCGCTCGTGGCGGACACGTCGTCGCGGCTGCCGCGACCGGCTTCCGGTGCCGAGCTCCGCGACACGATGCTGAAGCTCGTTGGCTCGCCGGAGCTCTGCTCGCGACGTTGGGTGACCGAGCAGTACGACCGCTACGTCATCGGCGGGACGGTGCTCGCCATGCCGCATGACTCGGGCGTCGTCCGTCTGGGTGATGAGACCGAGCGGGGCATCGCCCTGTCACTCGACGGCAACGGTCGCTTCGCCCGTCTCGACCCGCACGACGGCGCGCAGCTCGCGCTGTCCGAGGCGCATCGCAACGTTGCGTGCTCGGGTGCGCGGCCGCTCGCCGTGTCCGACTGCCTCAACTTCGGCTCGCCGGAGGACCCGTCGGTGATGTGGCAGTTCGCCGAGGCGACTCGCGGGCTGGCCGAGGGCTGCCGTGCGCTCGGCACCCCGGTGACGGGCGGCAACGTCAGCTTCTACAACCAGACCGGCGCGACCGCGATCAACCCGACGCCCGTCATCGGCGTGCTCGGCGTGATCGCCGATGTCGCCAAGCGCGTGCCGAGCGGGTTCACCGCGGCCGGCCAGCAGATCGTCCTGCTCGGCGAGACCGCCGATGAGCTCGACGGCTCGGCGTGGGCCTGGGTGGCACACCGTCACTTGGGCGGCCGCCCGCCGCAGGTCCGGCTCGACGCGGAACGCTCGCTCGCTGCCGTGCTGGTCGCCGCCGCCGAGGGCGGGCTGGTCAGCGCGGCGCACGACCTGTCAGAAGGCGGCCTCGCCCAGGCGCTCGTCGAGGCCTGTCTCCTCGGTGGTGTCGGCGCGACCGCAACCGTCGCCGGCGACCCGTTCATCGCGCTGTTCAGCGAGAGCGCGGCGCGCGCGATCGTCGCGACCGATGACGTCGACGCCGTCCTCGCGCTCGCCGCGAAGCATCACGTGGCCGCGACCGTGATCGGGCGGACCGGCGGCGCGTCGCTGTCGATCGACGGGCAGTTCGAGGTCGGCCTCGATGATCTGCGTGCGCAGTCGGAAGGCACACTGCCCGCGCTGTTCGGATAGGTGGCCGGCAAGCTCGAATCGGCGCGCGCGGCGTATGCCGCGCAGCTGTCCCTGCTCGTCGAGTGGATCGCACGGATCCCGCCTGACATGTGGCAGCTCCGATCGCGGTTGCCTGCGTGGACGATCGGCGAGCTCGCCTTTCACACCACCGAGGTTCCGGCCGCTGTGACTCGTGCCGTCACGGCCGGAGCCACCAAGGCGAAGCCGCAGTCGATCGCCGACTACACATCGCACTGGCAGTCAGCTGCGCCGGAGATCGCGGAGCGGGACCGGCGAGGTGGCGCAGGTGTCACTCCGGAGGAGGTCGTCCGGCGACACGCGGCTCAGGACGCGGCGCTGGTCGAGGCCCTCGATCGAGTGACGGGAGACCCTGCCGTCGAGGCGCGGCGCGGCCCGATCCGGCTGTCGGATCTGATGGTGACGCGCGTCAACGAGCTGGTCGTGCACTCGCTCGACCTGTCCGCGTCGCTGCCCGAGCTGCCGCCGATCGACCTCGATCGCGGTGCGCTCGGCGTTGCGGTCCGCATGCTGACCGGCATCCTCGCTGAACGTGTCCCAGGTCACAGTGTGGAACTTCGCGTCCCGCCGTACGCTGCGGTGCAGTGCGTCGCAGGTCCCCGGCACACCCGCGGCACGCCGCCGAACGTCGTGGAGGTCGACGCGATGACCTGGGTGGAGCTGGCAACCGGTCGGGCCCCATGGACCGCCGCCGTTGCCGACGGACGGGTGCGCGCGAGCGGTGAGCGCGCCGATCTCTCCGACCAGCTGCCGGTGCTGTTCTGATGGCCGGCCCGGCGAGGGTGCCGTACCGAAGCAGGCGGGGCGTCCGCGCCGAGGGTTCGCAGCCTCCGGTGTTCCGGGTGTCGCCGCTCGCGCTGCGCGCGATGATCGACCGTACCCGCAGCACCCGCCTGTTCGAGAGTGCCACCAGCCGCGGTGACGTCGTCGAGATGCGCGGGCCGGGGCTTCGGTTGTGGGTCGTCTCCGACCCCGCACTCGCGCGGGAGGTCCTGGTCGACAAGGGCCGGTCGATGACCAAGGGCTTCGGGATCAGGATGATCGCGATCGGCCTGGGCAACGGCATCCTCACCAACGAGGACCCGGTGTCACACAAGCGCAACCGGCGGTTGATCAACCCGGCTTTCGCGGTGACTGCGCTCAAGAAATACGCGGACGTGATGGCCGGTGCGGCGATGCGAGCCGACGAACGCTGGCGGGCGGGTCAGGTCGTCGAGATCACCGACGAGATGGGGCGCATCGCGCTCGACGTCGTCGGCCGCACCTTGCTCGGGGACGACACCGACCGCGACGCCCGGACCGTGATCGACTCGCTCGAGGTGATCCTTCGGCGGTTCGGCATCGCGTTCATCCCGGGCGCGACCAAGCTGCTCGACACGAAGCTGCCGCCGGCCGTCAAGATCAACAACGCCGTCGCCTCGATGCGGTCGACCGTCGAGCGCGTGGTCAGTGACCACAAGCGAGGCGGCGGCAGTTATGAGGACATGGTGGCGGCGCTGTTGGCCGCGACCGAGGACGGCGAGGGGTTCACCGAGCAGCAGGTGCTCGACGAGACCCTGACGCTGATGCTCGCTGGTTTCGAGACGACGGCCAACGCGCTCGCCTGGACCTGGTGGCTGCTCGACCAGAACCCGGACGTGGCAGCCAGGTTGCGAGCGGAGATCGACGCGACGATCGCAGACGCCGTCCCGACGTACGAGGACATCCCGCGGCTGCCGTACACGATGGCGTGCATCGCCGAGACGATGCGGCTGCGTCCGCCGGCGTGGATCATCGAGCGCGAGACGACCGAGCCGATCGACCTCGGCGGCTATCACGCACCGGCCGGCCACACCATCCTCACGCTGCCGTGGATCATCCATCGCGACCCGCGGTGGTGGGGTCCGGACGCGCACGCCTACCGCCCTGACCGCTGGATCAACACGGACGGTCACTTCGACCACACCGCGCCGGGGCAGCCGCGCGGCGCGTACTTCCCGTTCGGTGCCGGCAGCCGAATGTGCATCGGCGAGCAGTTCGCGTGGTCGGAGGCGGTCCTCGTGCTCGCCACTCTGGCCCGCCGGTGGGAGCCGAAGATCGTGCCTGGGCAGCACGTCAAGACGTGGGCGGCTGTCACCCTGCGTCCGCATCCCGGGATCCAGATGCGGCTCGAGCCGGCGAAGGTGCCCGCCACCGCGTAGTCGAACTCTTGATCATGAGCTCCGGTCGTCTTCGCGGGTCCGTTCTTGCCGGCTGCGGGGCACTGCTGCTGTCCGCGGTGGTGCCGGCAGTGGCCTCCTCCACCTCGCGGCGCGCCGAGCGCATCGCACCGCCGCGCGTCCACGTCCGTCACACGCTGGCGATCAAGACGCTTTCGGTGCGCGCCGACCTGGTCTCCGGCGGCGAGGTGCTCACCCGCGTCCTGCTGCCCGGCGACTACAACGTGAAGCCGTCGAACCTGCACCTCCAGCTGAACGGTCACGACGTGGACCGCTGGTTCGCCCGGCGTCCCGATCACCAGGTCGAGGGTCTGGTGCGCGACCTACGGCTCGGCGCCAACCACCTGGTCGCGTGGCTCGCGGGGCAGCGTGCTGAGCTCACGATCACGAACCACCCGGTCGGCGGCCCGGTATTCGCCGGGCCACAGGTCAAGCCGTGGAAGTGCCAGGCCGGGGCGACCGACGCGCAGTGCGACCAGAAGCCGTCGTACTCCTACCAGTACCTGCCGGCCGGCACGAACAGCGTCGGCGTCGGCGTGACGGGGGTGGCCTCGGTCGGCGCGTTCCGTCCTTACGACCCGTCGTCACCGCCGCCGGCCCAGCTGATCGCGACGACCACCACCAAGACCGGCGTGACCGTGCCGTTCATCGTGCGCCAGGAGACCGGCTACATCGACCGGGACCAGTACACGATCGCCGCGTTGTGGCAGCCCGGGAAAGCGTGGCACCCGTGGGCGCCACAGCCGCAGTTCAACCGGCGGCTCGTCATCACGCACGGCGCGAGCTGTGACACAACGTACGGCACCGGTGCCGCGCCGGGCGTCCTCGATCCGGACCTGATCGGCGCCGGGTTCATCCTGATGAGCAACGCGCTGGACAACGCCGGGCACAACTGCAACCTGCTGACGCAGGCCGAGTCGCTCGTGATGACCAAGCAGCGCGTCATCGACAAGTACGGCCCCGTGCTGTGGACCATCGGCACGGGTTGTTCGGGCGGCTCGCTCGTGCAGCAGCAGGTGGCGAACGCCTACCCCGGCATCTACCAGGGCATCACCCCGCAGTGCAGCTTCACCGACGCGTGGTCGTCGGCCCTGGAGTACGTCGACTACACGATCCTGCTGAAGTACTTCGAGGACCCGTCGAAGTGGGGCACCGGGGTCGCATGGACGCCGCTGGGAATCTCGCAGGCGCTGGACCACCCGAACGTCGGCAACCCGGTCACCTTCACGAACGTCATCCCGAACAGCGCCAACCCGTCGCGGTCGTGTCCGGACGTGCCGGCTTCGAGGGTCTACCAGCCGGGGACGAACCCGCATGGTGTGAAGTGCACGCTGCAGCAGTACATGGTCAACGTCTTCGGGTTGCGCAAGGACGGCTTCGCGAACCGGCCGTTCGGCAACGACGGCATCCAGTACGGCCTGCAGGGCTTGCTCAACGGAGAGATCTCGCCGGCTGACTTCGTCGATCTCAACGCGAAGATCGGCGGGCTCACCCAGGACGACACGTACCAGAAGGCGCGCAGCAAGCCCGACCTCATCGGGTTGAAGCGGGCCTACCGCAGCGGCGCGGTCGACTCGGCCAACAACCTCAACCGTGTGGCGATCATCGATCTGCGTGGTCCGGACCCCGGCGCCTTCCACGACGTGTACCGGACCTATGCGATGCGCGCCCGGTTGCTTCGCGACTTCGGGACGGCGGCGAACCAGGTGCTGTGGCGCGGGCTCGCGCCGCTGATCGGCGACGTCAGCTACGCCGACTCAGCGGTGCTGGCGATGGACGGATGGCTGGCGCGGGTTCACGCCGACCACCGGTCGATCCCGCTGCCGCGAAAGATCATCGCGGACAAGCCGGTCAGCCTGACCGAGCGTTGCACCGACGGCGCGACTGTCGACATCCCGGCGGAGGCTTGTGACGAGGCGGTCCAGGCCTACGGCACCCCGCGCATGTCCGCCGGCATGCCGATGACCGACGACATCCTCGAGTGCCGGCTGCGGCCGCTCAGCCGCACGGCCTACCCGGTGCAGTTCACCGATGCGCAATGGCAGGAGCTGAAGGAGACCTTTCCGCAGGGCGTGTGCAACTACGGGGTGCGCGGTGTCGACCAGCGTGGTGCCATTGCGTGGCTGACCTACCAGCGTGCGAACGGCAAGGTCATCTACGGCGGGAAGCCGCTGGGTCCCGAACCGCGATCGACCCTCGCGCGGGAGGAGTTCCGGGACCCGCCGGCGTCGGGACCGGCCTACTGATCGGTCGCCTGCATGAAGAGGTCGAGACCTTCGTCGTCGGACTCTTCGTCGTCGAGACTGAGGTAGCGCCGCAACCCAAACCGGTCACGGCCGCGAGGTGAGTCTGCGGGGTCGTCGGGGAGCTCGATGACCAGCTCGGCCGGTTCCGGCTCGATCTCCGGGTCCGGGCGGGGCGCGACGATGACGACGGGCGGTGGCCGGTCCGGCGCCGTCACCGTCCGGCCGTCCGTGCCGACGACGCGCACCATCGACTCGTTGTCGGCGGTGAGGTCGGCGGCTATGCGCGCCACCCACTCCGCCACCTGGTGGCGGTCGCGAAAGTCCCCTTCGGGTCCCCAGGCGAACATGCCGAACAGGCCGCTCGGCCGCTTGTCCAGCATTCCGCCGAAGGTCATGTGGCCGCGGATGTCGATGTCGCGGGCAAGGGAGGAGACCTGCGGCACGGGCGCAAGTGAGCCATCGCGGGCGGAGTCGTCCAGCGGCCCGCTGGAGAAGAACCACACCGGGAGCTGCCGCAGCTGCGCACGGTGGCGCGTCACGAAAGTGGTGGCGTCCGGGTGCCACCGGTTGCTGTACAGCGCGCCGCCGACGAGGACCGCGTCGTACTCATTGCTCAGGGTTCGGACCTCGCCCGTCCGGCGCACGTCTGAGCGGATCTGATGGCGGACGAACGCGTCGGCCACCATGTGGGCCAGGCCGGCCGTGCCGCCGCGCGTGGAGCCGTAGACCACGAGTACCCGCACTCCGCCAAGCATGTCGGAAACCTTCCGGATCGTCAGTGCCGAAACGCCCTCGATGCCGACTAGACTCGAGCGGGTCCAGAGTCGACGACGACTAAGGAGCCGGTCGGTGGCGCCGAGCCTGTCCGACTTCCCTTCCTCGCACGACCGCACCAACCCTGACGCTGATACCGCGGCTCGGGTTGGCTTCGCTGATATCCCGGATGAGGCTCCGCCGAAGGATGCCTGTGGCGTCTTCGGTGTGTGGGCGCCGGGCGAAGAGGTCGCGAAGCTCACCTACTACGGCCTCTACGCCTTGCAGCACCGCGGCCAGGAGGCCGCCGGCATGGCGGTGTCCGACGGCCGAACGGTCGTCGTCTACAAGGATCTCGGTCTGGTCGCCCAGGTCTTCGACGAGCCGACCCTCGGAGCGATGACCGGTCACCTTGCGATCGGCCACAACCGCTACTCGACGACCGGATCCTGCACCTGGGAGAACGCCCAGCCGTCGTACCGTCCCGCCCCCCAGGGCGGCGGCATCGCGCTCGGGCACAACGGCAACCTCACGAACACCGCGCAGCTCGCCGCCGAGATCGGCACCGACCAGCGGCCGCGTACCGGTGAGCCGCGCGCGACGAGCGACTCGGACCTAATCACCGAGCTGCTGGCGCGAGAGCCTGACCTCTCGCTCGAAGCCGCCGCGATGAAGGTGCTGCCGACGTTGCGCGGCGCGTTCTCGCTCGTGTTCATGGACGAGCACACGCTCTACGCGACACGGGATCCGCACGGCGTGCGACCGCTGGTCCTGGGGCGGCTCGAGCGAGGGTGGGTGGTCGCCAGCGAGACCGCAGCGCTCGACATCGTCGGTGCTTCGTTCGTCCGTGAGATCGAGCCCGGTGAGCTGATCGCGATCGACGAGCACGGCCTGCGTTCGCAGCGATACGCCGAGGCGACACCGAAGGGCTGCCTGTTCGAGTACGTCTACCTGGCGCGCCCCGACACCGCGATCGCCGGGCGCTCCGTGCAGGAGACCCGGGTGGAGGTCGGGCGGCGGCTCGCCAAGGAGCACCCGGTCGACGCCGACCTGGTGATCCCGGTGCCGGAGAGCGGCACGCCGGCCGCGGTCGGGTACGCCGAGGCCAGCGGCATTCCCTACGGCATCGGGCTGGTGAAGAACGCCTACGTCGGGCGCACCTTCATCCAGCCGTCGCAGACGATCCGCCAGCTGGGCATCCGGCTGAAGCTGAACCCGCTGCGGGCGGCGATCGCCGGCAAGCGGCTGGTCGTGGTCGACGACTCGATCGTGCGCGGCAACACCCAGCGCGCGCTGGTGCGGATGTTGCGGGAGGCCGGGGCCGCGGAGGTCCACGTGCGGATCTCCTCGCCGCCGGTGCAGTGGCCATGCTTCTACGGCATCGACTTCGCCTCGCGTGCCGAGCTCATCGCCAACGGGCTGACCGTCGAGCAGGTCTGCGCTTCGATCGGCGCCGACACCCTCGGCTACATCTCGCTGGCGGAGCTGACCGAGGCGACCACGATCCCCGGCGAGCGGCTGTGCCGGGCTTGCTTCGACGGCAACTACCCGATCGACCTGCCGGCGCCCGAGCTGCTCGGCAAGCACATGCTCGAGGGCATCTCGCGTGCCGTGGAGGCTGAGTCGGGCTCGCTCGACCCGTCGCCCGACTCGTCGTACGAACAGATGCTGCCCGGCGTCGGCGCGACCGACGCGCTGTCTCGTCCGTGACGTCCGTGGAAGGCTCCGCGACCTACGCGGCGGCTGGTGTCTCGATCGAGGCCGGGGACCGCGCGGTGGAGCTCATCAAGGCTCGGCTGACGTCCGGCCGTCCCGAGGTGGTCGGCGGGCTGGGCGGGTTCGCCGGGCTGTTCCGGATCGACGCCGACCGGCTGCTGGCGACCTCGACGGACGGGGTCGGCACGAAGGTCGCCATCGCCCAGGCCATGGACCGCCACGACACGATCGGTCACGACCTCGTCGGCATGGTGGTCGACGACATCGTCGTTTGCGGCGCGGAGCCGCTGTTCATGACCGACTACATCGCCTGCGGCAAGGTGGTGCCGGAGCGGATCGCCGACATCGTTGCGGGGATCGACGCCGGCTGCGCGCTGGCCGGCTGCGCGCTGATCGGCGGGGAGACTGCCGAGCACCCAGGCTTGCTCGGTCCCGAGGAGTACGACGTGGCCGGTGCGGCGACCGGCATGGTGCGCGAGGCCGACCTGATCACCCCTGACCGGGTGCGCGCCGGCGACGCCGTGGTCGCGATGGCGTCGAGTGGGTTGCACTCGAACGGCTACTCGCTCGCCCGTCACGTGCTCCTCACCGGCGCCAAGCTCTCGCTGGACTCCACCGCCGACCTCGGAGCGCCGCTCGGCGAGGTGCTGCTCACCCCCACGCGGATCTACGCGATGGACTGCCTCAGCCTGGCGGCGGCGATCGAGGTCCACGCGTTCTCCCACGTGACCGGCGGCGGCCTGACGGCCAACCTGGCGCGGGTGCTGCCGGCCGGGCTGGCGTCTCGGATCGACCGTTCGACGTGGACGCCGGCGCCGATCTTCGACCTGATCGCCCGGCGCGGCCAGGTGGCTGCTGAGGAGATGGAGCGGACCTTCAACCTCGGCGTCGGCATGGTCGCCGTCGTCCCGGCGAGTGCCGCCCAGGCGGCCGTCGACCACCTGGTCGGCCGGGGAGTGGACGCCTGGGTGTGCGGGGAGATCGTCGGCGCTTAGAACGCCGCCCGGAAGAGCAGGCTGCTAGCCGGCGTCTTCGTCGTCCTCGACGTCGGCGTAGCGGTCGTAGTCGCCGTACTCGTCGTCATCGTCGACGGTGGCGGACTGCGTGGTCGCGTAGCTCGACCCGGCGCCATCGCGCTCGGCGGCGAGCTCCTGCGCCAAGCGGTCGAGGTCGGTCCCGCCGCTCGAGTACTTCAACTCGCGGGCGACCTTCGTCTGCTTGGCCTTGGCACGGCCGCGCCCCATTGGCTCGACCCCCTCGTTGCGCCCCGGGTCCGACCCGGTGGCGACACGGAAGTTGTTCGGTCATCGTCGACCCGGTGTGCCGGATCGACTGTCAGGATATCAGCGCCCGGAGCCGCGTAGGGCATCCCGTTCCGGCAGACGCAGCGGACGGCCGGTCGCCATCCGGGCCTCGGCCATCCGGTCTGCCGCGATCGACGGCGGAACGCCGTCGGCGGCCGCGGCGGCGAAGACCCGCCCGGTGGTCTGGAAGATCTCGGCGGCCTTGGCCCGGGCCCGCTGCGGGTCGTAGCCGTGGATCTCATCGGCGACCTGGATCACGCCGCCCGCGTTGACGACGTAGTCGGGCGCGTAGAGGATCCCCCGCTGCTCGAGCAGGGCCTCGACCCCGGGGTGAGCGAGCTGGTTGTTCGCGCCGCCGCAGACGATCCGGGCAGTGAGGCGCGCCACGGTCTCGTCGTTGAGGGCGTGGCCGAGCGCGCAGGGCGAGTACACGTCCATCGGCTCGTCAAGGAGGCCTCCGGGATCCACGGCAGCCACCTCCGGGTGGGCGGCGGTGACGCGCGCGACGGCTTCGGCGTTCACGTCGGCGATGACGAGCGAAGCGCCGTCGTCGAGCAGATGCCCGATCAGGTGCCGTCCGACCTTGCCGACGCCCGAGATCGCGACTCGCCGCCCGCGCAGGGTCGGCTCACCCCACGCCGCTTCCGCCGCGGCCCGCATCCCCTGGAAGACCCCGAACGCGGTGAGTACGGAGGAGTCGCCAGCACCGCCTTGCTCGGGCGAGCGCCCGGTCGTGTAGCGGCACTCCTGCGCCACGACGTCCATGTCGGCGACATAGGTCCCGACGTCGCAGGCGGTGTAGTACCGCCCGGACAGCGAGTCGACGAACCGGCCGTAGGCACGCAGCAGGGCCTCGGTCTTGTCGGTCGCCGGGTCGCCGATGATGACGGCCTTGCCGCCGCCGAGGTCGAGCCCGGCGCACGCCGCCTTGTAGGCCATCGCCTTGGAGAGCTCGAGCACGTCGGCGAGCGCCGCGTCCTCGTCGGCGTACGGGAAGAAGCGGGTCCCGCCCAGCGAGGGACCGAGCGCGGTGGAGTAGATCGCGATGATCGCCCGCAGCCCGGTGGACGGGTCGTTGCAGAACACGACCTGCTCGTGGTCCGGCGCTTGGGCGAAGACCTCCATGCCGGCCACGCTAATCGCCCAAACGACGTCGCCCGAACTCATGCCAGGATGGCAAGCGTGATGGGGTACGCCGCGCACTTGCGGGTGTACGAGCCGTTGTCCGGACTCGCCGAGTCGGAGCGGGCACGCTGGCAGGCCTACATCGCGGCGGGCGACGTCCCCAGCCGGCCGGTGCAGATGGTGCGCGAGCACGAGGTTGCGCTGTCGGCGGTGCTCGCGATCCCGCTGCGGCTCGACCTGTCCGACGGCAGCGACCACGCCTACGTCCGCGAGCTCGACGGCCTCACCTATGTCTGTCCCTGGCGGCTGCAGCTGCGGGCCTGGGATGCGCTCGACAGCTTCCGCTCGCAGCTGCCCGACGAGCTGCGCGACGCGTTCTTCCCGGCAGCACTCAGCGCCGCCGCCGAGGACGCCCGCGACGTGTGGCGGGAGAACAACCCGCAGCTGAAGGCCGGCATCATCACCGCGACGTGGCAGGTGCCGATCTCGTGGTTCCTCGCCTTCGAGGCGAGCGAGCGGCGGATGGTGCTCGGTGAGCGCCGGATGGACGCCTCGTCGGGACACGGGCTCGATCGTGCGTTGATCTACCTGACCGCGATGTCCCGGGCGCGCCGGCGGATCGCCCGTGCGCTGCGCGTCGTACAGCGGATCTTCGGCGAGGGACCGGCGACCGCGTCAATCGAGGACGTCGGCCGCTGGCTCGAGGACTTCCATCCGCACTCGCTGGTCGAGCTCGACTACGGCGGTCTGGTGCACCTCATGGACGACGACGCACTGTCCGAGGACAACTCGGTCGCGGATGTGAACGAGGCGCTGGAGCGGCTGCTCGCTGGGGATCTGCCCGCCGCGGGGCAGTGCTACGAGCGGGTGATCGCCCGCTGGCGGTCGGTCGCGGCGCTCGAGCACGCGAACTGACGCCCTCGCCGAGGCGCAGAAAATGCGCGCTTGTCGTAGTCAACGGCGTATTTCAGATGCGCGCTTTCTCCTCCGCCTTGCGAGCGCACATCTGGACGGCTCACCGCAATCCGGACATCCAGTTCGGGGCATTTCGGGCGTCTCGGACTAGTTACTCCTGGCCCGAAAGATGGTCCCGATGGGCCATACCGGATATCCCGCGACATCTTCACCATAGGTATCCGACCGAGCTCCACCGGTCGAGGAGAAACGGAGCCCTTGATGACCACCCGTACCACAGACGCTGAGCCGCTGCTTACGCCCGCCGAGGTCGCGACGATGTTCCGCGTCGACCCCAAGACCGTCACGCGGTGGGCCAAGGCAGGAAAGCTGACCTCGATCCGCACTCTCGGCGGTCATCGCCGGTACCGCGAGAGCGAGGTTCGCGCGCTGCTTGCCGGCGTGCCGAACCAGCGATCGATCTAGCTCGTACAACTGGCTGGGCCCATCCGCTCAGCACCTGACTCCCGTCGCGCCGCAGCCCAGTGGCGGCGCGACGGGAAACGCCTCAGGGACCGCGTCACAATCCGGCGGTGACGCGGTCCCTGTGGCGTCTCTGCAAATAAATCGGCGCGACCGGTGACCGCGCGCGCCGTACCCTCGAGGACGTGGACCTGCGTCAGTCGGACAAGCTGCAGAACGTCGTGTACGACGTCCGAGGCCCGGCGCTGGACGAGGCAGCTCGTATGGAGCAAGAGGGTCACCGGATCCTCAAGCTCAACATCGGAAACCCGGCGCCGTTCGGATTCGAGGCGCCTGACGAGATCCTCCAGGCCGTCACCCGCAACCTCTCGACGGCGCAGGGCTACAGCGAGTCGAAGGGCCTGTACTCCGCGCGCACCGCGGTCGAGCAGTACTACCAGCTGAAGGGCGTCGACGGCGTCACGGTCGATGACGTCTACCTGGGAAACGGGGTCAGCGAGCTCATCTCGATGACGCTGCAGGCGCTGCTCAACGACGGCGACGAGGTGCTGATCCCGGCGCCGGACTACCCGCTGTGGACCGCGACGACCAACCTCTGCGGCGGCCGTGCCGTGCACTACCGCTGCGACGAATCGAACGACTGGGCGCCGGATCTCGAACACCTCTCGGCGCAGGTGTCCGATCGCACCAAGGCGATCGTCGTCATCAACCCCAACAACCCGACCGGCGCGGTCTACTCACGCGAGACGCTCGAGGCGATCGTGCAGTTCGCCCGCGAGCACGACCTCGTGATCATGGCCGACGAGATCTACGACAAGATCCTCTACGACGGCGCCGAGCACACGGTTCTCGCGTCGCTCGCGCCCGACGTCATCTGCCTCACCTTCAGCGGCTTGTCGAAGGCGTACCGGGTGGCGGGCTTCCGGGCGGGGTGGGTGGTGATCAGCGGTCCGAAGCAGCACGCCGAGAACTACATCGCCGGTTTGTCGCTGCTCGCGAACATGCGGCTCTGCGCGAACGTCCCGGCGCAGAACGCGATCCAGACCGCGCTGGGTGGCTATCAGAGCATCAACGAGCTGATCCTTCCCGGCGGCCGGCTGCTCGCGCAGCGCGACGTGGCCTACGAGCTGCTCAACGCGATCCCTGGTGTCAGCTGCACGAAGCCGAAGGGCGCTCTATACGTCTTCCCGCGGTTGGACCCGGAGGTCTACCCGATCGTCGATGACCAGAAGTTCGCCCTCGACCTGCTGCGGACCGAGAAGATCCTGGTGACCTACGGCACCGGCTTCAACTGGCCGGACCCGGACCACCTCCGGATCGTCACCCTGCCGAGCGTCGAGGTGTTGACCGACGCGATCACCAGGATCGGCGACTTCCTGTCGACCTACACCCCGTAGCCAAGACCGCTACTTCACCGTCACTGTGAAGGGAATGCGGTCCGGGCTCGGTTCGGCGTTCTGCGACTGCACGACGATCGTGAAGTGATGCACGCCCGGCTTGAGGCTCTTCGCGGACACGGTGATGTTGATCGTTCCAGTGCCGGCGCCGGTGTCGGACCCGCCGGCTTTGCCCGAGCCCATCGGCGCGACGGTGCCGGAGAAGTCGGCGGGATCCGGTGACGCCCACGCCCGGCTGCTCGACAGGCTGTAGACGTAGCCGCAGCTGCCGTCGCCGTCGCTGAGCTGGATCTGCG
>DASZYY010000106.1:0-1934 GCA_035545175.1 Mycobacteriales bacterium
CGTAGTCGGCGTCGTCGAATGGCGCGCCCGCCGGCCAGACCTCGGGCAGCACCAACGCGCTACTCGACCCGTTCGAGGGTGGCGGTGAAGAAGGTGAAGTAGCGCCAGCGGAGCTTGCCGTCCTCCAGCCATCGGCGGATCTCCACGCCGGGCCAGCCATCCGGGCGCAGGACGAGAACGCCGTCCTCGAAGCTCGCGACCACGTCGATCCGGGTGGTGAAGTCGGTCTGCATCACGTCGTGGCAGCCGTTCTCCAGCGTGCCGTCGGCGTACATGTCGTGGATGATCCCGGCGGTCGTCACGACGACCCGGTTGCCGGCCTGCTCGATGCGCTCGACGTGCTGCCAGACGGGATGGGACTCCGGTTGCGGGTTGCCCTCGTCGTCGGTCACCGCCACCGCGCGCCAGGTGCCGCGGAGATCCGGCGCGCCTTCGGCCAGCGGTTCGGTGCACCCGGCGAGAATCGGGGGAGGCATCTCGCCATGCCACCCGCCTGGCGGTGTGAACGCCTTCGGGATGTCGGTGGCCAACGTCACTGGCCAACCGTAGAAACTGGCATCTATACTGTCAATATGTGGACCGGCCACGGATTTTCGGGCCCCCGCGGAATCGTGAGCGAAGCGAGCGATTTCGTGGGGACAAAGTGATGTGACCGCCACCTCGTCGGAGCTCGACGGCCGCCGCGCGCGCCGTGGGCGCAACCGCGAGGCCGTGGTGGACGCCCTTCTCGAGCTCTTCCGCGAAGGCGAGCTCAACCCCTCCGTAGCCGCTGTCGCAGAGCGATCCGGGGTCTCCCTGCGGTCGGTGTTCCGGTACTTCGACGACCTCGACGAGATGGGTCGCATCGCGATAGGGCGGCACCTCGACAGCGTCGGCCACCTGTTCGAGCTCGCGAACCTCGGCGAGGGTGCACGAGCGGAGCGCATCGATGCGCTGGTGACGCAGCGAGTCGCGCTGTACGAGCGCGTCGCGCCGGTCATGCGCGCGGCGCTGATCCGTGCGCCGTTCCAGTCGGTCATCAGCAATGCGCTTCGCCGCCGCCGCGAGTTCCTCCGTGACCAGGTCGCCCAGCAGTTCGCCCCGGAGCTCGCAACTGTGACCGCGGCGGAGGCGGCCGTCGTTCTCGCGGGCGCGGACGTACTGACCTCGTTCGAGTCGATGGAGCTGCTGCGCGTCGACCACAAGCTCACGACCGCGAAGGCCGCGGCCGCAATCAAGGGCTCGCTCGACCGGCTGCTGCCGGCCTGAGCGACCTGGACGGATAGGGGAAACGCTGTGAAGGCACTGCGTACGCCGGACGACTGCTTCGAGGGTCTGCCCGACTTCGGCTTCGAGCCGCACTACGCCGAGATCCCTGACGGTGAGGGCGGATCGCTTCGCGTGCACTACCTCGACGAGGGTCCGCGCGAGGGCAAGGTCGTGCTGCTGATGCACGGTGAGCCGTCGTGGTGCTTCCTTTATCGCAAGATGATCCCGGTGCTCGTGGGACGTGGCTTCCGTTGCATCGTTCCTGACCTCGTCGGCTTCGGTCGTTCCGACAAGCCGACCGAGCGCACCGACTACACCTACGCCCGCCACGTCGAGTGGATTCGCAGCCTGCTCTTCGACCAGCTCGACCTGTCCAACATCACGTTCTTCGGCCAGGACTGGGGCGGCTTGATCGGCCTGCGCGTCGTCGCGGAGAACGTCGACAAGTTCGACCGGGTGGCAATCGGCAACACGGGCCTGCCGACCGGTGACGCGCGGATCACCGAGGCGTTTCTCAACTGGCGGCGCTTCTCCCAGGAGACGCCCAACTTCGACATCGGCTTCATCATCAGCACCGCCGTCGTGAACAAGCCGACCGACGACGTGCTTGCTGCCTACAACGCACCGTTCCCGGACGACAGCTACAAGGCAGGTGCGCGGGTGTTCCCGACCCTCGTGCCGATCGA
>DASZYY010000107.1:0-9890 GCA_035545175.1 Mycobacteriales bacterium
GTGAACTCCAGGTGCAGCTCTCGCAGGCCGCGGAGGATGTACGTCGGGACGTAGGAGTACTTGCGCGCGCCTGCCGGCCCGTGATGGGCCTCGGAGATCCGGATGTCATCAGCGCGAGCGAGGATCCGCTCGAGGGCGACCCGTCCTTCGGCGCGGGCGAGCGGACCGCCCGGGCAGGTGTGGATGCCGCGCCCGAACGCGAGGTGCTGTCGTGCGTTCGAGCGATCCGGCTGGAACTCCTTGGGCGAGGCGAACTTCCGCTCGTCGTGGTTCGCGCCGCCGTTGACCACCATCACGATCGTGCCGGCCGGGATGCCGACGCCGCCGACCTTGGTGTTCACGCGTGCCAGCCGGAAGTCGCCCTTCACCGGGCTCTCGTAGCGCAGGCACTCCTCGACGAAGTTGGGGATCGCGGCCGGGTCGTTGCGCAGCAGGTCCTGCAGCTCGCGCCGCTCCGCGATCAGCTGGAACGACGTGCCGAGCAGCCGCACCGTCGTCTCCTGGCCTGCCGCGAACAGGTTCGCGGCCACCCGTACGACGTCGATCACCTCGGGCAGTGAGCCGTCTTCGAAGGTGGCCTGCGCCATACCGGTCATCACGTCGGCACGCGGGTTCTCGCGGCGGTCCTCGACGTACGTCGACAGCAGGTCGTAGAGGTACTCCAGCGGGCTGTGGCCCATCGTCTTGCGGGTGCTGCCGACCGTGCCCTTGCGGCTCTTGAACTCCTCGTGGATGCCCTGCTGGTCCGCCTCCGGCACGCCGAGCAGGTTGGCGATGATGAAGAAGGTGAAGGGGTTCGCGAAGTCCGAGATCAGCTCGCAGCTTCCCGACTCTATGAAGGCATCGATCTGGCGGTCCGCGAGCGCAGCCATCGCCGCTTCGTTCTCACGCAGCCGCGCGGGGGTGAGCAGCTTCATCAGCAGACCGCGGTGGTCGCGGTGCTTCGGCGGGTCCATCGTCGGCAGCTGGTCGCTCATCGGCAGCTCGTCGCGGTGCTTGTCGATCAGGTCGCTGACGTCGTCACCGACCAGGGGCACCGGGAAGCCGGGGAACGGGCCGCTCACCGACAGGCAGGAGGAGAACGTCTCGGCGTCGCCGTAGATTTCGCACGCCTCGTCGTACCCGGTGACCATCACGACGTTGTGGTGCGACTCGGGCTGCACCGGGCACTTGGCGCGGAGGTAGTCGAAGTACGGGTACGGGTCGGGGATGAGCGTGTCGTCGCGGAAGAAGTCGACGGACTCGAAATCCACTGCCTCGCTCATGACTCTCCCGCGGATGAGAATTGCATTATCGCCAAGGATAACGTCCCTTCCGCACGGCACAAGACATAGATTCCCGGGCGATGACTGAACTCCATCCCGACCTCCGCCGGATCGCACGGTTCGTCCCGCGCGAGCCGGTCGGCCCGCGCAGCCTGCCGTTCATGCGGGCCTTCACCGACCTGCTCGCCCGGGTCCCGGCGAAGGGCGTCGAGCGGCTGCAGGTAGGGCCGATCGGGATCCGGTTGTACCGGCCGCCGGCCGCCGCGCCCCGCCCGGCGTTGCTGTGGCTGCACGGCGGCGGCTTCGTCTTCGGTGCGGCGGCGCAGGACGATCGGCTCTGCCTAGATCTGAGCAAGCGGCTCGGAATCGTCGTGGCGTCGGTCGACTATCGGCTGGCGCCGCAGCACCCGTTCCCGACCCCGCTCGAGGACTGTTTCGACGCGTTGACCTGGCTCGGCGACCAGCCGTACGTCGACACCCCGAGACTCGCGGTCGGCGGCGCGAGCGCCGGCGGCAACCTCGCCGCCGCGCTGTCGTTCCTCGCCCGCGACCGTGGCGTCCCGCTGTCCTTGCAGCTGCTGTCGTATCCGATGCTCGACGACCGGACCTGCCTGCGGACCGACATCGATGAGCGGCTGTTCCGGGCGTGGAACAACCGGGCGAATGCGTTCGGGTGGCGTGCCTACACCGGCCGCGAGCCGGGCGCGGACGACATTCCTGAGCTCGCGTCGGTAGCACGTGCCACGAACCTCGCGGGCCTCGCGCCGGCCTGGATCGGAGTCGGAACGGCCGACCTCTTCTACGAAGAAGACCTCGGCTATGCCGACCGGCTGCGCGCCGCCGGTGTTGCGTGCGAGGTCAACGTCGTCGACGGCGCGTTCCACGGCTTCGACACCGTCGCGCCGAAGACCGGGGTCACCAAGACCTTTCGGGACACGCAGGCGGCTGCGCTTTCAGCGGCGTTCGGGCTTTAGCTGCCGCACATCGCAACGCTGGATCGCATCGGCAGCGTCACGCGAGTGCCGTCGGCAACCTGGACCAGATAGGTGCTCGGAATCTCGCACTCTCCGCTCCACTGCGCGGATGACCTGCACGTCGTTGAGGCGCGGCGCGGGAAGCATCGGACGGTACTGCGGTGGTGACCACGCCTGCGCTAAGTCCGCCAAGCTCAAACCGGTGGGACCTCGCCTAAGCGCAACGCCAGTGACCCGAACCTCTTTCGCAGCGGATCGAGGCCGGCGGCTGCCGACTCCTCGAGGCCCTGCGCGATCAGCTCCGCGGTACGACGGCGGTGCTCCGGGTCGTTGCTGCGCGACAGCGAGATCGCCCGGTACAGCGTCACCACCCGACGCCCCGGGTGCAGGCCCCGCTCGGCGAGCAATGACTCGGCGCGCTGAAACATCTCGTCCGCTTCGTCGAAGCGTCGCTGCGCACCCAGCGCTGTGGCCAGTGGCCACGACACTGGCCCGATGCAGAACACGTCGATCGTGATCCAGAGGTGCTCATGCGGACGCAGCACCGCCTCGGCCGCCGCTCCGAGCGAGGCGTCCTCGACCATCAGCGCCAGCAGTGCCGGGTAGGTCCAGCCAGCCAGGATGAAGTCGTCGACCGGGAACAGGTCTGGGCGGTCGAGGCGATGGCGAGCCACGACCTCACGCGCCTCGTCCAGACGCCCGGCTTCGGCCAGTGTCCAGGCGTGCGTGCCCTGCCAGGTCTTCGCGTTCGGGAACCGTGCCGCGAAGTCACCGACCGCGTCGGCGACGTCCCCGAATGCGCCTTTGAGGAACTCAATCGCCATCACGACGGCGCCCCACCACTGGTCGCCGTCGGCAATGCCAATCTGCTGGGTGAACGCGAGGATCTGGTTGTTGAGGTCGGTCGCCTCCTGCAGGCGGTCTGCGTAGAGCAGGTACTGCACGGTATTCACGCGGCACAGCGCAAACACCATTGGCGGGCAGTCCGTCTCGGCGATCCGAAGCGCCTCGGAGAGCGTGTGCTCGGCGCGCTCGATCTCCCCGATCCCCAAGCACATGACCTGCTCGAACAACCGCGACAGCGCGGCTAGCGTCGGGTCACCGGAGGCGTCGGCTAGCGCGACCGACTCCGGGACGAGCGCTTGCGCGACAGCCATCCGGTTGGGCAACAGGTTCGATCGCGCCGAGCGGATCAAGACCTCGGCCAGGACCCTCGGGTCGCCGATCTCCCGCGCGATGTCGATGGCCCGGTCCGTCAGTGTGAGGCGGCGCTCGACCGGTACGTCGACGTCGTAGCCGATCTCGGCCACGAGAGTCGCGAGGAGCAGCGCGACTTCGGCGCAGCGCTGCCCCTCGTGAGCTGAAATCGTCCGCTCGAGCGCGTCAACCCGTTCCCTGTCGACGTCGTTGATCACGCTCGTGACGCCCCGGAAGTTCGCGACGGCCGCCTGCGCTGCCAGGTCGTTACGGCCGAGCGCGAGCGCGGAGTGGGTCGCCTCGAGCAGCGTCTCCCGAAACGCCGGGTTGCTCTGGTCGCGCTGCGCAGTGCCGAGGCCGATCGCCGCCTCGATCCGCCGCTCCGGATCGGGATCCCCGGCGTCGACGAGCTCGATCGCCTGCCGGTAGTAGGTCTCGGCGCTCGCGAGGTCGCTGGAGGCCGCGGACTGTACGGCGGCGCCGAGTAGGTGACCTACTGCGGCACTGAGGTCGCCACCGCTCGGGCCGGCCTCGACCGCGTGGTAAGCGAGGGCGACGGCGTCGTACGGGCGGAGCTTCTCCAGCACCTCGAGGACCGTCTGGTGCGCTCGCCGCCGTCGGGCGGAGGTGAGCTCGCCGTAGAGCGTCTCCTTCACCATCGCGTGGAAGAACCGGAATCGGTCGGGGCCGGTCTCCTCGATGATCCGAGCTCGGGACGCCTCGTCCAGCGCGTCGAGCAGCGCGTTGTCATCGATGTCGCTGACCTGGGCGAGCAGCTCAAGGTCGAAGTCACGGCCGATCACTGCCGCGACCGACAGCATGCGGTTCGCGGTCTCCGACAGCCGGCCAAGTCGCCGCCCAAGGACGTCACGTACGCCCTCGGGCACCTCGATCTGGCCGGGGTCGCTGACCTGCCAGCGGCCGTCGACGAGCTGCACCGTCGCGGTCTCGACGAAGTGCCGCAGTACCTCGCCCATGAACAGCGGGTTGCCTTCGGTCTCGGCGAACGCCGCCTCCGCGAGCTGCCGCCCGCCGGCGTCGAGCTCGTGTCCGGCGACCGACTGTACGAGCTGGATCGTCTCGTCGAGATCGAGCCCGTGCAGATCGAGCCGCTCGACGCCGGGAACGCGGCGCAGGTCGGCCAGTACGTCGGTCAGCGGGTGGTTGCGACCGAGCTCAGTGTCGCGGTAAGTACCGACGACCAGCAGGCGCGCCGCCCGGTCCGCGGCTGCTGCCTTCAGCAGGTGGACCAGCAGCAGCAGCGTGGCGCGAGTCGCCCAGTGGATGTCGTCGACGACAAGGACGATCCCGGACTCCGCGGAGGCCTCGATCAGCCATGAGGTCACGGCCTCGAACAGCCGGTACTCCTCGGTGCGCGGGTCCGACGCGACCGGTTCCGGAAGCCCCGGGGCGCGGGTCGCGACCTCGGGGCAGAGCCGGACCAGCTCGCCCGGCAGGCGGCCCAACCGCGGCGCCGCGTGATGCGTCGAGTAGAAGTCGAGCGCCTCGACGAACGGCTGGAACGGCACACCCAGCTCCTCGTCGCAGCAGCCGTAGAGGACGATCGCCCCTTCGGCGTGCGCTCGGCGCGCGAGCTCGGCGGCGGTGCGCGTCTTGCCGATGCCGGGTTCGCCCGACAGCAATGCGGCGGCCAGGCACGCTTCGCCGGAGAGCACCTTGTCCAGCATCGCCATGAGGGATCCGGTGAGGGCGGGTCGTCCGACGTATGTGATGCCGCCGCCGGTGGCGAGCAGCCCGGGGAACGGCGTCGCCTCGCCGGAGCTGTCGGCGGCGACCGGATCCCACATCACCCGGCACGCGGGTACCGGCTCGGGGATCCCCTTCAGCGGAAGCTCCCCGACCGACTCGAAGACGAAACTGCCTCTGCCCCGCGACAGCGAGCGCACGAGGTCGGCGACCAGCACCTGCGACGGCTGCGCAGCCGCACACAGCCGTGACGCCTCGACGACGGGCGCGCCGAGCACGTCGGTGCCGTCGATCGACACGTCGCCGGCGGAGATGCCGATCCGCAGTTGTACGGCGAGCGCCGACTCAACACGGCCGGCGAGCTCGACCTGCTGGTGCAACGCGACCGCGGCACCGACCGCATCGACCGCGGCTTCGAACACCGCCATGGCGCCGTCGCCGAGTCCCTTCACCACCCGGCCTTGGTGCTGAGCGACCACGTCGGTGATCCGCGCTTCGAGGTCGCGCACGAACGCGTCGGCGCGTTCCTCGCCGAGGCTCGCGCGCAACACTGTCGACCCCACGACGTCGACGAACAGCACGGTCGCCGTGAGCGTCCGAACGATGTCGCGCTGCCCCGTGGTGTTGCTCATCGCCGACTCATTATTGCCACGGCGAAGCAACCTTGCCGAGCCCGACCTCGTAAGTGTCACGACTGGCACCAAGGCGCCCATGTCGATCGGCGCGACGTCTCGTCTGGCAGGATTTCGGCGTCATGGCGACCACACGGCGACTCGGGGCGGAGGATTCGGCGACGCGCCTTGCGTTGCTGGATGCCGCCCGCACGTTGCTGCTCGACGAGGGGTACGCCGCCGTCACCTCGCGCAAGGTCGCTGCGCGGGCCGGGCTCAAGCCGCAGCTGGTCCATTACTACTTCGCGACGATGGACGACCTGTTCCTCGCGCTGGTGCGGCACGGTGCGGAGCTCAACCTCAAGCGGCAGGCGAAGGCGCTCGCCTCGCCGGACCCGCTGCTCGCGCTCTGGGAGTTCGCGACCGACCCGGCCGGCGCGACCTTCTCCATCGAGCTCGCCGCCCTCGCCAATCATCGCAAGGCGATTCGCGCCGAGCTCGCGTCCTACGCCGAGCGGTTCCGTCAGCTGCAGACCGAGGCGCTCACGGCTGTCGCCGCTGCACTCGGCGGTGAGGTATCGAGCGAGGTTGTGGCCTTCATGATGACCGCACTCGCGCAAATGCTCGTGATGGAAGACGCGTTGGGCATCGAGAGCGGGCACAAGGAAGCGCGCGAAGTGGTGGCGCGGTTGATCGAGAAGGCGCGAAAGCCCTAACGCTGCGACGGTGCTCCGCGCGGAACGTCGCGGAACGGGATGTCCTTGTCGATCGACTTCTCGCGCGGCATGCCGAGGACGCGCTCGCTGATGACGTTGCGCGCCATCTCCAGCGTGCCGCCGCCGATGCATGCGGCCTGCCGCATCAGGAAGTCCTCGCCACTGGCCCGAGCTGCGCCGTCGTTGTCACACCACGCCGCTCCCTGCGAGCCGGCGAGGTCGAACTCGAGGGTGAAGATCCGTTGACCGGTGTAGCCGTTGAACAGCCGACCGATCGCGGCGGCCTGGTCGTTGAGCCGGCCGCTGGTCATGCTCTCCGCGATCCGCGGGTTGAGGTTGAGCTTCGTCAGCTCGAGAGTGCGTGCCTCGCCGATCAGCTCGTGCGCGGCCGGGTCGTCTTCGCGGCCGAGTTCCCGCGACACCGCAACGAGCGAGCCGCTGCCGGCCGCGCCGTGCAGGTTGCCCTTCGGCGTCGTGACGAGTGGCGAGCTGAACAGCATCCGCTCGTGGAACATCCAGCGCGTGCCGACCGTCCACCCGCCGTCGACCTCGCCCACCCGGTCGGTGTCCGGGACGCGGACGTCGGTCAGGAACTCCTGGCAGAACTCCTTGGAGCCGTTCAGCATCTCGATGCGGTGAACCGCGACGCCGTCCTGGTGCAGCGGAAGGATGAACACGGTCAGGCCGCGGTGCTTCGGCACGTCCCAGTTGGTGCGAGCCAGGCACAGACCCCAGTCCGACCACCACGCGCCGGTCGTCCAGATCTTCGAGCCGTTGAGGATCCAGTCGTCGCCATCACGCACAGCTGAGGTCAGCGCGGACGCAACGTCGGAGCCGCTGCTCGGCTCGGACAGCAGCTGCATCCAGATCTCTTCGCCCTTGAGGATCGCAGGGATGTGGCGCTGTTTCTGCTCTTCGGTGCCGAAGTCGAGCAGCACCGCCGCGCAAGGCGCGATCGTCGGCGCCTGGAACCGCTGCGGGAACTCGAAGCCCGCGATCTCCTCGTTGAACGCCTGCTGGTGCGCGGGCGTCAGGCCGAGCCCGCCGTACTCCTTCGGGAAGCAGATACCGGCGAGTGAGTTGTCGAACAGCATCCGCTGGATCTCGCGGTCGCGGGCGACGTAGGCGAGCTCCTGCTCTTCGGTCCGGTCGTTGCGCAGGGCGCCGAACTGCGAGTCAGGGTTGAGTGGCTTGAGGTTGTCGCGGATGAAGCTCCGCGCGCGCGCCCGGAAGTCCTCGACGCTTTCCGTGCTCACGCGGCGGCTCCTGGCATCGTCTGGGTCGCGAGCCGGCCGACGACGCGGCGGTGTTCGGCCGGCGTGCCGTACGTCGCGCGGTTGACCGTGACGCGACGAAGGAACAGGTGCAGGTCGTGCTCGAACGTCACGCCGATGCCGCCATGGATCTGCACGCAGTCCTGCAGCATCTCGCCGCTGAAGCCGCCGATGAAGGCGCTCGCCGCGTGGATCAGCTCGGTGGCGTCAGGCGTGTCGGCGTCGAGCGCGACGATCGCGGCGTCGGCGATGGCGTGGGCCGCCTCCAGCCAGGTGACCTGGTCGGCCATGCGGTGCTTGATCTCCTGGTAGGAGCCGATCGGCCGGCCGAAGGAGTAGCGGTCCGCGGTCCACGACAGGGTGAGGTCGAACGCGCGCTGCATCGAGCCGACGGTCTCGGCGTTCTGGATGGCGAGCGCGACCTTGAGCTGACGCGTGACCCGCTCCTCGGCGCCGCCGACCTCGCCGACCACCGCATCGAGCGGGACCCGCACGCCGTCGAAGCGGACGATGCCGTAACGGCGGGTCAGATCGGCGGAGGTCAGCTCCTCGATCGACATTCCGTCGGTGCCGGCGGGCACGAGCACCTGGGTCAGCGCGCCGTCGGTGCGGCCGGTCACCAGCAGGTACGCCGCGTGCGAGGCGTTCTCGACCGGGCGCTTGATGCCGTCGATCACGACGTGGTCGCCGTCGACCCGCATCGTGGTCTCGACCGTTCCGAGCGCGTCGTGCGGCGCAGGTTCGCCGTAAGCCCAGGCCGCGGTCGCCGTACCGCTCATCAGCTGCTCGAGCACCGCGAGCTGGGACTCGGAGCCGACGGCCGACAGCGTCTCGGCGATGACGCTCACCGGGGTGAGCGGCCCGGGTGCCGCTCGGAGGCCTACTTCATAGGCGATCAGCGAGAGGTCGGTGAGCGGGTTGCCGCTGACCGTGCCGCCGCCGTGCTCCTCCGAGACGAGCAGCGCGGCCCAGCCGAGCTCACAGGCTTGCGTCCAGTAGGCGTCGGTGTAGCCGGCGGGCTCATCGCGAAGCCCCCGGATCGTCGCGACCGGCATCCGCTCGTCCAGGAAGCGGGCGGTCGTCGAGCGCAAGGCCTCCTGATCGGAGCTGAGCGTCACCAGCACGCTTCATTTTGCGTCAAAATCGACGTCGACGTCAATGTCGATGCTCGCTACGATGAGGGGGCTGGCCGATCGGCGGGCCATTCAGCGCTACGCACATCGTGCCGACACCTTTGGCAGTCGAAGCGTGCGAGTCCGCACGGGGGCGGACGCGGGGAGGGCAAGACAGCATGGTTGACCGGCTTCGGGTCGAATCGGCCATCGCGTCGTTCGTCAAGCTCGTCGCGGTCGCCCTGGCGACCGCCCTGCTGTCTCACTACACGAACGGCCCGGTCCACGACCACGCCAACCTGATCTACGCCTGGCTCCCGGTCGGGCTCGTGTCGCCGTTGCTCGTGCCGGTCTTTCCGCGCCTCATCGAGCGCAACCCGGGCCTGGAATGGCCGCTGCTCGGCCTGATCGGCGCATCGGACTTCGTCGTGGTGTTCGCGATCGTCGCTCTCAGCGGTGGCGTGTCCGGCCCGTACTGGGCGCTCTTCCTCGTCAATGCGACCGCGGGCGCGGTCATCGCCCCGAGCCGGTTCCTCGCCTTCGGTCTGTCCGCCGGCTACATCGGCCTCCTCGTCGGGGCGACCGCGATGGCCCACACGCTGACCAAGGCCAACGCCGGGCCGCTCGTCGTCGTCAGCGTCTCGTTGCCGCTCGTGGCGATGCTCGGGTACGCCGTGGCGGCGCGACTCGAGACCCAGCGACTGCAGGCTGACGCCGAGCGCGACCAGCTGCAGAGCACTGTCGAAGGTCTGTCCTACGCGCTGGCCCAGGCGGCGAAGGGCGACCTCTCCGTGCAGGTGGAGTCCGAAGCGGTCGCTCAGGACCTGCTGGCGCAGCTCGCGACCTCGTTCGACGACACGCTCGGCAACCTACGAAGCCTCGTCGGGCAGATCCGCGGCGGTGGCGAGCAGATCGTGGCTGCGGCGGTGGAGCTTCTGGCAAGTGCGGAGCAGCATGCGGCGAGTGCGACGCAGCAGTCGTCGGCGGTGACGGAGACGACGTCGACGATCGAGGAGCTGGCGGCGACGGCGGCG
>DASZYY010000108.1:0-19824 GCA_035545175.1 Mycobacteriales bacterium
GTTCTCGGCGCCGCCGCCGTGGCCGCGACGAGGCGTCGCATCGCAAATTGGTAGTTGGGATCCCGGGGGGAATGGCGTTACCGTCAGCCTTACCCAGAAGCAAGGCGAAGGAGGTCCGGCGTTGGACGTGGTCGTCAGGTCCCGCAACACCTCGGTCGGTACACGGTTTCGCGCAGCGGCGCAAGACAAGCTCGATCGGCTCGCACGTCTCGACCGCAAGGCGGGTCGAGTGGATGTCGAGGTCATCGAAGAGCGCAACCCGCGTCAGTCCGCCGGCCGGATACACGTCGAGCTGACGTATCACGCCCGAGGGCCGGTGCTTCGTGCCGCCGCCGCGGCCGCGGACGCGTTCGCTGCCTTCGACGCTGCGGTCGACAAGCTTGGTCAGCAGCTACGACGGGCGGCCGATCGGCGCCGTATCCACCACGGAAGCCGAACCCCCGAGTCGGTCGCGGACGCGACACGAGTCAGCGTGAGCGCGGCTCGCGGAACAACGCTGAACGGTGACCGTGCGATCATTGGCTCCGGCGAGGAGTAGGCGCCTGGTCTGCTCGCCCGCCAGGGCGATGTGGAGGACACGGTGACGGACATGACCGACAGCAGTGCCATTGAGCAGCTGCCGCCGGGCGACGGGGACCCGATCCGGGTGCTGGTCGTTGATGACCATGCACTGTTCCGGCGCGGCTTGGAGATGGTGCTCGGCTCGGAGCCCGACATCGATGTCGTCGGCGAAGCCGAGGACGGCGCAGAGGCGGTCGAGAAGTCGGTCGAGACCACGCCGGACGTCGTGCTCATGGACGTCCGCATGCCCAAGCGTGGCGGCATAGATGCCTGTGTCGCGATCAAGGACGCCGTGCCCAGCGCGAAGATCATCATGCTGACGATCAGCGATGAAGAGGCCGATCTGTACGACGCGATCAAGGCAGGTGCGATGGGTTACCTGCTCAAGGAGATCCCGATCGACGAGGTGGCGTCCGCGGTGCGCGCAGTGCACGGCGGCCAGTCGCTGATCTCGCCGTCGATGGCGTCCAAGCTCCTCAACGAGTTCGCCTCGATGATCAAGCGGGGCGAGGAGCGTCAGCAGGTACCGGTGCCGCGGTTGACCGACCGCGAGATGGAAGTGCTGAAGCTGGTGGCGAAGGGCATGAACAACCGCGACATCGCCAAGCAGCTGTTCATCAGCGAGAACACCGTGAAGAATCACATCCGCAACATCCTCGAGAAGCTTCAGCTGCACTCGCGGATGGAGGCAGTGGTGTACGCCGTCCGCGAGAAGCTGCTCGAGATCACCTGATTCGCTGGTGGCGTTCTCACGATCAGACCGCCTGATCATCGGATCGGCGGCCGTCCTCACCGTCGTGTCCGCAGTCCTGAACTACGGGACGGATTCTCACGTTGCGACGTTCGTGGTCGCTGGGCTCGGCTTGGCCGCGCTCGCGGCTCTGGTCGGTCGCAGTGTCGAGCAGGTGGCGGACCGTCTGGGGTCCGGAGCGACCGGCGTGGTGCAGAGCGCGCTGGGCAACCTCCCGGAGCTGTTCGTCTGCATCTTCGCGCTGCGACAAGGTCTGGTGAAGGTCGTCGAGGCGGCGATCATCGGCTCGATCCTGTCCAACGTCCTGCTCGTTCTCGGCCTCGCGTTCGCAGTCGGCGGGTTGAAGAACGGTCGGCAGTCCTTCGATGCCGACCGGGCCCGGACGCTGATCGCGCTGATGATCCTCGCGGTGGCCGCGATGTTGGTGCCGAGCCTTGCCCACTACGTCAACAGCCCGGCCGCCGATCACGAGCGTGCGCTGTCCGTGATCGCCTCGATCGTGCTGCTCGCGGTGTTCGCGCTCTCGGTGCCGTCGTCACTACGTCGAAGCGAAGGGGAAGCCGAGCACGACCCGGACGCCGCCGAGCTGTGGCCGGCGCCCGTCGCACTCGGCGCGCTCGCCGTCACCGGGTTGCTGGCGGCGTTCGTGTCCGACTGGTTCGTGTCCGCGTTGCAGCCGGCGCTGAGCTCGCTGCACATCTCGCAGGCGTTCGCCGGTCTGGTGATCGTCGCGATCGCCGGAAACGCTGTGGAGAACGTCGTCGGAATCCAGCTCGCGGCTCGCGGTCGTACCGACCATGCCCTCTCGGTGATCCTCAACTCGCCGCTGCAGATCGCGCTGGTGCTGGCGCCGGTGCTGGTCCTGCTATCGCCGGCGATCGGTGGAGCGGCGTTCACCCTCGCCTTCCCGCCGTTGCTCGTTTCGACGATCGTCGCCTCTGTGCTCGCGGTGAGCTTCGTGATCATCGACGGCGAGTACGACTGGTTGGAGGGTGCGGCACTCATCGGGCTGTACGTCGTCATTGCCGCTTCCTTCTGGTGGGGGTGACGGCGGCGATGAAGGTCGCGGTGGCCGGCGGAACCGGCATCGTGGGGCGCCACGTGGTTGCCGCGGTGCGCGCCGCCGGGCACGAGCCCGCGGTGATCGCGCGATCGACGGGCGCCGATGTGGCATCCGGCGCGGGCCTGGACGACGCGATTGCCGGCTCGCAGGCCCTGGTCGATGTCAGCAATGTCGCGACGTTGAGCCGTGCCGGTGCCGAGCGCTTCTTCCGTGCCGCGACGAGCAACCTGATCGAAGCCGGGGCGCGCGCGGGCGTCTCGCACTTCGTGGTGCTGTCGATCGTCGGCTGCGACCGCGTGGACATGGGCTACTACATGGGCAAGCGCGTGCAGGAGGCCGTCGCGCTCGAGGGCAAGCTTCCGGTGAGCATCCTTCGCGCGACGCAGTTCCACGAGTTCCCGATGCAGCTGCTCGAGCGCGCGCCGGGCGGTCCGTTCATCGCCGTACCCCGGATGCGGAGCCAGACGGTTTCCGCGCGAGAGGTGGCGCGAGCGCTGGTGGACCTCGCCGTGGGCGGTCCGGTCGGCATGGCGGGTGATATCGCGGGGCCTGAGGTGCACGAGATGGCCGATCTGGTGCGGCTGGTGCTGCGGGCGCGAGGCAGCCGGCGGATCGCCATGAGAGTCCGGCTGCCGGGGGCAGCCGGCAAGGGGCTGGCATCGGGCGGGTTGCTGCCGGCCGGGGACTACCGGCACGGTCGGCAGACCTTCGCCGAATGGCTGGCAAGCACGGCCGGCTAGGCCGGGCTGATCGCCGCCATAGACTGACCGCGTGGCCGTATTCGACCGGATAATGCGTGCCGGGGAAACCCGGATCCTGCGCCGACTCGAGGCGACCGCCGAGCAGGTTGAGCTGCTCGCCGACGACTTCAAGGCGATGTCCGACGATGAGCTGCGCGGACAGACCGAGGAGTTCAAGAAGCGCTACGCCGAGGGCGAGTCGCTCGACGATCTGATGGTCGAGGCGTTCGCGGTGGTGCGCGAGGCCGCCACCAGGACTCTCGAGCAGCGTCCGTTCCACGTCCAGCTGATGGGCGCGGCCGCGCTGCACCTCGGCAACATCGCCGAGATGCGGACCGGTGAGGGCAAGACCCTCACGGGCGTCTTGCCGGCATACCTCAACGCGCTGTCCGGCGACGGCGTACATGTCGTCACGACCAACGACTACCTGGCCAAGCGTGACGCGGAGTGGATGGGCCGAATCCACCGCTTTCTCGGCCTGACCGTCGGGGTGATCTTGACTGGGCAGCGGCCCGACGAGCGCCGCGCACAGTACGCCTGCGACATCACGTACGGCACCAACAACGAGTTCGGGTTCGACTACCTGCGCGACAACATGGCGTGGTCCGACGACGACCTGGTCCAGCGCGGTCACAACTACGCGATCGTCGACGAGGTCGACTCGATCCTCATCGACGAGGCGCGAACTCCGCTGATCATCAGCGGTCCGGCCGAGCACAACGCGAAGTGGTACATCGAGTTCGCGCGGATCGCGAGCAAGCTGACCCGCGACGTCGACTACGAGTGCGACGAGGCGAAGCGAACACTGAGCGTGCTCGAGTCCGCCGTCGAGCGAGTCGAGGACGAGCTCGGCATCGACAACCTCTACGAGGCGGTCAACACCCCGCTCGTCGGTTACCTCAACAACGCGCTCAAGGTGAAAGAGCTCTTCAAGCGCGACAAGGACTACGTCGTGATGAACGGCGAGGTGCTGATCGTCGACGAGTTCACCGGGCGCATCTTGCCGGGTCGCCGCTTCAACGAAGGCATGCACCAGGCGATCGAGGCCAAAGAGGGCGTCGAGATCAAGCAGGAGAACCAGACCCTCGCGACGATCACGCTGCAGAACTACTTCCGCCTCTACAGCAAGCTCGGTGGCATGACCGGCACGGCGGCCACCGAAGCCGCTGAGTTCGACCAGGTCTACAAGCTCGGCGTCGTCCCGATCCCGACGAACCGCGACATGATCCGGATCGACGCGGCGGACATCGTCTACAAGACCGAGGAAGCGAAGTGGACCTCGGTCGTCGAGGACATCGTCGAGCGGCACGAGAAGGGCCAGCCGATCCTCGTCGGCACGACGAGCGTCGAGAAGAGCGAGCTGCTTTCCGGGCTCTTGCTGCGCCGCGGCGTTCCGCATGAGGTGCTCAACGCGAAGTTCCACGAGAAGGAAGCCGCGATCGTCGCGCAGGCCGGCCGCAAGGGCGCTGTGACGGTCGCGACCAACATGGCCGGCCGAGGCACGGACATCATGCTCGGCGGCAACCCTGAGGTGCTTGCCGCCGCCGAGCTCGCGCGCCGGGGTCTGTCGCCCGTGGAGTCGGCGGAGGACTACGAAGCGGCTTGGCCGGCGGCACTTCACGCCGCGCAGCAGGCGGTTGCCGCCGAGCACGAAGAAGTCGTCAGCCTGGGCGGGCTCTACGTACTCGGCACCGAGCGGCACGACTCGCGTCGTATCGACAACCAGCTGCGTGGTCGTTCCGGCCGGCAGGGCGACCCGGGTGAGTCCCGGTTCTACCTGTCCTTGGGTGACGACCTGATGCGCCTGTTCAACGCGCACATGGTCGAAGCGATCATGGACCGCCTCAACCTGCCGGACGACGTACCGATCGAGTCGAAGATGGTCTCGCGCTCGATCCGGTCGGCGCAGACGCAGATCGAGCAGCAGAACTTCGAGATCCGCAAGAACGTCCTGAAGTACGACGAGGTGCTCAACAAGCAGCGCACCGTCATCTACGACGAGCGCCGTCGCGTCCTCTCCGGCGAGGACCTGCATGAGCAGGTCCGCCACATGATCGACGACGTCGTCACCGCGTACGTCGAAGGCGCCACCGGCGACGGCTACGCGGAGGACTGGGACCTCGACACACTGTGGTCGGGCCTCAAGCAGCTGTACCCGGTCGGGGTGACTGCTGAGGAGCTCGACGAACGGTCCGGCGGCGGCCTGTCTTCCGAGTTCCTCGTCGACGAGCTGTGTGCCGACGCGCAGGCGGCATACGACCGCCGCGAAGAGTCGCTCGGCAAGGCGCCGGACAGCGAGGAACCACTGCTGCGTGAGCTCGAGCGCCGGATCCTGCTCGAGGTGCTCGACCGCAAGTGGCGTGAGCACCTCTACGAGATGGACTACCTGCGAGAGGGCATCGACCTCCGCAGCTACGGCCAGCGCGATCCGCTGATCGAGTATCAGCGCGAGGCGTTCGAGATGTTCACCGCGATGATGGACGGAATCAAGGAAGAGGCGGTCCAGTTCCTCTTCTTCGTCCAGGTGAACCTCGAGGACCTCACCGCGCCGGAGGAACCGCAGCCGTCCGCGCTGGTCGATGCGCTCGAAGCGTCGCCGGCACAGCCGTACGCCGAGGCCCCGGCGGGGGGCGAGGCGCCGGAGACGGAGCGGCAGAAGGTCGAGGACGTGATCGGGCGGGCGCTAGGTGTGAGCCATCAGCCGCAGGCCAACCTGCAGTACTCCGCACCGACGGTTGACGGTGAGGGCGGTGTGCAGCGCAGCACCGAAGCGGGCGGCGGCGGGGGCGGTTTTGCGAACGCCTCCCGCAACGCACCGTGCCCGTGCGGTTCGGGTCGCAAGTACAAGCGCTGTCACGGCGCCCCCGGCGCGTCATAGGGGCTAGCCCAGCTGCAGCTCGGTGCAGCGCCACCGGTCGCGGGCGTACTCGAGCCGGAACGCGAACGCTCTGGTCCGGACGCCGCCGTCGACGACGGCGCACGCCTCGATGACGCCCACGGTCGGAGTGCCGAGACGCACCGAACGAAGCCGCGGCTGTACCGGACGTCGGCTCGTCACGGGTTGCCGGCCGGCGGCACGCTCGATGATTCGAATGACCTCGAAGGTCGCGAGATCTCGTAGCTGATCGATGTTGCGGGCCCGGACGAGCACCTCGGCAACACCGCGGGCGAAGTTCTCCGCAACGGGCCGCGGGTCGCGCCGGGGCAGCGTCGGCGGCTGCGGCGCTGCAAGCAGCCGCTGCTGCTGCGGTAGCGGCGGAACGAGCCGAAGCGTTGGTGCCGCGACCGGCTCCGGCGCGGACGCGATTGGTTCCGAGAGCATGAGCTGCATTGGTCTCCCCCTGGTGGACTGGGGGCGGAAGATAGGAAGCCGGGAAGGCCGCGGACCAGAGCAGATCTACATTTCCCCACGGCCGCGACCGGCATTGGCAGCGAGCGGACAGCGCAGGTTGCTGCGGTCAGCCCACCCGGAGCACGGTGCATTGCCAGTGGCCGGAGCGCAGCTCCAGCCGAAGCGCGATGGCGCGGCGCCGTACGCCGGTGTCGATCACCGCACACACCTCGGCGACTCCCGCAACCGGCTCACACACGCGCACCGATGACACGCGGGGCCGCGGGCGCGCAACCGAGCGGAGCGTGGTGCGCGGTGCGAGACGCCCGCAGTTCCGTTCGAGCTGCCCGAGCACGTCCAGCGTCGTGACCTGCGCGAGCTGTTGTGGTGGGCGCACGCCCATCAGTACCTCCGCCACTCCTTGCGCGAACGGAGCGGCGAACCGACGAGGGCTCGGGATCATCGCCGCTGCGTTCGCTTGGGAAGCCGGCTCGTCGGCTCGCGCCGGCGGAACCAGCCGAAGCGGCAGCGCGCCGCTCGCCGATGGCGGGAAGGCCAACGCCAGGGTGCCGTCGATCAGCTGCGCCGGCGGATCGGGCCGCTCGTCGTCGTAGGGGCCCTCGAAGCGAGGTGCTCGTCGCAGGACGAAGACATCCGCCAGCTGCTGCGTGTCGTGAGATTCCTCGGCCACGGTGCCTCCCCTTGCCGCTTCGGCGATTGCGCGAACGGTCGCGGAGAGTGCAGGCGAGACCGGGTCGCGGTCAAGACGGTTTGTCGCCCTGTGGGAATGCAAACCGGTGCCACACTCCGCTGCATGCAAGGGGGACAGGTGCGCTGGGACCGGTTGTTCGCGGATCTGGAAGGGCAGCTCGAGGCAGCGGCCGCCGGCCGACTCGACGCCGACATCGCCGATCGCACCCGCCGAGAGCTCGCCGCGACGACGTTCGAGGGACGGCTGCGGGCGGCTGCCGGTCGGGTGGTCGAGCTCTCGGTAGCCGGGATCGGTGCGATGACCGGCGAGCTCCGGCGGGTGGGCCCCGGGTGGTTGATGGTCGAGATCGCCGGTGGACCGCCGGCGGTTGTCGCGGCGCGCTTCGTGACCGCAGCGCGTGACCTGCCAGTTGCGACTCGGGAGATCGATGACGCGAGCCAGGACCCGGCCACCGGACTGGTCGCGGTCCTTCGGGTGCTCGCGCGCGATCGCACCGCGACCGCTGTCGTCCTTGCCACCGGCGCTACCTTCACCGGCACCGTCGACCGAGTCGGGACCGACTACCTCGACCTTGCCGAGCACTCGCTGGACGAGCCACGTCGATCCTCTGTGATCCGCGGTGTGCGAACTCTCGCGACGTCAGCGGTCGCCGTTCTGCGTCCTCGACTCGAGTAGTGGCTGTGGATGAGCGCGGCGGGTTTCAAGGATGCTGCGGCAGGATCGCGCCGCATGTCCGACATCTCGCCGCCCGCACGTCGCCTGCCATCACCAAGGTGGTTCGACCTCCGGTTCCTCGCAGGCATCGCGATCGTCGTCATCCCGATCGTGATCGGTACTCATGTCCTCGCTGCCGCGGACCGTTACGCCTCCGTGTACGTCGCGCAGCGCGCGCTGGTTCCGGGGCAGCACGTCGTTGCCACAGACCTGGTTGTCGGCCGGGTGCGCTTCGACGGTCAGGGCGATCGTTATGTCGCGGCCGGTCGGCCTCCGGTCGGCTATGTGGTGACGAGGTACGTCGCGGCAGGAGAGCTGCTGCCGGTAGCGGCGCTCACCGGATCGCCTGCCGCGTTGACGGCGGAGCGCCTCGTCACCGTGCCGGTGGGAACCGGCCATGCGCCGTTGGACCTGCTGCGCGGTGACGTCGTCGATCTGTACGTCACAACCAAGCCGGTGGGGGGCGGCAAGCCCGCCCGGCCGCGGCTGGTCATCGGCGGAGCGCCCGTAGCCGCGGTCAGCACGGCGGGCTCGCTTTCCAGCAGCGGCAGCATGTCGGTCGTCATCGAGGTCCCAGCGGTCAGCGTCGATGCTGTGGTCCGGGCGATCGAGGGCGGAACGCTTGATGTCGTCCGAGTGCCCGGGCCAGCCGTGAGCGTGGTCGTCACGCCGGCACCCACCGCGCTCCCGTCCGAGTCGGCGACGCCGTGAACGTGACCGTGCTGACCGCGATCGGCGACCCGCGTCGCGAAGCCGAGCTCGCGGCGGGACTGCACGACGTCGACCTCGGCGTGACCGTGGTCCGGCGATGCGTCGACCTTGCCGACCTGCTTGCCGCCGCAACCGCCGGTCTTGCCGAGGCCGTCCTGCTCTCCGCCGATCTCCGGCGGCTTGATCGCTCCGCGGTGCAGCGGCTGCGCGCTGCGGGTCTGGCGGTTGTCGCGCTGGCGGCGGATGACCTGCCCACCCGCAGTCGGCTGGAGCGGCTCGGGATCGACGCGGTGGTCGCCGACGGCTCACCGGCCAAGGGAGTTGCGGCGGCGGTGGTGGCGGCTGTCGGTGGCCGTCGTGCGCTCTCGAGTGACGCCGACCCGCCGTACCCGGGGGAGCCGACGGTTGTTGAGGATCCCGAGGCCGCCGCCGGCACCGTGATCGCCGTATGGGGTCCGGCCGGCGCACCGGGACGCAGCGTCGTTGCGGTCAACCTCGCCGCCGAGCTCGCGGGTCTTGGTCACCCGACGTTGTGCGTCGACCTCGACACGTACGGCGCATCAATGGCGCAGCTCGTCGGGCTGTTCGACGAGGGCTCCGGGGTTGCCGCCGCCTGCCGGGCGGCGAATCTCGGGTCGCTGGACCTTGCGACGCTGCGGCGTCTCGCGGTGGAGGTGCGCCCACGGTTGCGGATGCTGACGGGGATCACGGGATCGCATCGATGGCACGAGCTGCGGTCGGCGTCGCTCGACGTGTTGCTGGATCGCGCCCGGCGGGCATTCCGCTACGTCGTCATCGACGTCGGGTTCTGTGTCGAGCAGGACGAAGAGCTCTCCTATGACACCGTCGCGCCGCGCCGCAACGGCGCCGCGGTCGACGTGCTCGCCGCCGCTGACCTTCTCGTCGCGGTCGCGGCTGCAGATCCGGTGGGCATCGCGCGATTCGTGCGATCGCTGGCGGACCTCCCGCAACCACCGAGCGGGCGGCGGTCGATCACCGTCATCAACCGGGTGCGCCGCGCCGCAATCGGTCGCGGTGACCCAGCACAGCAGATCGCACTCGCCCTCGGGCGCTACGCGTCGATCGACGACGCCCTGTTGATCCCGGACGACCCGGCAACGGCGGACACCGCCGTCGCCGCCGGCCGGACCTGGCCGGAAGCTGCGCCGAGCTCCCCGGCACGTCTCGCGGTCCGCGAGCTTGCCCAGCGCGTAGCAGGCGTCGCGACCGCGGCGCGCGGGCCGCGGCGACGTGCTCGCCTGCTGCAGGTGAGGGGCTAGGAGTAGCGTCCCAGCTCGCCGCGGGCGACGGATCGGACGTGCACCTCGTCGGGGCCGTCAGCGAGGCGCAGCGTACGTGCGTGGGCGTACATCTGGGCGAGCGGGAAGTCGTCGCTCACGCCGCCGGCGCCATGCACCTGGATCGCGCGGTCGACGACGTCGCAGGCGACGCGCGGCGCGATCACCTTGATGGCGGCGATCTCGGTGCGGGCGCCTTTCGCGCCGACGTTGTCGATCAGCCAGGCGGTCTTCAGCGTCAGCAGCCGTGCCTGCTCGATTGCCATTCGCGACTCGGCGATGTTGGCCTGCACCGTGGCTTGCTGCGCGATCGGCTTGCCGAACGCAACGCGGGACACGGCGCGCCGGCACATCAGCTCGAGGGCGCGTTCGGACATGCCGATGGCGCGCATGCAGTGGTGGATGCGTCCGGGGCCGAGTCGGGCTTGGGAGATCGCGAACCCTGCTCCCTCTTCTGAGATCAGGTTCGACACCGGGACGCGCACGTTCTCGAACGTGATCTCGCAGTGGCCGTGCTGGTCCCAGTACCCGAAGACCGGTAGCGGCCGCACAACGGTGACGCCCGGGGTGTCCATCGGGACCAGGACCATCGACTGCTGGGCATGCGCCTGGGCGTCCGGGTTGGTCTTGCCCATCACGATCATCACGGCGCAGCGCGGGTCTGCCGTTCCGGTGATCCACCACTTGCGACCGTTGATCACGTACTCGTCGCCGTCGCGGCGGATCTCGGTCGAGATGTTCGTCGCGTCCGAGGACGCGACGGCCGGTTCCGTCATGGCGAACGCGGAGCGGATCTCGCCGTCGAGCAGCGGGCGTAGCCACCGCTCCTTCTGCTCGGCGGTGCCGAACATGTGCAGCACCTCCATGTTGCCGGTGTCCGGTGCCGCGCAATTGATGGCTTCCGGCGCGATGACCGGGGAGCGGCCGGTGATCTCGGCGAGGTGGGCGTAGTCGACGTTGGACAGGCTCGACTCGGCCGGCAGGAAGAGGTTCCACAAGCCACGAGAGCGGGCCTCGACCTTCAGGTCCTCCACGATCTGCGGCACCGTGCCCGGCGTTCCCGCCGCGATGAGCTCCGCGCGCTGCTCGTCGTACACGGACTCCGCCGGGTAGACGTGGGAGTCCATGAACTCCTCGAGGCGCTTGGCGTAGTCCTCGGCGGTGGCCGAAAGGGCGAAGTCCATGTACTGCTCCAGCGTGAGAGGAGGGTGCGGCAGCGCCATTCTCTAGCATCGGGTTCCGTGACCATCCCGGGGCGTGGCGATCTTTCGCCGCGGCGTAAGCACCGCAACTGGCGGCGCCGATCCGGCGTGCTGGTGATCGTCGTCCTCGTCGCCGGCGGTGGGTACGGCGGCTATCGAGCGTTCTCGGGTGGTTCGTCGACTCCGCCGGTCGCGCTTGCACCCTGTCCCGCTTCGAGCACGACGCCGGCCGCTGCCCAGCGTGAGCAGCTCGAGGTGCGCAACGCCACTCTCAAGACCGGGCTCGCGAAGCAAGTCGCGCGCCAGCTCCGACAGCGACACTTCCGGGTCGGCAAGCCCGGCAACACGCTGTTCCGCGGCAAGGGAGTCGCGACGGTGCAGTACAGCCCTGATCGGCTGCAGTCGGCGCGACTGGTCGCGGCGCAGTTCGACGGCGCGACCTTGGCACCGGTGAGCGGAAGCCATGTGCTGGAGGTCGACATCGGACCGAAGTTCCGTTCCCTCGTGCCGTTGGCGCAGGCGCAAGCGGCACAGCAATCGATCGTCGGCACGTCGAGCCCGAGACCTTCGTCAGCGCCGAGCCCGACCTGCGCGCCGCGGTCACCGAACGCCACCCGTAAGGTCAAGCGGTGACCTCGGAGCTCAAGGCGCTGATCGTGGACTACGGCGGCGTGCTGACGTCTCCGCTGCTCGACACGACGAGCAGCTGGATGGACGGCGACGGGATCGACCCGGAGAGCTTCAAGGACGCGATGCGCGACTGGCTCGGCCTGTCGTACGGCACCGATGCCGCGGAGAGCCCGGTTCATGCCCTGGAACGTGGCGAGGTCGAGGTCCCCGACTTCGAGCGGCACCTCGCCGCGCAGCTGAAGACCGTTGACGGCCGTCCGGTGGAGGCCGAGGGCCTGCTCACGCGGATGTTCGCCGGTTTCGGCCACGAGCCGGCGATGACCGAGGCGCTGCGGCACGCCAAGGCGGCGGGCTTGTCGACCGCGTTGCTGTCCAACTCCTGGGGTCTTGACTATCCGCGTGACCGATGGGACGAGCTGTTCGACGTTGTCGTGATCTCAGGCGAGGTCGGCATGCGCAAGCCTGAGCCGCGCATCTTCCACCTGACGGCGGAGCGGCTGGGGCTCGCGCCGGAGGTATGCGTGTTCGTCGACGACCTCGCGCCGAACATTCGCGGCGCGGCCGAGGTCGGGATGATCGGGGTACACCACATCACGCCACAGCAGACGATCGAGGAGCTCGAGAGGCTCTTCGAGATCACCCTGCGTGGTTGAGACGCGCTGAGCCTGGAACACTCAACAGGTGACCGAACGGCTCTCCGCGCTCGACGCGTCCTTTCTCTACATGGAATCGCCCACCACGGCGATGCATGTCGGAAGCGTCGCGCGCTTCACGCCGCCTGACGGCGAGCCGTTCGACTACGACGCCTTCTGCGCGCTGGTCGCACGCCGGATCTCGCTGGTGCCGCGGTACCGCCAGAAGATCAGGTTCGTCCCAGGCCACCTCGCGAACCCGGTATGGGTGGACGACGAGGACTTCGACATCACCTACCACGTGCGGCGCAGCGCACTGCCCAAGCCCGGTGACGGCGACCAGCTGAGGGCGTTGGTCGGTCGCCTGCAGGCGCGGCCACTCGACCGGGCTCGCCCGTTGTGGGAGATCTACCTCGTCGAAGGACTTGCCGACGGCCGGTTCGCGATCATCACGAAGACCCATCACGCGATGGTCGATGGCATCAGTGCGGTCGACATCGGCACTGTCCTGCTCGACGCTTCGCCGACTCCGCAGGAGACCCCCGAGGACACCTGGGTGCCTCGGCCGGAGCCGAGCCGCGCCGGCCTCGTCCTCGGCGCCCTCGCCGACACGATGCGCCGGCCGGCGGTCGCTGTCGAGACCGTACGCTCCGGCATCGGTGATGCACGGGCGATCGCCGGGCGGGCGCTCGGGGCCGTCAGTGGGATCACCTCGGTGGCGCGCACGTCGCTGCGGTCGGCGCCGGACAGCCCGCTCAACGCCACGATCGGTGAGCAACGCCGCTTCGGCATGGCGTCCACCTCGTTGGACGACTACAAGCGGATCCGTAAGACGCACGGCGGGACGGTCAACGACGTCGTGCTCGCGAGTGTCACCGGCGCGTTGCGCGCTTGGTTGCTCACCCGAGGTGAGTCGGTGGTTCCGAGCACGACGGTCCGGGCGATGGTTCCGGTGAGCGTCCGCAACGACGGGGAGGCCGCTGCGCTCGGCAACCGAGTGTCCTCGTACTTCGTCGACCTACCGGTCGGCGAGCCGAATCCGGTCGTCCGCCTGCATCAGGTGAGCTACGCGATGCAGGGACACAAGGAGTCCGGCCAGTCGGTCGGCGCCGACGCCCTGGTCCGGCTGACCGGCTTCGCGCCACCGACGATCCACTCGGCGGCGGCGCGCCTCGGCGCCGGGCTGTCCCGCCGCCTGTTCAATGTGATCGTGACCAATGTGCCCGGCCCGCAGTTCCCGCTGTACGCGGCGGGTGCGCAGATGGATGACTGTTTTCCGGTCGTTCCGCTTGCGAAGGGGCAGGCCGTGACGATCGGATTGATGTCCTACAACGGCGGCGTCTACTACGGCATGAACTGTGACCGTGATGCGATGCCCGACATCGACGTCCTCGCGACATGTATCGAGGACGCGGTGACAGAGCTCTTGGAGACCGCGAAGTGACCAAAGCCGGAACCCCCAGACGCGGTTTGGTCCTCGGCGGCGGCGGCGTCCTCGGCGCTGCCTGGATGATCGGTGCGCTGTCGGCGCTGGCCGACGCCTACGGCTGGGATCCGCGTGACGCCGACATCGTCGTCGGCACGTCGGCCGGCTCGGTGCTCGGATCGAGCCTCGCCTGTGGCATCGGGGTCGAGACCCTGATCAACCACCAGCGTGGCATCGTCGCGCCCGGTGATCCGGAGATCGGGTTCGATCCCGACACCGCCGCCGGCGGCACGTTGCCCCCGCGCCCGCAGCTGCGCATCGGATCGGCCTCGCTGCTCGCGAAGAGCGTCTTGCATCCTCGCAAGACGCCGGTGCTCGCGGCGCTGTCCGGCCTCGCGCCGCGCGGCCGAGGAACGCTGGCCGCGGTCGGCGAGCTCGTCGAGCAGGTCAACCCCGACGGGGCCTGGCCCGAGCACCCCGAGGCTTGGTTCATCGCGATGGACTACGACAGCGGAAAGCGCGTCGCGTTCGGATCGCCGACGGCGCCTCCGGCGAGCATGGCCGACGCTGTGATGGCCTCGTGCTCGATCCCCGGCTGGTTCACGCCGCTGGAGATCGGCGGTCGCTGCTACGTCGACGGCGGGACGCTCTCACCCACGTCGCTCGATCTGCTTGCCGGACGCGGTCTTGACGAGGTCATCGTCCTGGCACCGATGATCTCCTTCGACTACGACGAGCCGTCGACCGTCGTCGCCCGCATGGAGCGACGGTTCCGCCGGGCGATGACGAAGCGGACGTTGCGCGAAGCGGGCAAGGTTCGCCGGTCTGGCACCGCGGTGACGCTGCTCGGGCCGGGGCGGGAGGATCTCGAGGCCATCGGGGTCAACCTGATGGACCACCGTCGTCGTACCGCAGTTCTCGACACCGCGCTTCGTACCACCGCGGCGGCGCTTGCCGACACCACCCCACCGCTCTCCCGAGCCGGCTAGCGGATGCGGGTCTACCTGCCCGCGACGGTCCCGATGCTTCGGGCCTGGATGTCGGCGGGTACCGCGACCCCGTCCGGCCTCGCTTACGCCGTGACTCCCTCGCTTCGCGAGTGGTACCGCGAGGGCGACGCAGAGGAGCTCGAGCACGCCGCGGCGTCGCTCGCAGCCGTAGCCGCGCTCGACCTGATCGCCGCCGACGCGGAGGCTCCGGCTCGACGCGTGGTCCTCGCCGCCGATGTGGCCGACGCTGACTGCGCTCCTGAACTCGACGAGCGCGGCGGGCTGCGGCTGCGGGAGCCCGTACCGGCGGCCAAGTGGGCGAGCGCGCTGATCGACGACGAGGGCGCGGCGACTGCGGTCGGCGCGGCTGTCGCGCTGCTCCGGGATCCCAGCGCCTCGGCCGACGACGTCGACTTCGCGCTGGGTGAGACTGAGGCCACCGAGCTGGGCTGGTACGCCGTACAGGAGCTGCCCTTCTTATGACAGAGCTGCCGACGAACGAACCGGTCCGGGACTACGCCCCAGGCTCGCCGGAACGCGCGTCACTGGAGGCGGCACTCATTACGACCGCGACCGAGGGACCGGTCGATCTGACGTTGACCATCGGCGGAGAGCAGCGCAGCGGAGTCGGCGACGTCATCGACGTCGTTCAACCGCACATGCATGCGGCTCTGCTCGGCCGAACCTGGCAGGCCTCCAACGCCGAGGTGGCGGCGGCCGTCGATGCCGCAGTCGAGGCGGGGATCGACTGGCGTCGCCGCAGTCTCGAGGAGCGGACGGCCGTGTTCCTCAAGGCGGCCGACCTGCTCGCCGGCCCGTGGCGCGATGTTGTCAATGCCGCGACGATGCTCGGTCAGTCGAAGACCTGCTACCAGGCGGAGATCGACTCGGCGTGCGAGCTGATCGACTTCTGGCGCTACAACGTCGCGTTCGCCCGTCAGATCGAGGAGCAGCAGCCGGTCTCGACCGCGCTCGCGTCCAACCGTTTCGACCACCGGCCGCTCGAGGGCTTCGTCCTTGCCATCACGCCGTTCAACTTCACCGCGATCGCGGGCAACCTACCGACCGCTCCGGCCCTGATGGGCGTGCCGGTCGTCTGGAAGCCGTCGCCCACGCAGGCACTCGCAGCGCATCGCACCATGCGGCTGCTGGAGGAGGCCGGCCTCCCGCCGGGCGTCATCAACCTCGTGACCGGCGACGGCGCCGCCGTCAGCGAGGTCGCGGTTGTCGACCCGCGGCTGTCGGGCATCCACTTCACCGGATCGACGCCGACGTTCCGTCATCTGTGGCGCACCGTCGCGGACAACCTCGAGCGTTACCGCGATTTTCCGCGGCTGGTCGGGGAGACCGGTGGCAAGGACTTCGTCGTTGCGCATCCGTCGGCCGACGTCGATGCCCTGCGGGTGGCGCTCATCCGTGGCGCGTTCGAGTACCAGGGTCAGAAGTGCTCGGCCGCCTCCCGCGCCTTCATCGCACGGTCGGTATGGCAGCGGCTGCGCGACGAGCTGGCGGACAGCGTGCGGTCGATCCGGGTGGGGAGCCCGTTGGACTTCACGGCCTTCATGTCCGCCGTCATCGACCGGCGCGCCTACGACCGGATCACCACCGCGCTGGACCGGGCCCGCGCCAGCGAGACGATCTCGGTGCTCGCCGGCGGCGGCGCGGATGACGGTCAGGGCTACTTCATCGAGCCGACCGTCCTCGTGGGGACGGACCCCACGCATGAGGTCTTCACCACCGAGCTGTTCGGTCCGGTCCTCTCCGTCTACGTGTACGACGACGCCGAGTACGAGGACACGCTGCGGCACATCGACCGGGCAACTCCGTTTGCCCTGACCGGCGCGGTGTTCGCCGCAGATCCGGCGGCGGTCGCGGTCGCTCAGGACGTGCTGCGCTTCACGGCCGGGAACTTCTACGTCAACGACAAGCCCACCGGCGCGGTGGTCGGGCAGCAGCCGTTCGGCGGTGCCCGGGCGAGTGGCACCAACGACAAGGCCGGCTCGGCCTACAACCTGCTGCGCTGGACCAGCCCCCGGGTGGTCAAGGAGACTTTCCAGCCACCGGCCGAATGGCGGTACCCGCACATGGGCTGACGCCGACATCGGGCGATCGGCCAAATGGCTGTCAAGAAGTGGCAACTCGGAGGTCGAGACAGACCGGTAATGCCGATCGCGCGCGCCGCTGATAGGGCGTCCCGGAGCAGCAGGGAGCTGGATCCTCTTCGTGAGCGTCCGCTCTACCTGCGGTCGCTGCGTGCCGTCCTGGCGGTCACGACGGTCATCTACGCGGCGCTGCTCCCGCATGAGCTTCGCCGCTCCCTGCTGTTCCTCACCGTGATGTCCGCGGCCTACCTGGTGGTGACCTACGGCCTCGAGGTGGTGTCCAGGGTCCTCACCGGTGGCTTCTACCGCTGGATGTACCGGATCGCGCTCGTGGTGGACGGGACGTTCCTTGCGGGAGCGTCGTACCTGTCGGGTGGCTCGACCGGTGCGGTCCGCTACCTGGTGCTGGTCTACCTGTCGATCGTCACCCTGCTCGGCTCGTCGCGGACCGGCTTGGCCGCCGCGGTCTGGCAGTCGGTCTCCCAGATCGGGTTCTTCGTCGCGCAGTGGAAGCACTGGCTCCAGGGGTTCGGCGGGCCTGGCGCCACGCAGCGCGAATGGGACCGGCTCGCGGCCTTTCTTGCCGCGCTGTGGGTGCTCACCTTCGCCACCGCGATCCTCGCCTCGATCAACCAGCGTGAGCTGCGCCGTCGCCGCGACGAGCTCGACCGTCTCGTCGACCTCGGCCGTGACATGGAGAACGCCGAGGACGCCTACACCGTGGGCAGCCTCTTGCTGGCCGCGCTCGGCGACGCATTCGGATTCGACCGGATGGTGCTGCTCGAGGTGAATGAAGGCGTGCCACGCCCGCTGACCGCGGCCGGCGTCACGCTGCCCGACGCCGACCTCGCAGACTTCGAGGAGGAGTCGGTCATCCGTCGCGTGGCGGTGCGAGGTGACACCACGAGGTTGGACCAGATCGATGCGGTCGCCGACCCGTGGCTGGCTTCGGTTCTCCCCGGCGTGGGTGATCTCGTCGTCGTACCGCTGGCGGCCGAAGGCGTGGTCGGCGTGCTGGTCGTCGCGCTCGGTTCCTGGGCCGGCAATCGATCCGAGCAGCGGGTGATCGCCGCGACCGAGCGGTTCGCCGGTCACGCCGCGGTCGCGCTGCGCAGCGCCGAGCTGCTGCGCCGGGTTCGGCAGCTGGCGATCACCGACGGTCTCACGCAGCTGTCCAACCGCCGGGCGTTCGACCGGGCGCTCGACCGGGAGATCGGACGCGCCGCCCGCGCCGACGGCCGGCTGTCGGTGTTGCTGATCGACATCGACCACTTCAAGGCGCTCAACGACATGCACGGGCACATCACCGGTGACACCGTGCTGCGCCAGGTCAGCCGCGCCCTGCAGCGATCGGTGCGCTCCTACGACACCATCGCGCGCTACGGCGGCGAGGAGTTCGCCGCAGTGCTGCCAGGGTGCTCTGCTGGCCTGGCGGTCAAGCTTGCCGACCGGATGCGGGTGGCGGTGCAAGACGCCGCCACCGAGGTGAAGGTGACGGCGAGCGTCGGGGTGGCGACCTTCCCCTACGACGGCTCCGACGCGGCGACGCTGCTGCGCTCCGCCGACCGCGCGCTCTATGCCTCGAAGCGCGCCGGCCGCAACCGGGTCCGCTCGGCCGAGCAGGCGCGGGTTGAGCTCAACGAGCAGTCCGACCAGTTCTAGGCGATATTGAAGGCGTGCCCGGTTTGCTCCACACCCCGCTGCGCATCGGCGGTGCCACGGTGCGCAACCGGCTGTACCGCGCGCCGGTGCTCGAGGGTGCGGGCGACGGTGACAACGCGGCGGCGACGTACCAGAAGCACTTCGTCGCCAATGCGGAGCACGGCGTCGGGCTGATCATCCAAGGGTCTTCGTGCATCTGGCCGGAGGGACGCTCGTCGCCCGGCATGACGACCGTCGACACCCGTGAGAAGACGCTGCGGCTCGCACCGATGGTCGACGCGGTGCACGCCGCCGGCGCGAGCATCATGCTGCAGATCGGTCACGCCGGGATCTACGCGATGGAGGCCTGGCACGAGCCCTATGCGTCGCTGCGGTCCGGCCCCATCCTCGCCGCCTCACGGTTGCCCTGGTTCCTGCGCCCGTCGTTTCGCGGGGTGCCGATCCACGTGATGACGACTCAGGAGGTGCGCGAGATGGCGACCCGCTACGGCGAGGTCGCGGCGTGGGCGCGCGAGGCGGGGTACGACGGGGTGCAGCTCGGATCGGCGAACGCCAAGCTGCTCGACCAGTTCCTCTCGCCCTTCTACAACCGGCGCACGGACGAGTTCGGCGGGTCGCTGGAGAACCGCGCGAAAGTCCTCAAGCTGATTCGGGAGGCGGTCAGCGAGCAGGCCGGACCGGACTTCGCCTGCACGGTGAAGATCCCGGCCGAGGTGGCGCCGCTCGGCCTCCCGCACGCCTCGGCCGGCGAGGCCGTCGAGCTGGCCCGGCTGGTGCAGGAATGGGGCTACGACGCGGTGACGCCGGTGATCGTGTCGGTGCTGCCGGACACGACGCTGGCGCGGGGTGACGCGCCGACCAACCTGCGCGACAACAAGGCGATGGTCGACCGGCTGCATCGCGCCGCGCCACATCGTTCGCGTCGCGCCTCACTTCGGTTCGGCTACTGGTGGGCGGGCAGGAAGGCGCCGTTCGAGCCGGTGTGGAACCGCGAGCTGTTCGCCGCGGTCAAGGCGAAGGCCTCCATCCCGGTCTTCGCGGTCGGCGGGATCCGCACCGCAGACGAGGTCAACCAGATCCTCGACGCCGGGCAAGCCGACATGGTCGGCATCGGCCGGCCGTTCTACGCCGAGCCGGATCTCGCCGCGCGCATCCTCGGCGGCGACGGTGCCCCCCGCGCCTGCGTCAACTCCAACCGCTGCGTCCCGGCGCAGATGCTCGGCATGCCGGGCGCTTGCTACAACCCGGAGACCAACCGCGCGGTTCGGGCCGCTCGCTAGTCGGGATACGTGGCGCGCAC
>DASZYY010000109.1:0-14530 GCA_035545175.1 Mycobacteriales bacterium
CGCACGGGCATCACGACGTACGACATGGGTCCGGTTCTGAAGTACATGCAGCCGCTGCAGCGGGAGGCGCAACCCGAGGACGTCGCGAACGCGGTCGTGTTCCTCGCAAGCGACCGTGCGGCTCAGATCACCGGGATCGTCATGCCGATCGACGGCGGCACGACGGCCGGCAGCTCGATGGCGCAGACCAAGCTGATCATGCAGCAGATGCCGAAGCCGCCCGCAGGCTAGCTGAACTGCAGGTAGAGCTTCTGCAGGCCGCGCAGGAAGAACGTCGGCAGGTAGTCGTAGCTGCGGTTGCCCGCCGAGCCGTGTGCTGACTCGTCGATCGTGATGTTCTCGGTGCACTTGAGGAAGCGTTCGAGCGTGACCCGACCCTCGGTCCGCGCCAGCGGAGCCCCGGCACAGGTGTGGATGCCGTGGCCGAACGCGATGTGCTGGCGGGCGTTCGATCGGTTGATGTCGAACTCGTGCGGGTTCTCGAAGGTGCGCGGATCGCGGTTGCACGCACCCGGCAGCAGCATCACGGTGCCACCGGCGGGGATCGCCACGCCGCCCAGCGTGGTCTTCACCCTGGTCATCCGGAACTGGCTGCGCAGCGGGCTCTCGAGCCGCAGCGTCTCCTCGATGAAGTTGGGAATCAGCTCGTGGTTGTCGCGGACGATCTTCTGCAGGTCCTGCCGCTCGCCGAGCATCCGCAGCGCGAACCCGATCATTCGCACCGTGGTCTCCTGGCCGCCGACGAACAGGTTTGCCGCGATCAGTGCGGCGTCCTTCACGTCGGGCGTCGACCCGTCCGGGAACGTTGCGGTGGCCAGTCCGGTGAGGACATCCCCGCGCGGCTCGCGCCGACGGTCCTCGATGTACTCGGCGAACCGCTCGTAGAGGAACTCGAGCGGCTTGTGCTGCAACCCGTCGGAGACGGTCGAGAGATGCTCGCGGAACGAGTCGTGGTCGGACTCCGGCACGCCTTCGAGGTCGGCGATCACCGTGAGCGTGAACGGCTCGGCGAATGACGAGATCAGCTCGCAGCCGCCACGGTCGACGAACTTGTCGAGCAACGTGTCGGCGTAGGTCCACATGAACTCTTCGTTCGCGCGGAGCCGGCCCGGCGTGATCAGTCGCATCAACAGATGGCGCTGCGCGGTGTGGTGCGGCGGGTCGAAGCTGGGGATCTGGTCGCTGAACGGCAGCTCGTCGCGGCAGGCGACGATGACGTCGGTGATGTCGTCACCTTCGACGGCCTGCGAGAACTTCACGAACGGGCCGCTGACGGTGTTGCACGACGAGTACGTCCCGGACGCGGCTTCGTGTTCGGGAAACGTCGCCGGGTCGCGGTAGATCTCTTTCGCCTCCGCATGCCCGGTGATCATGTACGCCCCGAAGTTCGGCTCCTGCCATACCGGACCTTGTTCGCGCACCCAGTCGAAGTAGGGGTAGGGATCTGCCTGGATTGCGGCGTCCTTGAAGAAGTTGACGCTGGCGAAGTCGGTCAAGGGATGCCTCAGTCCTGGGAGGTCGCATGGTGCGCGGCGACGTAGCCGAAGATCATGCTGTTGGCGATGCTGCCGCCCGGACCGAGGTAGTGGCGGCCCATGACGGTCGCGGTGGCGTTACCGGTGGCATACAAGCCGGGGATCGGCTTGTTGCCCTTGCCGATCACGCGGGCGTGCTCGTCGGTGAGCATTCCGCCGCAGGTTCCCACGTCACCGGGGACGACGTCGCAGGCGTAGAACGGCCCCTCGTCGATCGGCTCGACGCACGGGTTCTTCACCTTGCGGTGCGGGTCGCCCAGCGCCTTGTTGTACGCCGACTCGCCGCGGCCGTACTCCGGGTCCTTGCCGTCGGCGGCGTACTTGTTGAAGCTCTCGACCGTCGCGACCAAGCCGTCGGGGTCGATACCGCACAGCTCGGCGAGCTCGCGAAGCGTGGCGGCCTTCTTGATCTTCCCGCTCTCGAAGGACTCCTTCGGGAACCGGCCGGGGTGCGAGCGGATGTGCGCGTAGCGCTTGCGGTAACGGTCGTCGAAGATCAGCCAGCACGGCACTGCCTTGCTGGTCTTGTCTCGCTCGTACATGGCTTTGCCGACCTCCATGTAGGAGTTCGACTCGTTGACGAACCGCTTGCCGGCGGCATCGACATAGATCGTGCGCGGGCGCTGCCGCGCCTGATCAAGGGTGTTCTGGCCGAACTTCCCGGACCGCGGTGACGGCAGCCACCACGCCTCGTCCATGAAGTCCGTCTTGGCGCCCAGCTTCATCGCGGTGCGGATCGCCTCGCCGGTGTCGCCCATGTTGGCCATCGACCAGCGCGCGGTGTTGGGCTGCTCGCCGCTGAACTCGGTCCGCATCTCACGGTTCTGCGCGAAGCCGCCAGTCGACAGCAGCACGCCCTTGCGCGCCTGCACGTTGACCGGCTTGCCGTCGCGGATCACCCGGATGCCGACCACGCGGCCCTTCTCGACGATCAGGTCGTCGAGCGGAGCGTCGGTCCACACCGTGACGCCCTTGGCGAGCGCGATCTTCAGCACCTGGCCTATGAAGGAGGCGCCGTTGGTCAACAGGTCCTGGCGCAGGGCCTTTGCCTTCATCGTGCGAAGCGCGACGCGGGCAGAGGTCGTGAACGCCTTGCGGCTGCGGTTGTAGTGCGAGAGATAGCGCGCCTCGTTCGTCATCACCGCCATACCGAGGTGCTTGGCCATGCCGACCTGCACCTTGCCCGACCAGTCGCCCAGCCTGTGGCCGTCCCACGGCACCGGCTCCACGCCGCGGCCCATGTCGCTGCCGCCCTTGGCGTCGGAGTAGTAGTCGCTGTAGCCCGGGCAGTAGACGAGCTTGACGCCCTCGCGCTCGAGGAAGTCGATCATCTCAGGGCCCGCTGTGCAGAAGGCATGGCGCCGTTCGTGTGAAGAGGCTGGTCCGACGTCGCCGACGACGGCGTCGAAGTAGGCCATGCCGTCTTCGTAGGAGTCCGCAACGCCCGCGCGCTTCATGACGGCGTTGTTCGGAACCCACGCCATGCCGCCGGACATTGCGGTGGAGCCGCCGATCAGCGACTGCTTCTCGACCACCAGGGTGGTCGCGCCGGCGTCGGCTGCGGCGAGCGCGCCGACCATCCCGCCACCACCCGATCCCACGGCGACGAAGTCGAAGGTGGCGTCCCAATCCTGCATGGTGTCGGATTCAACCAGAGTTCGTTGACGATTACTACGACGTCGAAGTAACGTTCGGCCACTGCCTAGGAGGCCTGATGTCGGCTGGATCGACGACCTTGACCTACCCCCGCGAGGGGTTCGGCGCGCCGAAGAACCGAGCGCTCCCGCCCGTTGCGGACACCGGCCTGCCGACCGGCACCGAGGTGTTCTCCGCGGACAACCACATCTCGCTGTCCGAGGACATCTTCTACGAGAAGTTCCCCGAGTCGATGAAGGACAAGGCGCCGCGCGTCGGCAACGAGCGCGGCGGCTGGGTCCTCGAGGTCGGCGGCAAGTCGGTGCTCGTCAAGGAGTTCATCGACGTTCTCGAGCAGTACGACCCGGTGCCGGGATCGACCACCGGTGACGTTCCGGCGCGCCTGGCGGCGCTCGAGGGCGAGGGCGTGCACTCCGAGCTCGCCTTCCCGAACTCGATCCTCGCGCTGTTCGGCTGGCCGGACAAAGAGGTCCGCGAGCTCTGCTTCCGGATCTACAACGAGCACATCGCCGGCGTGCAAGAGGCATCCGGCAACCGGATCTACGGCGTGGGGCTCATCAACTGGTGGGACGCCGACGGCGCGCGGCGTACTCTCACCGAGCTCAAAGCGCTCGGCCTCAAGACGTTCCTGATGCCGCTGATGCCGGGCAAGGACGAGAACAAGAACCTGCTCGACTACTGCGCCGACTCCATGGACGGCGTGTGGGAGGCGATCGAGGAGTCCGGCATCCCGGTCTCCCACCACATCGGCGAGAACCCTCCGCAGACGCCGATCCAGCACAACGCGCTGCAGGTCGGCATGTTCCAGGCCGTCGCACCGTTCCGTGACACCTTCGGCAAGTACGTTCTCGGCGGCATCCTCGACCGCCACCCGGGCCTGAAGATCGGCTACTTCGAGGGCGGCATCAACTGGGTGCCCTCGGCGATCCAGGACGCCCAGCACATCGCGGCGTCGTTCCGGCACATGCAGGACACTCCGATCTTGCGAGACCCGCAGGAGTACTGGGACGCGCACTTCTACGCATCGTTCATGGTCGACCCGCTCGGGCTGTCGATGATCGACCGGATCGGGGTCGACAAGGTGATGTGGTCGACGGACTTCCCACACAACGAGAGCACCTACGGCTACAGCAACGCCTCGCTGAAGAGCGTCGTGGACGCGGTCGGCCCGGAGGCCGGCCAGAAGATCGCCAGCGACAACGCGAAGGCGTTCCTCGGACTGGACCACTCGCGGGCGGAGCCCGACGCATCGTGACCGCTGGGCTCATGTCGTTCGCGACGGGGGTCGTGCCGGCGAAGCCGGACCTGCCCCGGATGCGGCGGGACCGCACCGGCCGGATCCGCGAGGAGATGCGGGCGCAGGGACTCGACGCCGTCGTGCTGCTCGGCAACACGAACGTGGTCTACGCGACTGGCGCGATCTGGCCGCTCTCCGATGCGAGCCGCGTCAACTTCGAACAGCCGGTCGCCGTCGTCCTCGCCGACGACGAGCTGCCGCACCTGTTCTCGCCGAACCGGGCCGACGCGCGGATGCAGGCGGACCTGCCGGACGACCACGTCCACGGTCCGGCGCATCTCGACTTCGACGAGGGGGTCGAGACGTTCCTGCCGCGGCTCTACGAGCTGGTGGGCGAGAACGCGTCGGTTGCGATCGACGAGTGGAGCCACCCGCTTCGCCGGGCCAACGTCTTCATCGGACCGAAAGGCTCGCCGGTCGACGCCGGCCACATCATCAGCAAGGCCAAGCTCATCAAGACGCCCGACGAGCTCGCCTGCCTGCGTGAGGGGCTGCGGATCACCGAGGAGGGGATCAAGCAGGTCCAGGCCCGGCTCGCGCCGGGCGTGAAGCAGACCGAGCTGACCGCGACGTTCTTGCGCACGATCTTCGACGCCGGCGCCGACGCCAACATCCTGGACCCGATCTGGCAGGTGATGCCGAACAGCATCGCCGAGGGTCCGTGGACGACGACCGGCGACCTTGCGCTCCCGCTGCTCTCTACCGAGCGGGAGCTCCAGCTCGGTGACGTCCTGTGGGTCGATCTCGGGATCAGCTACGAAGGGGTGCACTCCGACTTCGGCCGGACCTGGGTCGTCGGCCAGGAGCCGACCGACGTGCAGCGCAACCAGTTCGACCGCTGGCGCACCGTTCTCGAGGCCACGCTGGCCGTCACGAAAGCCGGAGCGAAGAACTCGGACCTCACCGCCGCGGCGACCGCTGCCAACGGCAGCTCGAAGCCGTGGCTGCCGCACTTCTACCTGGGGCACGGTCTCGGCATCGACAGCGCCGAGATGCCGTTCGTCGGCAGTGACATCGGACCGGAGTTCGACGCGTCGTACGTTCTCGAGGCCGGCATGGTCCTCGTCCTCGAGCCGGTCATCTGGGACGACGGACAGTGCGGATACCGGTCGGAGGAGGTCGTCCTGATCACCGACGACGGCTGGGAGCCGCTCACCGACTACCCCTACGACCCGTTCTGATGAGCGCAGAGTTGATCACCGACGTCATCCCGGACAACGCCGAGCTGCGCGCCGCGCGCCGCGAGCGCGTGCTCGAGGCGATGGAAGCCGCGGATATCGACATCCTCATCGCCGGTCGTGAGCCGAATGCGCGCTACGTCGCGGGTGTTCCGCGGCTGTGGATCAACGGCTCGCGGCCGTTCGGTCCCGGCTGTGTCATCGAGCGCGCGACCGGCTCGATCCACATCGTCAGCACCTGGGACGAAGGCGTACCGGAGGACATCCCGCACGAGAACCTGCACGGCATCACCTTCAACCGGGCGAACACGCTCGCCTGGCTGACGCAGGTGGAAGGCGCCGCGACCGCACGGACGGTCGCCACGGATGGCTTGATGCCCTCGACGCTCAGCCTGATCCGGCAGGCGTTCCCGCAAGCCGACATCGCCGATGGCGAGCAGCTGATGGCCGGCGTGCGGCGGATCAAGCTGCCCGAAGAGGTTCGCGCGATTCGCACCGCGGTTCGTATCGCCGAGCACTCGCTCGCGGCGGCGGAGGCGGCGCTGGGTGCCGGCATGACCGGACGGCGGCTGACCGCGACGTTCATGGAGGCGATGGCGGATGCCGGCGTCACCACGCCGACCACCCAGGACGTTGCATGGATCACCGGACGCGACCAGCACTGGTCGCAGGCCAGTCGCGACACCGCGATCGCGGTGGGTGACCTCGTTGCCTTCGACGCCGGACTCATGGCCGACGGCTACGTCGGTGAGCTTGGTCGGACGCTGTCGGTCGGCGGCCTGCCGCCGGGCGCGCGCAAGCTGCGCCAGCAGTGGGACGAGCTGTGGGATCGGTTGATCGAGGCCTGCCGCGACGGCGCGCCGGCGACGGCGCTGCTCGACGCATACGACGCCTCCGGCGCGACTCCGCCGCCGGTGCCGATCGCGCGCGGGCTGGGCCTCGGCAACGACCTGCCGTTCGTGACGGGTGCGCTGCGGCGCACCGCGGCCGGCCAGAAGCTCGAGGCCGGCATGGTGCTCGCCCTCACGGCGTACGTGTGGGAAGCCGGGGTCGGCGCGATCTACGGCCAGGAGCCGGTCGTCATCACCGCGGACGGTCCCGAGCTGCTGTCGACCAACCCGTTCCGGAAGGGCTGAGCACCCGTGTCTGACGGCGAGAAGGACTTCCCGGACCCCGAGGAGATCATCCGGTACGACAAGGACCCCGAGACGCGGATCGCGACGATCACCTTCGACCGCCCCGACCACCTCAACGCGCCGACGATCGGGGCGCGCAAGCGGTACGGGGACCTGATCTTCAAAGCCAGCCTCGACGACGACGTGAAGGTGCTCGTCATTCGCGGGGTCGGCGACCATCTCGGCACCGGCGCTGATCTCGACGAGCTCATGGCGAAGCGCAAGGGCGGCGTCGCGATGCAGGAGGAGTTCGGCATCTCCGACGCAGACGACGTCACGATGCCCGGACGGCACAACTACCGCAACGGCGCCTCGCTGGTGCACTGGTACGCCGACCCGCGGTCGGGCAACCGGTCACTCGCCGACTTCAAGAAGATCAGCATCCTCGAGGTCAAGGGCTACTGCTACGGCTGGCACTTCTACCAGGCCGCGGACGCGGACCTGGTGATCTCTTCTGACGACGCGCTGTTCGGACACCCTGCCTTCCGATACGTCGGCTACGCCCCGCGGATGTGGCAGTGGGCGATGGTGATGGGGCTGCGCAAGTTCCAGGAGATGGTCTTCACCGGCCGGCCGTTCAGCGCCCAGGAGATGTACGACTGCAACTTCGTCAACAGCGTCGTGCCGCGCGAAGAGCTCGAGGCCGAGGTCGAGAAGTACGCACTTGCCTGTGCCTACACCCGCCCGACCGACACGGTCTTCATGCAGAAGGTGTTCTTCAACATCATGAAGCAGCACCAGGGCGAGTACATGGGCAGCATGCTCAGCGCCTGGATGGAGTCGATGACCGGCGCGCTGCGTGAGGACGTCGACAACCGGGAGGCCGGGCTCGGCGGCAAGGTGATGGACCAAGGCGTCAACAACCTGGTGAAGAACAACGACAACCGGTTCCCGCCGGAGTGGCGGCTGTCACGCTCCGGTCGCGAGGCGCCCGAGTCGAAATGAGTGACGGGCTTCCGCTTGCCGGGTTGCGGGTCGTCGACCTGTCGACCTGGATTGCCGGCGCCTACTGCAGCAAGCTGCTCTCCGACGCCGGCGCCGAGGTCACGAAGGTCGAGAGCGGCGACGGCGATCCGCTGCGCGACTGGACCGCCTCCGGCACCGAGATCCCACCGGGCGCGAACGGCGCGCTGTTCAACTTCCTGCACGGCGGCCAGCAGACGGTGTTCGTCGACCTCGACGAGTCGGACAACCTCGCCGCGGTGAACGATCTGCTCGAGGGCACCGACGTCGTGGTGTGGTCGCGCGGCTCGGAGGTCGCTGAGTACTCCGGGTTGTCGCCGGAGTCGCTGCGGCGCTCGCACCCACACCTGACCGTCACCTCGATCACGCCGTTCGGCCTCGACGGGCCGTGGTCGGACAAGCCGGCAACCGAGTTCACCCTGCAGGCGTGGTCCGGCGCGATGATCGGCCTGGGTCGTGGCTGGGTGGACCGGGCACCGACTTATGTCGGGGGCCAGATCGGGGAGTGGCTTGCCGGGGTCTATGCGGCCGTGGGGTCGTTGGCGTCGGCTCGCCGCGGGGGTCGTGAGCTCGTCGACATCTCCATGCTGGAGACCCTGGCGCTGTGCCTCACCTACTACCCGGTGACGTTCACCGACCAGATGGGCCGGCCGATGCGCAAGAAGCGCTTCGTTCCGACGCCCGGTGTCGCGGCGGCGCGTGACGGCCTCGTCGGTCTCGGCGTAGGCACCGGGCAGCAGTGGTACGACTTCTGCGCGATGGTGGGCCATCCTGAGTGGACCGAGGATCCCAAGCTGCTCCTCGAGCGGTCCGCCCTTGCTCCGACGATCGACGCGTGGATCGCCGAGCACGGTGTTGAGGAGCTGCTCGATCTCGCCACCGCGTTCCGGATCCCCAACGCGCCGGTCGTCAACGGGGCCAACGCCGAGACGTTCAAGCACTTCCAGCACCGCGGCACGTTCGTCACGAACCCGACCGACGGCGCGACGAACCCCGGGTCCCCGTACCGGCTGACGGTCGTCGAAGACCCCGCGGCGGAGCCCAAGCCCAACGCGGCGGCCGACCTTCCGTTCAGTGGGTTGCGCGTGCTCGACATGACCGCCTACTGGGCAGGCCCGCTGGTGGGGCACATCCTCGCGATGCTCGGCGCCGAGGTCATCCACCTCGAGTCACCGAAGCGACCGGACGGCGTGCGACTGGTCGGGGGAGTGCCGCAGTCCGAAGACCAGTATTGGGAGCGCGGTCCGATCTTCTCGGCGCTCAACACGAACAAGAAGAGCCTCACGATCGACCTCGGCCGCCCGGTAGGACTCGATCTGCTGCGCAAGGTCGTTGCGACCTGCGACGTGGTGGTCGAGAACTTCACGCCGCGGGTGCTCGACCAGCTGGGGTTGAGCTTCGAGTCGCTCATCGAGGTGCGCCCCGACCTCGTGATGGTGCGGATGCCGGGTTTCGGGCTCGACGGGCCGTGGCGCGACAGCGCCGCGTTCGCCTTCGTCATCGAGGACGCGTCCGGCCTGACATGGCTCAGCGGTCCGGAGGACAAGCTCCCGATCGAGCCCTACTGCGTCGGCGACCCCAACGCGGGGCTGCACGCGCTCGTCGGGCTGCAGATCGCGCTGGCCCACCGCGACCGGACCGGTGAGGGCAGCCTCGTCGAGGCCGCGATGGTCGACGCGGCCCTCAACATCGCCGCGGAGCAGGTCATCGAGCATTCGGCGTACGGCGTCCTGCTGGAACGCTCCGGCAACCGCGGGCCGTGTGCCGCGCCACAGAACGTCTACCAGGCCGCCGGGCCCGACGACGACGGCCGCGACGACTCCTGGGTTGCGATCGCCGTCGCCGACGACGACCAGTGGAAGGCACTGTGCGACGTCGTGGGTGCCGCTGACTGGGCGCAGGACGCCGATCTCGATGGTGTTGCTGCTCGGCGCCGCGCGCACGACCGCATCGACGAGCGGCTCGAGCGATGGTGTCGTGAGCGGACCGCCGACTCGATCGTGGAGTTGCTGTGGGGTGCCGGTGTCCCGGTCGCAAAGGTGATGCAGCCGCACCGCCAGCCCGAGCTGCCGCAGCTCGCCGCCAGGGGCTTCTTCGAGGCGCTCGAGCACCCCGTGGCGCCGCGGGCGAGGTACAGCACGCTGCCGATGCGGTTCTCACGCGGGCCGGAGGTTCGCCACCAGCGACACGCGCCGCTGCTCGGCGAGCACACGAACGAGCTACTCGCCGAGATCGGTCTCAGCGCCGAAGAGATCGTCGAGCTCGAATCGCAGGGCGTGATCGGAATGGCACTTCAGTCGGTAGGAGGCGCGAGTGCCTGAGCGACGAAACACGCGACGTGCGGGCGGCTTCGAGCCGGCGCCCTTCGACGTCGTCGAGGCCTCCCGGCAGGTCTGGCTGCGGCACTGGAACCCCGAAGCGGCATCGGGGATGGCCGTGTTCACGGCCGTCCTGCGCTCCTACCAGCTGCTCGCCGACGAGGTGAACCGCGTGATGCGGCGGCACAACCTCACCTTCGCCCGCTACGAGGTCCTGACCTGGCTGGCGACCGACCCGGAGTCGTCGATGACGCTGAGCTGGATCAGCAAGACGTTGCGGATCCCCCCGGCCACCGTCACGAACATCATCGACTGGCTGGAGAACGACAAGCTCGTGCGTCGCGTGCCGCACCCGTCGGACGCGCGTACGACGCTTGCCGTCATCACGCCGCGCGGCAAGAAGATCGTCGAGGCGGCGATCGACGATCTCAACACCAGCGTGTACGAGCGGATCGGGCTGTCGCAGGAGCAGCGGCAGCAGCTCACCGATCTGCTCGCCGACCTGCGGGCAAGCGGTAACGAGTTCGACGTCGAGCGCTCGCAGGAAGTCATCGACGAGGTTGGATCTCGTCAGGGCAAGCACCGAGAAGACGTGGCGTAGGTAAGGGACGAGATGCCAACCAAGAAGACGGGGACCGTGCCGTTCGCGATGGACGTGCCCGACCGGATCCGCAAAGAGCGGTACTACGACGCGGACTTCTTCGCGATGGAGGCCGAGCAGCTGTGGCCGCGGGTGTGGCAGATGGCGTGCCGGCTCGAGGAGATCCCGAACCCGAACGACTACGTCACCTACGAGATCCTCGACCAGTCGGTCATCGTCATCCGTGGCGAGGACATGTCGGTGCGGGCGTTTCACAACGTGTGCCGCCACCGCGGCGTCCGTCTCGTCGACGCTCCCGGCACTTGCGCCAGCGGCTTCACGTGCCCGTTCCACGGCTGGTGCTACGGCACGGACGGCGCCAACACGTTCGTGTCGCGGGCGAGCACGTTCTCGCCGCACAACATGTCACCGGAGGACATCAGCCTTCAGCCGGTGCGGTGCGACACGTACGGCGGGTGCGCGTGGATCAACCTCGATCCGAAGGCGCCCCCGTTGCGCGAGAGCATCGAGCCGTTCGCGACGTACATGGATGCATGGCAGCTCGAGAACATGCACCCGGAGTGGTGGTACTCCTTCCGGCTGCCGGTGAACTGGAAGCTCGCGCAGGAAGCGTTCATGGAGCAGTACCACGTGCTCGAGACGCATCCGCAGCTGCGACTGCCGGGCCGCTACCCGGCGAAGAACAAGCCGTTCGACGCTACGAAGTTCCTCGACTCAGAGCTCGAGTACCTGCGGGTGATGAGCGAGGGCATGGCCGGCATGGTTCACGCCAACGACGTGAAGGTCGCCGAAGGGCTGATGCCCAAGGTGACGCTGCCCCATGACCCGGTCGAAGCGCGGATCGCGTGGGAGCGGGAGTTCAACGCGGCGGTCGTGAAGTGGCATCGAAGCAAGAAGCACCTGATCCCGGACCTCAACCAGATCGAGGCCGACGGCTTCACCGAGCCGATGGTCTACTGCTTCCCGCACTTCTTCATCCTGCCCATGTACTCGAGTGCCTCGCAGTACCGCTTCCGGCCGCTCGGGCCGGAGGAGACGCTCATGGAGATCTGGTCGCTGACCCGCTATCCGGCGAGCAAGAAGCCGCCCAGGCTGCCCGTTCCCGAGCGGTGGGCGCACGACGATCCGCGGGTGCCGCCGATCCCCACGCAGGACTTCTCGAACCTGCCGAAGCAACAGCTCGGACTGCACTCGCGGTCGTTCGAGTACATGCGGATCTCAGCGCAGATCGAGGGCCACCTGTCGAACTTCCACCGCACGATCGACGGCTACCTCGAGGGCCGCACCAGCAAGAAGCTGCTGAAGGCCCACCGAGAGCTCAACATCAACCCGCTTGAGCGCCCGGTCGTCGACCTCGGCTTCTAGGGCGTCCGCCGCCGGTGCGGTGATTCGGCCGGGCGGGGCGGGTCTGACGTCGTGCCGGCGCGGGCGGCGGTGGCGGCGGCACCGGATCACCCGACTCGGCGATCTGGCGGACCGCGTCGTGGCCGGGCCGCACCGGAACTGACGTCGAGGTGACCTTCGCGTCCTGGTGGAGGCGCTCGACCACTCGACGCTGGTCCGGTACGACGAGCGACACGACGGTGCCGCTGGCGCCGGCGCGGGCGGTGCGCCCGGAGCGGTGCAGGTAGTCCTTCGAGTCGTTCGGCGGGTCGAAGTGCACCACCAGGTCGACGTCGTCGACGTGAATGCCGCGGGCCGCCACGTCCGTCGCGACGAGCACCCGCGGGTGGCCGACCGAGAACTCGCTGAGGGCTCGCTGCCGCTGGTTCTGCGAGAGGTTGCCGTGAATCGCGCCGGCGGGCGCGCCGAGCTTGGTGAGCTGCTTCGCGAGCCGGTCGGCGCCGTGCTTGGTGCGCACGAACATCAGGGTCCGAGCGGGCCGCGCGGCGATCTCAGCCGCGACCGCGACCTTGTCCGCGTGGTCGAGCAGGAAGACGTGGTGGTCCATCGCCTCGACCGGCGATGCGGCCGGGGCCACGGCGTGCACGGCCGGGTTCTTCAGGTAGGCCTTCACCAGCTTGTCGACACCACGGTCGAGCGTTGCCGAGAAGAGCAGTCGCTGACCGTCGGCGGGGACGTCGTCGAGCAACCGGATCATCGCGGGCAGGAAGCCGAGGTCGGCCATGTGGTCAGCCTCATCGAGCACCGCCACCTTCACCTCGGAGAGGCTGCAGGCACGCCGGTCGATCAAGTCGATCAGTCGCCCGGGCGTCGCCACCACGATGTCGACGCCGCGGTCGAGCGCGTTGATCTGTCCGCCGTACGGCGCGCCGCCGAACACCGCGACCATGCGCAGGCCCATCGCGTCGCCGAGCGGGCGAAGCGCGTCTGCGACCTGCATCGCGAGCTCACGGGTCGGCACCATTACGAGTCCTCGCGGACGCTGAACGTTCGATCGGGTCCCGGCGAGGCGGGCGATCATCGGCAGGCCGAAAGCGAGGGTCTTGCCCGAGCCGGTCTGCGCGCGGCCGAGCACGTCGCGGCCGGCCAAGCCGTCGGGCAGCGCGCGTCCCTGGATCGCGAACGGTGCGTTGATGCCGCGCCGGGCGAGCGCGGTGACCAACGCCGGGGGAAGGCCTAGCTCGGCGAACGACGCCGCTTCGGGCTCCGGGCGGGCGAGCGCCTCGTCGAGCATGCGGTCGAGCTCGGAGGGTTGCGGCTGGGCAGGCGCGCGTTGCGTCTTGGGCTTCGGACGGCGGCTCTGGGTGCGGCTGCGCCGGTTGGAGGCAGCATGGCGCGGCTGCGCCGAGGCAGCACGGCGTGGACGTGCGGGGGCAGGCATGAGTGTTCTCCGGTCAGGGTGTTCGGTTAGGCCGCGAAGAGGCTCACCGAACTACCGGGAACGTTTTCTGCTGCGACCTCACGGGCGGCTCGCCCGCGGGAGTGGGTGGTGAAGTGCACCGCCCGATGTGAACCAGGCTAGCAGCCCGCCGGTTGCCGGGGCGGTAGATTCGCGCCAGACTTCTGACATCAATCCCGAATCCGCCGAAAGGTGACGCAGTGACGACCGCGACGGACGCCCCGCCGTACTACGACCCGTACGACGTCGAGCTCGCCGCTGATCCGTACCCGATGTGGAAGCGGCTGCGCGATGAGGCGCCGCTCTACTACAACGAGAAGTACGACTTCTACGCGCTGAGCCGTCACGCGGACATCTCGAAGGGGTTGCCGGACTGGGAGACCTTCAACTCCGGCAAGGGCGTCATCATCGAGCTGATCAAGGCCAACCTCGACCTGCCGTCGGGCACCTTGATCATGGAAGACCCGCCGGTGCACGACATCCACCGCAACCTGCTGGTGCGGGTCTTCACTCCTCGGCGCATCGCCGCGATCGAGCCGCAGATACGCGCCTACTGCGCGCAGCACCTCGACCCGCTGGTGGGTGAGAAGCGGTTCGACCTGATCGAAGAGCTCGGCGCGCAGATGCCGGGCAAGGTGATCGGAATGCTGCTGGGAATCCCGGAAGCGGACACGGCGGCGGTCCGCGCGAACGTCGACAACAACCTGCGCACCCGCGCCGGCGAGCAGATGGTCGTGAAGGACACGTCGTTCGCCGAGGGCGACATCTTCGCCGACTACATCGACTGGCGGATGAAGAACCCGTCCAACGACCTCATGACGGACCTGCTCAACGCCGAGTTCGAGGACGAGAACGGCGTGACCCGCAAGCTCACCCGGCAGGAGGTGCTGACCTACGTCGCGGTCGTCGCCGGGGCCGGCAACGAGACGACGACACGGTTGATCGGGTGGATGGGCTCGCTGCTCGCGCAGCACCCGGACCAGCGCAAGGCGATCGTCGACGAC
>DASZYY010000110.1:0-2401 GCA_035545175.1 Mycobacteriales bacterium
GCCGACGGCACCGTCGTCCTCCTCGGCCGTGGATCCACCTCGATCAACACCGGCGGTGAGAAGGTCTACCCCGAAGAGGTCGAGACGGCCCTGATGACGAATGAGGCCGTCGCCGACGTGATCGTCGTCGGCATCCCGGACGAACGATGGGGAGAGCAGGTCGTGGCCGTGGTCGCTGCAGCACCTGGTGCCACGCCGACGCTGGAGGCGCTTCAGGAGCACGCGCGTGCCCAGCTCGCCGGCTACAAGCTGCCGCGCGCACTCGTCATCGTCGACAAGGTCGAACGGACACCCGCAGGCAAGCCCGACTACGCGTGGGCGAAGAAGACGGCGATGGCGGAGGGGATCTAGGACGTGGCGCACATCAACCTCGAGGCGGTCGCGGACACCCTCGCGATCCAGCACCTCATCGCGCAGTACCCCGTGCTCGTGGACAACCAGGACCTCGACGCCCTTGACGCGCTGTTCACCGCCGACGCGCATCTGGACTTCTCGAGCTTCGGCGGTCCGGATGCCGGTCTTGCCGAGATGAAGGAGTTCCTCAAGGGGAACCTGTCACTGTTCGCGCGGACCCAGCACATGATGGGCCTGCCGTTGATCACGCTCAACGCGCACACCGCGACGGCGCGCACCTCCTGCCACAACCCGATGGTCATGACGCAGCCGGACGGCACGCAGCAGGCCTGGCTGATCAGCCTCTGGTACGACGACGAGTTCGTCGAGACTGCCGACGGCTGGCGGTTCGCCTCCCGCACCGCCACCAGGTGCTCGTCGGTCATCGGCCTCACCGACACTCCGCTCAGCGGCTGACGCGTGGCCATCACCCAGTGACCGACTTCGTCTCGGTCGAGCGGCCCCGGCCGCACATCGCGCTCGTCACGCTCAACCGCCCGGAGCGCATGAACGCGATGGCGTTCGACGTCATGATCCCGTTGCGGGAGACGCTCGAGTCGGTCAGCGCCGACAACGATGTGCGCGCCGTCGTGCTGACCGGTGCCGGCGGCGCCTTCTGCTCCGGGGCGGACCTCGAGAACCCGGGGCGGGTGCCGGACATCGAGGGCCTGACCCTTCCGACGATCGCGTTGCGGTCGATGGAGCTGCTCGAACGCGTCATCACGACAGTGCGTTCGATGCACCAGCCGGTGATCGCCGCGGTCAACGGCCCGGCGATCGGCGGCGGCTTCTGCCTCGCGCTTGCCTGCGACCTGGTGGTGGCAGCCGAGTCGGCGTACTTCCGCGCCGCCGGGATCAACAACGGCCTCACCGCGACCGAGCTCGGCCTGTCCTACCTGCTTCCTCGCGCGGTAGGAGCGGTCCGGGCGGCCGACATCATGCTCACCGGACGCGACGTGGATGCCGGCGAGGCCAAGACGATCGGGCTCGCCTCACACACCGCCGCCGACGCCGAGCTGCTCGACACCTGCTACGACCTCGCGGAGCGGATCGCCGGGTTCAGCCGGCCCGGCATGGAGCTGACCAAGCGCATGCTGGCCGCGAGCCTCGACGGCGGGAGCCTGTCGACACACATGCGCAACGAGGGACTGTCCCAGCTCTACGTGCGACTCACGACGCGTAACTTCGAAGAGGCGATCACGGCGCGCAAAGAGAAGCGCCCGCCGGACTTCAAGGACTGAGTCTTGGACGACGTACAGCTGGACGCCGACAAGGCGGCCGCGCAGCGGCTCGCCGACGCGATGCGCCGGATCATCGCCCGGCTGGTCGTCGTACGGCCGCCCGCCGATCAGCTCGACCGCGCCGCCGAGGCCGCCAACCAGTTCGCCGACTCCCTCGACGGCCTGCCGCAGCGATCCAAGTCGTGGGAGATCAGCGAGGCCGGCCTGCAGCCCCGCGACTTCGTCAACCACAGCCCACTGTCGGGAATGGCGAACCCGATCGCGCCACCGCTGCACATGTGGATCGTCGATGACGGACCCGGCGAGTACCACATGGAAGGAACCGTGACGTTCGGCCCGGCCTACGAGGGGCCGCCCGGCCACTGCCACGGCGGGTTCGTCGCGGCGATGTTCGACGAGATGCTCGGGTTCGTGCAACGCCAGCCGGGGTTCACGGCGTACCTGCACGTCGACTACCGCCGGCCCACCCCGCTCAACCGCGAGCTCGAGCTGCGGGGCTGGATCGACCGGATCGAGGGCCGCAAGCGGTTCATCCGCGGCACGTGTCACCTCGACGGAGAGCTGCTCACCGAGGCCAACGGCCTGTTCATCGCGCCGCGCGAGGGTGGCTACGAGTACTTCGAGAAACTGGGAGTGAAGCTGTGAGCAGGTTCGACGGCAAGGTGGCGTTGGTCACCGGGGCGGGTTCCGGGATCGGCCGGGCGACCGTACTCCGGCTGGCCGAGGAGGGCGCACAGGTGCTGGCCCTCGACATCAACGAGGCCGGG